>DATDAQ010000139.1:0-2255 GCA_036525295.1 Solirubrobacterales bacterium | reverse complement strand
CGCCTCGCTCCCAAAGCCTCCGTGAGAGGGGGACCCGTCCGGCCTACAGGACCGGCAAGAACTGTTCGATCTCGTAGGGGGTGACCTGAACGCGGTACTCGTCCCACTCCTGGCGCTTGATCTCGACAAAGCGCCGGAAAGTGTGCTCTCCCAGGGTGCGCAGTACAAGCTCCGACTCTGCTGCCAGCTCAATCGCCTCGCCGAGCGTCTCGGGTAGCTGCTCGATGCCTTGGTGGGCGAGCTCCTCCGGGGAGAGGTGGTAGAGGTTCTGCTCCATCGGCTCGGGCAGCTCGTAGCCCTTCTCGATCCCTTCCAGGCCCGCTTGCAGCATGCCGGCGAAGCAGAGGTAGGGATTGCAGGCCGGGTCGGGGCAGCGCAGCTCGGCCCGGGTCGCGCCCTCCTTGCCGGGGTGGTAGAGCGGCACCCGGATCAGGGCGGAGCGATTGCGCCGCGACCAGGCGAGGTAGACCGGCGCCTCGAAGCCGGGCACCAGGCGCTTGTAGGAGTTGACCCACTGGGCGAAGAGCGGTGAGATCTCGCGCGCGTGCTTGAGCTGGCCGGCGATGAACGCCTTCGCCGTCGGCGAGAGGAAATACTGGTCGTCGGCGTCGAAGAAGGCGTTCTTGCCGTCTTTGGTCAGCGACTGGTGGACGTGCATGCCGGAGCCGTTCTCGCCGAAGAGCGGCTTCGGCATGAAGGTGGCATGCCAGCCGTATTTCATCGCGTACTCCTTGACGACGATGCGGTACGTCATGCAGTCGTCGGCCATCGCCAGCGCGTTCTTGTAGCGCATGTCGACCTCGTGCTGGGAGGGGCCGACCTCGTGATGCGTGTACTCGACGTGGATGCCCATCTTCTCCAATGCCAGGACGGTGTCGCGGCGCACGTCGGAGGCGGCGTCGAGCGTGGTCAGGTCGAAGTAGCCGCCCTCGTCGAGCACCTCGGGCACGCCCCCCTCCGGCTTGGCGGAGCGGAAGTAGAAGAACTCGAGCTCGGGGCCGATGTTGAACGCCTCGAAGCCCATCTCCTCGGCCCGTTTGAGGGCGCGCTTCATGATCCAGCGTGGATCGCCCTCGTAGGGCTCGCCGCCGGGCACCTGGACGTCGCAGAACATGCGGGCGACCGCGTTTTCGCCCTCTGGCCGCCACGGGATCAGGGCGAAGGTCGACGGGTCGGGCATAGCGATCATGTCCGACTCCTCGATCGGGTTGAAGCCCGTGATCGAGGATCCGTCGAAGCCCATGCCGCCCTCGAAGGCGTCCTCCAGCTCGGAGGCATTGATCGAGAAGCTCTTCAGCTGCCCGAGCACGTCGGTGAACCAGAGGCGGACGAAGCGGACGTCGTGGTCCTTGACTATCTGGGCAACGTCAGCGGCACTCTTGGGTTGATCCGACATTCCTGCCTCCTGGGCTCGCGCTTGTCCGCTCGGTGGGCGCAACGATAGGCGAAAAGGGCCACCGTGAACCAGGCGGGTAGATGCCCCCGTATCCGGGTAGTGAGCGGGATACCCCAGGCGGTGGACGAGCACTGGACCCGGCCAGCGCGGCGGGCCCCAGGGGGCGGCTTGCACGATTGCCGAAAAGCAGGTATAACTTACCAGACGTAAGTTAATGGCTAAAAGTAAAGTGAAGGCCACTTAAAGGCTCTGTGAAGCGGAATCCGCGGACGAAGCCGGAGGCGATGCGAGTGACAGTGAAAACAGACGTGAGCAGGTTCCAGATCCACGACGAGTTGACGGCGCCCGACGAGAGCGCCCCGCTGATCAAAACGATCCAGGCGACGGGCGGTGCCGTGACCAAGTTCGTCGGCGTGCTCGCCGGCGCCCCCTCGGTCCTACGGGCCTACACGCGGATGCGCTCCGAGCTCCGCGGCGGCGTCCTGCCGCGGGCGACCCGTGTGCGGATCGCCCTGGCCGTTGCCGAGTACCGCGAGGACGGCTACAGCATCGCCCAGCACGCGAAGGCGGCACGAGGGGCGGGGCTCGGCCTCGACGAGGTCTCCCGAGCCCGCAGCTTCGGATCGGCCGACCCGAAGGAGGCAGCGTTGCTCGAGTACCTGCACGGCGCCCTTGAGGCCAACGGCCACCCGCCCCTCCACCTGCACGAGGAGGCGCGTGAGATTGGCTGGACGGATGAGGAGTTGCTTGAGGCCGTCGCGCACCTCGCCCTCAACGAGTTCCAAAGTCTGATCGCCGGGGCGGCCGAGCTTCCGAAAGACCAGAGCGGTCCCAGGGTTCTCCCTTCAGTCGCTTAAAG
>DATDAQ010000138.1:0-40335 GCA_036525295.1 Solirubrobacterales bacterium | reverse complement strand
ACCCTCTTCCCCGAGGCCTTCGACTGGTTCCAGTCGCAGCGCTCGGTGCAGAACGCCGTCGCCGAAGGCAACGAGCTTCGCCTCTTCAACTACCGCGACACGACGCCACTGGGGGCCGGGCAGGTCGACGATGCGCCTTATGGCGGGGGAGCCGGGATGGTGCTGCGGGTCGACGTGGTCGATGCCGCGCTTCAGGCGGCTTACGCAAACGGGGAGCGGCCCCGGGTCGTGCTGCTCTCGCCCACCGGGCGGTTGCTCGATGACGAGTTGGCCGATGAGCTGACCCAGGAGCCCCACGTGGCGCTGCTGTGCGGGCGCTACGAGGGGTTCGACGAGCGGGTGCACGAGCACTTCGCCGACGACGAGGTCTCGATCGGGCGCTACGTGCTTGCCGGCGGCGAGTTGCCGGCGATGGTGCTCGCCGACGTGGTCATGCGCAAGCTGCCGGGCGCTCTCGGGCACGAGCACAGCGCGGTCGAGGAGTCCTTCAGCCAGGTTCTGGAGGGTGCGCCCGAGTACCCGCACTACACGCGCCCGCCGGTCTACCGGGGCTGGGACGTGCCCGACGTGCTGCTCTCCGGCGATCACGAGCGAGTGCGGCTCTGGAGGGCGGAGCAGAGCAGGGCGCGGGCGGAGCAGCTCGAAAAAGGCCCCGAGTAGCTACCATTCCGCCACCGCGCGGCGCCCGGCCCGGGCCCGGCGGTCTTTTTTCGCGAGCGAAGCGCGAAGGAACCGATATGAGCAGCGTCATCCAAGACATCGAGCGCAGTCAGCTGAGGAAGGGACTCCCGTCCTTCGACCCCGGCGATCGCGTGCGTGTCCACTTCCAGGTCGTCGAGGGTAGCCGCCGCCGCACCCAGGTCTTCGAGGGAATCGTCCTGCGGCGACAGGGCTCGGGGGTGCGTGAGACCTTCACCGTGCGCAAGCAGTCCTTCGGCGTCGGCGTCGAGCGGACCTTTCCGCTGCACTCGCCGAAGATCGAGAAACTCGAGATCGCCGCCCGGGGAGACGTGCGCCGGGCCAAGCTCTACTACCTGCGCGGCCGCATCGGCAAGGCGGCGCGGGTCGCCGAGCGGAGGTGGGGGATCGACGACGAGCTGATCTCTACGCCGACCGCGGCGGAGCCCGAAGCGGTGGACGCCGAGGGTGTGACGCAGGCTGAGGAAGACGCTGCGCAGGCCGAGGCGGATGGGGCCGCGGGTCCTGTCGCCGAGGATGACGAGTCGTCCTCGCAAGCTGCGGGCGACTCCCCATCCTCGACACCACCCACGGCAGATGCGGAGGAGGCTGACGCACCTGAGCCTGAAACCGCTGAGGAGCCCAAGGCGGAGGTGGCTGAGGAGGGCTCCGAGGAGGAGCAGGCTGAGCCCGAGGCGGAGGCGGAGACTTCAGAGGCGCCCGAGGCGGAGGCGGCTGAGCCTGAGGCCGCAGGCGAGACCGAGCAGGGCGCGGACGCTGAAGCGGCCGAGGCGGGGGAGACCGAGGACGACGCCGCGGCGGATGATGCCGAGAAAGAGACGACGGACGAGGATTCCGACGGCTCCGGCGGAGACCCGGCCTGACCCCCAGGATCCCCAAGCCGAAGACCCGAGGCGGCGGGCTGATCGAGCTGGCCGTGATCGTCGCCCTGGCCCTGGCCCTGGCCCTCGCCATCCAGGCCTGGCTGATCAAGCCCTACCAGATCCCGTCGCAGTCGATGGAACCGACGCTCGACGTAGGCCAGCGCGTCCTCGTCAACCGGTTCCTCTACCGCTTCACCGATCCCGGGATAGGCGACATCGTCGTCTTCCATCCCCCGGCCGGGGTCGACAACGGCGCCCAGTGCGGCGTCCCCCACGGGCCGCGGGAAGCCTGCCCGCGCCCCACCCTGGCCCGCTCCGACCAGAACTTCATCAAGCGGATCGTCGCCGGCCCCGGCGACACGCTCTCCGTCCGCAACGGGTACCCGGTCGTCAACGGCCGAGAAAAGAGCGAAGAGTCCTACACCAGGCCGTGCGGCTCGGCCACAGTCTGCAATTTGCCGAAAACGATCACGATCCCACCCGACCATTACTTCATGATGGGCGACAACCGTGGCGAAAGCGACGACAGCCGCTACTGGGGCCCCGTACCCCGCGACTGGATCATCGGCAAGGCCTTTGCCACCTACTGGCCTCCCGACCGCGTCGGCATCTTCTAAGCCGCCTCCCGGCGGCAGGACCCACCAGCGCCGGCTGGCGCGGACGCGGAAGCTCTTCGCCTTCGACCGTGGCCTCGGCAGCCGCCTGGTCGCCGGTGCCGACGAGGCCGGCCGCGGGTGCCTCGCCGGCCCTCTTGTCGCCGCCGCGGTGCTGATCGACTACGAGGCGCTCTCCCACGCCGACCGCCGCGCCCTCGCCGGTTTGCACGACTCCAAGCAGATGAAGGCCGAGAAGCGCGCGGAGATGTTCCCTTGCGTGCTGCGCGCGGCTGAGAGGGTCAGCGTCGTTGTCCGCTGCGCGCGCGGCATCGACGACCGCGGCCTGCACGTAACCAACATCGAGGCCCTGGCCAGTGCCCTGGAGCGGTTGCGGCCCGGCGACGAGGCGACCTGCCTGGTCGACGGCTTCTCCCTGCGCGGCTGCGCCGTGCCCCACCGCGCCGTGATCGAAGGCGACGGCACCAGTGCCGCGATCGCCGCCGCCTCGGTGATCGCCAAGGTCACCCGCGACCGCTACATGCACGGCGCCGCCGCCGACCACCCCGGCTGGGGCTTCGAGGAGCACGTCGGCTACTCGACCCCCGAGCACCGCGAGGCGATCGAGCGGATCGGCATCTCGCCGCTGCACCGGCGATCCTTTCAGTCTGTCGCGTACGCGCAGCTCGAGCTGGCCGGCTAGAACGCGCCGCGGATGTGCTCGACGTCGATAGCGCGTCCGCTGCGGTCGAAGGTGACGCCGACGGCGTCGAAGCGGATCTCGCTGTAGCGGGAGGCGTTGCGGCGTTCGCCCATCCAGGCGGTCGCCAGGCGCCTCACCTTCAGCTGCTTGCGCCAGTCGACGCCGAGGACTGGGCGCTCGGGGCCGAAGGACGATCCGGCCCGGCCGGCCTTGACCTCGACGAAGACGAGCGTGCGACCGTCGAGGGCGACTATGTCGAGCTCGCCGAAGCGGGTGCGGGCGTTGCGCTCGACGATCTCCCAGCTCGAGGCGGCAAGGCGGTCGGCGATGAGGTTCTCGGCGGCGCGGCCGATCCGCTGTCTCTGCACGGTCATCGAGCCCGACCATAGGGCCGCCCCGGCGGGCTCGGCGGCCGCTGCGCGCCTTCTGGCCGAAAGGATTGACACAACCGCGCGACTGTGGTGCCCACGCGTCGGATTTGGCTCCCTAGCGTGGTTTCCGTGCTGGCCACGGCTCAGACATTCACTCTCGACGGCATCGTCGCCCGTCCAGTCTGGGTCGAGGTCGACGTGCACCGGGGCTTGCCGGCCTTCTCCGTCGTCGGCCTTCCCGATGCGGCGGTGCGCGAGGCGCGCGAGCGGGTGCGGGCGGCGATGGTCAACTGCGGCTTCGACTTCCCGCTGCGGCGGATCGTCGCCAACCTCGCCCCGGCCAGCCTGCGCAAGGCGGGACCCGGGATGGACCTGGCGATCGCAGCGGCGCTGCTCGTCGCCTCGGGCCAGCTCGACCTGGGGCGGCTGCCGAAGCTGGCGCTGGTCGGCGAGCTGGCGCTCGACGGCGCCGTCCGCGCTGTGCCCGGGGTTCTGGCGATCGCCGAGGCGGCGCGCGAGCGGGGCACGGAGGCGATCGTGGTCCCGGTCGAGAACGGAGCGGAGGCGGCGCTCGCGGGGGACATCGGCGTGATCTGCCTGGAGAACCTGGCGCAACTCTCCGCGCTGGCGGCCGGGGAGTGGATGCCCGACCGCCCGGAGCCGATGCCGTTGCGGCTCAGCTCCGGCGCCGGCGTCCCCGACCTTGCCGACCTGCGCGGCCAGCGCCACCTCCGCCACGCGCTCGAGGTCGCCGCGGCGGGCGGCCACAGCCTGCTGATGGTCGGCCCTCCCGGCGCTGGCAAGTCGCTCGCGGCCAGCCGGCTTCCCTCGATCCTGCCGCCGCTCGCCCCGGAGGAGGCGCTGGAGGTGGCGCGGATCGCCAGCGCCTGCGGGCGCCTGGGTGCCGGCGAAGCCGGCGGGAGGCCGTTCCGCGCGCCCCATCACACCGTCAGCCCGGCGGGCTTGGTCGGTGGTGGAAACCCGCCCTCGCCGGGCGAGGCGACGCTCGCCCACCGCGGCGTCCTCTTCCTCGACGAGCTCTGCGAGTTCCGCCGCGACACGCTGGAGGCGCTGCGGGCGCCGCTGGAGACCGGCTGGGTCTCGATCGCCCGCGCCGGCTCGTGGCGCTACCTGCCCTGCCGCTTCATGCTCGTCGCTGCCGCCAACCCCTGCCCGTGCGGCCGCGGGGAGGCCGACCCCGAGTGCAGTTGCGCACCGCTGGCCGTGCGTCGCTACCAGGCGCGCCTCAGCGGAGCGCTCGCCGACCGCATCGACCTCCTCGCCGCGATCCGCCAGCCCAGTGCCGAGGAGCTCGCCGGCCCGCAGGGGGAGGCCTCCGCCGCGGTGCGTGAGCGGGTGGCCGCGGCGCGAGAGCGTCAGGAAAGCCGCCTCGGCTCGGGGCGCAGCAACGCCGAGATGACCCCGAGCGAGGTGCGTGAGTGCGCCCTCGACGAGCCCGCGGCGGCGCTGCTCGCCGATGCCTACTCGCGCCGCCGGCTCAGCGCCCGCGCCCACGACCGGGTCCTTAGGCTGGCCCGCACCGTCACCGACCTCGCCGGGGCCGAGGCGATCGGGCGCGAGGAGATGGCCCAGGCGCTGCAACTGCGCCGGAGGGACACCGAGTGAGCGAGCCGCACGCCTGCCCCGACTGCCTGCGCCGCTCGCGGCTGCTCGCCCACCTGGCCCCCTACATCGAAAAGATCGCCAGCGGAGCGGTGGGCTCGCGCTCGCCCGAACTGCTGCGGCTCTCCAACGAGGACCTGGCCGTGGCAGCCGCGCCGAAGGTGGCGGCGCAGATCCTGGCCGAGGTCGGTGCGGTGCCCGAGAGTCGCCTTCTCGCCGACCTCGTTGCGGCGCAGTGCTGGGCGTGCTGCCACCACGACCGGCGCTTCCCGGCCGGCCTGCACGACGCTCCCGACGCACCCTGGGTGCTGATCGGCCGCGGCGACCCGGCGTTGTTGGAGCAGATGGAGCCCGAGGGAACCGTGACCGTGGTGGGGGCGAGGCGGGCCACGACCTACGGTCGCGAGATCGCCCGCGAGCTGGGACGGGAGCTGACCGCGGCCGGGCTGCTCGTCGTCAGCGGGCTCGCCTTTGGCATCGACGCTTGCGCGCACCGGGGAGCGCTTGAGGCCGGCACGACGGTCGCCGTGCTCGGCTGCGGGGCCGACGTCGCCTATCCCGCCTCTCACCGCTCGCTCTGGCGGCAGATCGGCGAAAGAGGCCTGATCCTCTCGGAGCTTCCGCCCGGGACCGGAGCCTGGCGCTGGTGCTTCCCGGCGCGCAACCGGATCATGGCCGCACTGGCCGGGATGACTATCGTGGTCGAGGCCGCGCAGCGCTCGGGGTCGCTGATCACGGCGGACCTCGCTGCCGACCTCGGTCGCGACCTCGGCGCGGTGCCGGGCCCGGTCAACTCGCGCGCCTCGGCCGGCACCAATCACCTGCTCGCCGGCGGCGCCTGTCTCGTCCGCGATGCCCAGGACGTGCTCGACGCGATGCTCGGCCCCGGTGTCCGCAAGGCCGAGCGGACAGGTTCCGAGCTGAGCCCCGAGCAGCTGCAGGTGCTGGCGGCGATCGAGGAGGGGGAGGAGACCTCCGACGCGATCGCCGCCCGCCTCGACCTCTCCGGCGCCGAGACCGCGTCCGCCCTGGCGACCCTGGAGGCGCTCGGCTACGTCACCTGCTCCCTGGTCGGATCCTATGCGCGAACGTTGCTCCAGCCTCAGCGGTGACGTGTGTGGCGCTGCGCATATCGGCGTCCTCGGTCGCTCGCGTGCAGAGCACGCCACGCTCCCTGCGTCCTTGATCTGCTTGGCCACACCCGTCCCTTCTAGAGTTGCGCCCGTGAATTCGCCGGTCCCCAAAGTCCTCTCGATCGCCGGCTCGGACTCCGGCGGGGGCGCCGGCATCCAGGCGGACCTGAAGGCGTTCGCGCGCTGCGGGGTGCACGGGATGACCGCGATCACCGCGATCACGGCCCAGAACACGGTTGGGGTCGAGGCGGTCGAGGCGGTCTCGCCGGAGACGATCGTGGCCCAGGTCGGCGCGGTCGCTGAAGACATCGGCGTCGACGCAGTCAAGATCGGGATGCTGGGGAACGCCGAGACCGTTGACGCGGTGGTCGAGGCGCTTGGGTTGGTCGGCGAGGCGCCGATCGTCCTCGACCCAGTGATGGTCGCCGAGAGCGGCGCCGTCCTGCTCGACGAGGACGCTCGCGCGGCGCTGGTCGAGCGCCTGCTGCCGCTGGCCACCGTGGCCACCCCCAACATCCCGGAGGCTGTTGCTCTGACCGGCGCCGCCGAGCCCTTCTCGCAGGAGGACCTGGCGCGCGAGGTGCTGGCCCTGGGGCCGCGCGTCGTGGTCGTCACCGGTGGCCACAGCGAGCGCGTCGTCGACCTCTTCTTCGACGGCCGTGAGTCGGCCGAGATCGCCGGCGAGCGGCATCCCGGCGGGGCCGCCCACGGCTCCGGCTGCACCCACTCCTCGGCCCTGGCGGCCTTCCTGGCACTGGGCGAGACGCCGCTGGAGGCTGCGCGCAAGGCACGCGAGGTCGCCTCCGCCGCCGTCGCTGCAGGTCTCAGGAACATTGGTGAAGGACCAGGGCCGGTCGACGTTTTCAACCTGAGCTCTGGACCGCCCCAGTAGATTTCGGCCATGAGCTCAAACGGCGCCACCACGACCAAGCTTCCCCGGCCGCGCTCCAGCGTGGTCTTCGACGGGCCCGACCGCGCCCACGCGCGCGCTTACATGAAGGGCATCGGCTTCGACGACGACGCGCTCAGCCGGCCGACGATCGGGATCGCCAACACCTGGACCGAGGCGATGCCCTGCAACTTCCACCTGCGCGGCCTCGCCGAGCACGTCAAAGAGGGAGTGCGCGCTGCGGGCGGCACGCCGATGGAGTTCAACACCGTGGCCGTCTCCGACGGGGTGACGATGGGCACCCAGGGGATGAAGGCCTCGCTGATCAGCCGCGAGGTGATCGCCGACTCGATCGAGCTGATGGCCCGCGGCTACCAGTTCGACGCGATCGTCGCCCTCTGTGCCTGCGACAAGACGATCCCGGGCTGCGCGATGGCGCTGGCCCGGCTCGACGTGCCTTCGGTCGTCCTCTACGGCGGCTCGATCGCCCCCGGCCACTGGCACGGGCGCGACGTCACCATCCTCGACATCTTCGAGGCGATCGGCGCCCACAACGCGGGCGACATGAGCGACGAGGAACTGCACGAGCTCGAGGGCGTGGCCAGCCCCGGCGCCGGCGCCTGCGGCGGTCAGTTCACCGCCAACACGATGGCCTGCGCCTTCGAGGCTCTCGGGATCAGCGCCGGCGGCTCGGCGATGGTGCCCGCCGAAGACGACGACAAGGGAACCGTCGCCGAGAGGATCGGCGAGCTGGTGCTGAACGTCCTCGTCGACGACCTGCGGCCGAGCAAGGTGATCACGCGCGACTCGCTCGAGAACGCGATCGCCTGCGTCTGCGCCTCGGGGGGGTCGACCAACGCCGTCCTGCACCTGATCGCGCTCGCCCGCGAGCTCGAGATCGAGCTGACGATGGGCGACTTCGAGCGCATCTCCCGCGCGACGCCGCTCTTCGCCGACCTCAAGCCCGGCGGGCGCTTCGTCGCCACCGACCTCTACGCGGCCGGCGGCGTGCCGGTGATCCTCAAGCGGCTCGCCGAATCGGGAAGCCTGCACTCCGATGCGATCACGGTCACCGGGAAGACGATCGGCGAGGTGGCGAGCGAGGCGAGCGAGGCTCCCGGCCAGGAGGTCGTGCGCCCGCTCGGCGATCCGGTGAAGAGCGAAGGCGGCCTGGCGATCCTGGGCGGCAACCTCGCGCCCGAAGGGGCCGTGGTGAAGCTTGCCGGTACCGAGCGGACCCAGCAGACGGGGCCCGCCCGCGTCTTCGAGTCCGAAGAGGAATGCTTCCGCGCGGTCAAGGACCAGAAGATCGAGCCGGGCGACGTCGTCGTCATCCGCAACGAGGGCCCGGTCGGCGGCCCGGGGATGCGCGAGATGCTGCAGGTCACCGCGGCGATCGTCGGCGAGGGGCTGGGGGAGAGCGTGGCGATGGTCACCGACGGGCGCTTCTCCGGCGCCACCCGCGGCCTGATGATCGGCCACGTCGCCCCCGAGGCGGCAAGGGGAGGCCCGATAGCCGCGATTCAGGAGGGCGACAAGATCACGGTCGACATTGGCGCCCGCCGTCTCGACGTCGACCTCTCCGACGAGGAGATCGCCAGGCGCGTTGCCGAGTACAAGTCCCCTGAGTCGCCTTTTGGCCCCGGGGTGATGGCCAAGTACGCCGCCACTGTCTCCTCGGCGTCCCAGGGCGCCGTCACCTGACACCTGGCCGGGGCATCTCTGCGTCCTCGGTCGCTCGCGTGCGGAGCACGCCACGCTCCCTGCGTCCTTGATCTGCTTGGTCAGGTGTCAGGTGAGGAACTCGTCCAGCAACGCGTTGAAGCGCGCCGGGCGCTCCAGCTGCGGCACGTGCCCGGTCTCCTCGAAGATCTCCAGGCGGGAGTGGGGGATGCGGCGGTTGTAGCTGTGTGCGGCCACGGATGGGATCACCCAGTCGTCGGTGCCCCAGACGATCATCACCGGAATCTCGATCTCTTCCAGCCGGTGGCGGGCGTCGTATTCGATCACCGCGTCGAGCGCGTCGGCGAAACCCCGCGCGGGAAGTCCTGAGGCCATCTGCTCCCAGAGCAGCTCCTTGCGCAACCGCCCCGGGTGGCGCATGAAGAAGCGGAACATCGCGTAGCGAGCCCGGCGGTGGGTTACGACCTCCCGCGCGAGCTTGCCGAACCCGGGCCCGAACGTGCCCCAGGCCCGCGAGGTCGCCTTGCCCCGCTCGTGGGGAAGCCAGGTGTTGAGCAGGCCCGCGGCCGAGACGAGGACGAGCCGGTCGAAGCGCTCCGGCGCGGAGAGCACCGCCTCGCCGGCGACCAGGCCGCCCATCGAGTTGCCGACCAGCGTCGCGCCCCGGTCGATCCCGAGCTTCTCGCAGAAGTCGTGCAGCAGCTGGCCGTACGCGTACATGTCGATCGGCCAGGTGGGCATCGGGCTGGCGCCGAAGCCGGGCAGGTCGAGTGCGATCGCCCGCCGCCGACGACCGAAGTGGGGCAGGTTCTCCAGCCAGTTCTGCCAGGACCCGGAGATGCCGTGGACGAAGACGATCGGATCGCCCTCGCCGATCTCGGCGTAGTTGACGGTGGCCCCGGGCAGCGCGACCTGGTGCACGTGGCTGTGCCACTCGATCCCCAGCCACTCGGGATCCGGGTTGCCGTAGTCGTCGAGCGAAGTCTCAGGCATAGCCCATACGTTCGAGTATGGGTATCTCGCGGATCTGCGGTGGCTGCAGGTGGTCCCAGAGGATGCCGCGCGGCCGCTCGTACTGGCGCTCGACCTCGATCACGGCGCGCGGGGTGGCGATCACGTCGACCGGCAGGTCGTGCGACGTCATCATCAGGTGGCGGTGCAGGACCTGGGTCGGGTGGACGGTCGTCGCCACCGTGGTGTGGCCGTCGATCTTGCCGGCGTCGATCAGCACGCCGTACTCGAGGTCGGAGTAGCCCCCGCCCTTGCCGACCCGGGCGCCGCTGAGGTTCACGGCGACCGAGCCGCAGAGCACGAAGTCGATCTCGGGCAGCTCGTCGAGGGCCGTCACGCGCCCATGTTTGAGGGCCCCCTTGATCGTCGCCGCCTCCTTCACCGCGCGTTTGGTGAGCTTCTTCGGGTCGAGGACCCGGAAGGGATGGGGATCGCGCAGGCGCGGGACGGCCATGATCACGACCTTGCCTTCTTCCAGGGCCATGCGCCGGGCGTAGGTCTGGGGGGAGTCGGGGTTCGCCTTGATCACCTGGGCGCGCTTCCAGAGCCTGTAGCCGGCCAGCTTCTCGGCCGCCAGCTTCGCCCCGGCGAAATTGGGGATACGGCCCTCGGCGCCCGGGAAGCGGGAAACGCCCTCGCGGTCCATCGCCTTCCAGACCTCCTTGCGGACGTCGTCCTTGGAGCCCTTGCGGGCGTTGGCCTTGGTACTCATCGCTCACCGGAACGATATCCGCCATAACGACCGGATCGTGTGCCTAAACTCTCCACAGTGGGTCGCAAAGGCAAAATTGCGATCGTCGCGATCCTGGCTCTGCTCGTTCTGGGCGTGTCCGTCGGCTATGCATACGACACCACGCAGCAGGACGAGATCGCCGACGGTGTGACGATCGCCGGCGTCGACGTCGGCGGCATGGACGCCGAGGAAGCGAGGCGGGCGGTGCGCGTTCAGCTGCTGCGCCCCTTGCGTCACTCGATTCGCGTCGGCTACGACGGCGATACCTGGGAGCTCCCCGGCAAGACGCTCAAGGTCCATGCCGATCTCGACGTCGCGGTCGAAGAAGCGCTCAAGGACAGTCGCGAGGGCGGGCTTCCGGGACGGCTGGTGCGCTACGTGACCGGTGGCGACGTCGAAGAGCGGATCGGCGCCGACGTCACCTATTCCCAGCGCGCGATCAACCGCTTCGTGCGCCGCGTCGCGGCCGCCGTCAACCGCGAAGCCGAGGACGCGACGGTCGAACCCAGCGCCGAATCGCTGGTCGTGGTCAAGGCGCGGAACGGGCGCAAGCTGCGCGACAACCTGCTCACGCGCCAGTTGCACGCCGCCGTCCTCAACGCGGATGCCGACCACACGATCGCCGCCCGCACCCACTACACGAAACCCGAGGTGACCACCCAGGAAGTCGCCAGCTCTTACCCCTCCTACCTGACGCTCGACCGCGGCTCCTACACGCTCCGCCTCTGGGAAGACCTGAAGCTGGCCAAGACCTACACGGTGGCGGTCGGCCAGGAAGGGCTCGAAACCCCGGAAGGCCTCTACTCGATCCAGGAAAAGGAAGAAAACCCGACCTGGCACGTGCCCGAATCCGATTGGGCCGGGAGCCTCGCCGGCCAGGACATCCCGCCGGGCCCCTCCAACCCGATCAAGGCACGCTGGATGGGAATCTATGAAGGCGCCGGCATCCACGGCACCGAAGAGACCTACTCGCTGGGCTCGGCGGCCTCGCACGGATGCGTGCGGATGGCGATTCCCGACGTGGAAGAGCTGTACGACCGCGTGGACGTAGGCACCCCCATCTACATCGGTTAGAGGCTCGCCACTCCGCGTGGCGAAACTCAGCTCGATGACCTGGGACGAAGCGCTCAAGGCTTACGACCGCGACCTCAGTGGCCGCGGCGCGGCGGAGCGCACGCGGCGGGCCTACGGGGTCGACCTCGGGCAGTTCGTCGCTTGGGCGGAGGGGCGCGCCCCGGGAGACATTCGCCACCGCGACGTGCGCCGCTACGCCGCCGGCCTCTCCTCGGCGGGGATGGCGCCGGCGACGGTGGCCCGCAAGCTGGCGGCGATCCGCGGCCTCTTCGACTTCCTCGTCCGCACCGAGCGGGTCGGCCAGAACCCGGCCGACCTCGTCTCCAGCCCGAAGCGCGAGGAGAAGCTTCCCCGGGTGCTCTCGGCCGCGGAGGTGCGCGACCTGCTGGAGCGGATCCCCGCCCGCACCCCGCTGGAGCTGCGCGACAGGGCGATGCTCGAGCTGGCCTACTCCTGCGGCCTGCGCTGCGAGGAGATCGTCAACCTCGACGTCGGTGCGTTCGACTTCGAGACCGAGCAGCTTCGCGTGCTCGGCAAGGGATCCAAGGAGCGCCTCCTGCCGGTCGGCGAGCCCGCCCAGCAGGCCCTGCGGCGCTACACCGAGCGCGGTCGTCACGCCCTCGCCTCCGACCCGCGCGAGCTCGCGCTCTTCCTCTCCAAGAGCGGCCGGCGCCTCTCCAACTCCGACGTCACCCGCCGCCTCGGGCTCTGGGTTCGCGAGGCGGCGCTGGCCGCCGGGGTCTCGCCGCACTCGCTGCGACACAGCTTCGCGACTCACCTGCTGGAGGGCGGCGCCGACCTGCGGACGATCCAGGAGCTGCTCGGCCACGCCTCGATCTCGACCACACAGGTCTACACTCGCGTCGATGCCGCCCGCCTGCGTGACGCGTACGCCGCGACCCATCCGCGGGCATGATCGGCAAACCACCCGTCAGCAACTCTAGAATCACGCTGGAGCCATGGAAACAGGGGTAAAAGAGGTTGAGCTTCGCGATCTTTGGCGCCGTTACAAGGGCGAAGGGGATGCGAGCGCCCGCGAGCGCCTGGTCGTTGCCTACTCGCCGATGGTCAAGTTCGTCGCCGGCCGCCTCGGCGCCGGGCTGCCGTCCCACGTCGACGACGCCGACCTGATCTCCTACGGCCTGATGGGCCTGATCGGCGCGATCGAGCGCTTCGAGCCCGAGCGCGGGATCAAGTTCGAGACCTTCGCGATGACCCGGATCCGCGGCGCGATCATCGACGAGCTGCGCTCGCTCGACTGGGTGCCGCGCTCGGTGCGCTCGCGAGCTCGCGAAATCGAGGCGGCGCAGGCCAAGCTCGAGCACACGCTGCAGCGGGCGCCCACAGAGGCCGAGCTGGCCAAAGAGCTCGGCGTCGACGAGGACGAACTGCAGACTTCGCTACTGGAGATCGCCAACTCCTCGGTCTACGCGCTCGATGAGCTGTGGACGGTCTCGGACTCCTCCGGCGACCAGGTCTCGCTGCTCGACACGATCTCCGACCCGCGCGCCGAGGACCCCCAGGAATCGCTTGCCAGCAGCGAGGTCAAGGACCGCCTGACCGAGGCGATCGCCTCGCTGCCCGAGCGCGAGCAGCTCGTGGTCGCGCTCTACTACTACGAGAACCTCACCCTGCGCGAGATCGGCGAGGTGCTAGGCGTCACCGAGTCGCGCGTCTCCCAGCTGCACACCAAGGCAGTGATGCGCCTCAAATCCGGTCTTCAGGCCGTCTAACTCCGCAGACGTTTTCCATTTGAGTTCCGCCGGTGTGGGTGTACCTTCACTGGCATGCCTCATAAGGCTGCAGACCGGATTCGAAATGTCGCTTTGATAGGGCACCGGGGCTGCGGCAAGACGAGCCTGCACGAGGCGATGCTGTTCGAGGCCGGGGCGGTCGGCCGCTTGGGAAACGTGACCGACGGCTCCACCGTCTCCGACCACGAGCCCGACGAGCAGGAGCGGGCGATGTCGATCAACGCCGCCGTCGCCTGCTTCGAGCACGGCGGCCGCGAGATCAACCTGATCGACACCCCCGGGGAGCCGAGCTTCGTCGCCGACGCGATCGGGGCGCTGCGGGTCGCTGACGCGGCAGTGGTCGTCGTCAACGCGGTGATGGGAGTCGAGATCCACACCGAGCGACTCTGGCGCCGCGCCGACGCCGAGGGCCTGGCCAGGCTCGTCTACGTCAACATGCTCGACCGCGAGCGGGCCGACTTCTTTCGCGCCCTTGATTCGTTGAAGGTCGCGTTCGGCCCCCACGTGGTCGCCACCGAGATCCCGATCGGCGCCGAGCAGGAGGTCCGCGGCGTCGTCGACCTGATCGACCTGAAGGCGTTCGTCTACGAGGGCACGGGGCCCGGTGCCGCCGAGGAGGTCGAGATCCCGGCCGAGCTGCGCGAGCGAGCCGAGGAGCACCGGGAGAGGCTGATGGACGAGGTGGCGGAGAACTCCGACGAGCTGATGGAGCGCTACCTCGAGGGCGAGGAGATAGACCACGACGAGATCGTGCGCGTGCTGAAGCAGGGGGTGACCGACGGGCGGATCTTCCCGGTCACCTGCGGGGTGGCGACGCGCAACCTCGGTACCAGCCGGCTGCTCGAGGCGCTGGTCGAGGATTTGCCCTCGCCGGCGATGCGCGGCGCGGTGGCGGCGCGCGGGGCCGGCGGCGAGGAGATCGAGATCGAGCCCGACGAGGACGGTCCGCTCGTCGCCTACGTCTTCAAGACGCTCGCCGACCCATACACCGGTCGCGTCAACCTCTTCCGCGTCTACCGCGGGACGCTGGGCTCGGACTCGCAGGCGTTCAACGTCGGCGGCGGCCAGAAGGAGCGGATCGGACAGCTCGGCCAGCCGCTCGGCAAGGAACTGAAGCCGGCCACGGAGCTGGGGGCGGGCGACGTCGGCGCGGTCGCCAAGCTGAAGGAGACCCACGCCGGCGACGTGCTCTGCGCCGGCCAGGAGGAGATCTCCTTCTCGCCGCTCGACCTTCCCAACCCGGTGATGGCGTTCGCCTACGAGCCCAAGTCCAAGGGGGACGAGGAGAAGGCCGCCGCGGCGGTGCGCCGGCTGACCGAGGAGGACCCGACGCTCGACGTCCACCGCGACGCCCAGACCGGAGAGCAGATCATCGCCGGCCTCACCCAGATCCACGTCGAGGTGATGGTCGAGCGGATGAAGCGGCGCTTCGGGGTCGAGATCGAGCTGCACCCGCCGCGCGTGCCCTACCAGGAGTCGATTCGCCGCCCCGCCGGCGCCCGCGCCCGCTACAAGAAGCAGTCCGGTGGGCGCGGCCAGTTCGCCGACTGCCAGATCGAGATCGAGCCGGCCGGCGACGGTACCGAGCTGGACTTCGTCAACAAGATCAAGGGTGCGTCGATCCCGGGCAGCTTCATCCCGGCGGTGGAGAAGGGGGTGGAGGAGGCGATGGCGCACGGCACGGTCGCCGGCTACCCGGTGAAGGGGGTGCGGGTGCGGCTTGTCGACGGCAAGCATCACGACGTCGACTCCTCGGAGATGGCCTTCAAGATCGCTGGCGCGATGGCCTTCAGGGAGGCGATGGAAGCGGCGGACCCGGTGCTGCTGGAGCCGATCGTGCGGCTCGCGGTCAACTGCCCCGAGGACGTCGTCGGCGACGTGATCGGCGACCTCAACTCGCGCCGCGGCCACCCGCTGGGGATGGAGCCGAAGGGTGGGATGACCGAGGTGAAGGCGGAGGTGCCGATGGCCGAGGTGCTCGACTACGCGCCCGACCTGCGCTCGATCAGCGGCGGCAGGGCGGACTTCGAGGTCGAGTTCGACCGCTACGAAGAGGTGCCGGCCCACCTGGCCGAAAAAGTCGTCTCAGCCGCCGGCTGAATCGCGTCGCGCGGGGTCCGGTGAACTAGCTTTCAGGCGTGAGCATCTATCAGCGCGATCCAGCCGCTCCGGGGGCGAACGTGAGGCGGCGGCAGGAGGAGGCGCCTGGCAGCCGGCTCGAGCGGGCGGTCGTCCGCTTCGACGAGAGCGATGCCGCCCGCACTGTGGTCGGACTGAGCCGCAGCCTGGGCCGTCCCTCGGTCTCGGTCGGCGCTGCCGCCGGTTCGCCGAGCGAGGTGCGGATCACCGTCGCCTGGGAGCTCTGCTGGTACCAGTGGGGCGTCGACGTCAGCGAGGCGCGCCGGCCGGTGACGGAGATCGCCAGGGGCGAGAACGTCGAGCAGCTCGACCGCTCCGCTCGTCACTGGAACGCGAGCCTGGGGGAGGACGCCCGCGTGGTCTTCGGTACGGCCGGCGCCCCGGTGCGCCGCCGCCGTATGGGTTGGCTGAGGCGCCGGTGAAGGTCGTCGTCAACGTCGACGGCGGGGCGCGTGGCAACCCCGGGCCGGCCGCGATCGCCGCGGTCGTCCAGGACGCCGGTGGCGAGGTGCTCGAGGAGCGCGGCGAGCGGATCGGCCGCGCGACCAACAACGTCGCCGAGTACAGAGCGCTGCTGCTGGGGATCGAGCGCGCCGCGGCCCTCGGCGCCGGAGAGCTGGAGCTTGTCGGCGACTCCGAGCTCGTCGTCAAGCAGGTCAAGGGCGAGTACAAGGTCAAGGACGCGACGATGCGGGAGCTGCACGCCCAGGTGAAGGCGGCGCTGCGCGATTTCGAGAGCTGGTCGATCCGTCACGTGCGCCGCGAGCACAACGCCGAGGCCGATCGCCTTGTCAACACCGCACTCGATGGACCCTAATCCGATCGATCCCGGCGCCGACATCGGCCACGTCCACCTGAAGGTGGCCGACCTGGAGCGCGCGCTCGAGTTCTACTGCGGCGTCCTCGGCTTCGAGCTGCAGCAGCGCTACGGAGATGAAGCGGCCTTCGTCTCCGCGGGCGGCTACCACCACCACATCGGCCTCAACACCTGGCACTCGAAGGGGGGCTCGCCCCCGCCGCCAGGCTCGACCGGCCTCTTCCACTTCGCGATCCGCTACCCGACCCGTGCCGCCCTGGCCGATGCGCTCGGCCGCCTGCGCGGCGCCGGCGTCCCGCTCGACGGCGCCTCCGACCACGGGGTCAGCGAGGCGCTCTACCTGAGCGACCCCGACGGCAACGGCATCGAGCTCTACTGGGACCGGCCCAGGGAGGAGTGGCCGACGCCGCAGCCCGGCCAGAAGGTCGAGATGTACACGCGGCCGCTGGACCTCGGCGGCCTGCTGGCCGAGCTGGGCGCCTAGAGCGCCGGCGCCTCCGGTCGAGAAGGCTCCGGGTGGACGGCCGCCGGCCCCACGGGGTGCTCACGCCGAGGCGACGGAGGGAGGGACCGCCGCGACAAACGAGCACCCTGCACGACGCAACGAGGGCCTTTGGGTCAGAGATGCTGAGCCCCCTCTTGTTGCTGGACCGGCGACCGTCCGCCGGAACTGCAGGCAGTCTACCAAATACTGAGTAGTAATTCCATAGGCCGAAACCGCAAGCGCCCCGGCGCTCCACAGCTATACTCGCCGTCCGCGCGGCTGTAGCTCAGCTGGCTAGAGCGTCTGCTTGCCATGCAGAAGGTCGTGGGTTCGAATCCCATCAGCCGCTTATTCGCGAATGCCCTGCACGTGGGGGGGTCGGGTCCGGCGCGAGACGCCGAAACAAGATCAAACCATCCCCGCATATCGCCGTCATTCCAGGCGCTAATGCGAATTAGTGCCTGGAATGGCCCGGATGCGCGGCGATTGGCGTCGATTCCGCCTTGCATTGATCCCGCGGCAGCGGTAACGGGCGGACGGCGAGGTACCCTAGCCCCATGGCCCAGGAGCGAATCACCGTCGACCCGAACCGGATGCGGGGCCTGCCCTGCATCCGCGATACCCGCGTCACCGTCAGCGCGGTGCTCGGCCAGCTTGCCGCTGGCGCCGGTATCGACGAGTTGCTGGCCGACTACCCCTACCTGAAACGCGAGGACATCCTCGCCGCGCTCGAATACGCCGCAGCCGCTGCGCAGGAGCGCGAGTTGGCAGTGGTAGCCCCGGCCGCGTGAAGCTACTCCTCGACGCGAACCTCTCGCCCCAAGTCGCGCGACTCCTCAAAGAGGCAGGGTATGACGCGATTCACGTTGGGGATATTGGGTTGTTGAGTGCACCTGATCCGGAGATCCTGGAGACTGCCGCGAAGGAAGAACAGATCCTGCTCACCGCCGACGCGGACTTCGGGGCGTTGCTGGCCTTGGGCTCACTGGCGTCGCCATCCGTCCTGCTCTTGCGTTCCGCCGACCATCTGCGTCCGACCGAGCAGGCGGAACTGATTGGGGCCAACTTGCCCCAGATCGCCGAAGACCTAGAGAAGGGAGCGATCGTGAGTCTCACGAGAGATCGCCTGCGTGTTCGTGAGCTGCCGATCTGAGGTATCGAGCGTGGTCGTGAGGTAGTTCAGGCAAGCGAGCTAGTCGTCTGCAGCCAGTGGCACCAGGTCGCGGAACTCGCTCATCCCGCGGGCACCAAGCAGGTTGAGGACTCCAACGGCGGCGCTGCGCGCCACGCTGTCGCCCGAGTCGATCACCGTTGCCAGGGTCTCGCGCACCTCGTCAACCGACCCGAGCACCGACCACCGCTCGGACTCGGTGACGATCATCAGGCGCAGGATCTCGACTACCTCGCGAGGGTGTTCGCCGGCCATTCGCGGCAAGGCGTCGTAGACGACATGGTCGGGGTCGAGCGGGATGCCCTGCTCGAGCAGCCGCTGACCTTGGGCGAGCAGCCAGCTCTCGTCGAGCTGGTGGGCGCCAAGCCAGGCCCCGAACTCGGCGAGCGCATCTCGGTCCTCAGGGTCTTGGTCGACCATCCACTCCCAGGTCTCAACGATCCGCGAGCGGATCTCCTCGGAGAGCTGTGGGTTGCCGTGCTCAAGCGACCAGCCGACGTCGCGGATTACGTGCTTTCGGATCTCGACCGGAGCGGCGCTCCAAAAGCGGTCGAAGAGGTCGCCGGTGGCGAGGTCAACCGTGCCGGAGAAGCGCAGGAAGACGAGGTGCTCGCCGAGGTGCTCCCGCGGGTTGCCGGCCATGTAGCGTTCCTCGTCGACCTCCTCGAAGCGCTCGACGGCTAAGTCATAGCTTTCCCGCAAGATCTCGAAGACCGAGATCCAGGCCCGGTTGAAGACGACGTAGGCGTTCCAGGCCGCAGAGAAGGAGTCGGCCAGCTCGGGATCGGACGGAAAGATCCGCGGCGCCAGCGTCTTCGCCCAGGACTCGTCCATCCGCACGAACTGCACGAACCACTGGCCGAGGACGGCTCGGATCGCCAGCGAGGGCTCGATGGCCGGGTCGAGCCGGCGATCGACTGCCTCGGCCAACTCGGGCAGCGAGCCGATCCCCTCGAAGGAGTCTCCGAGCGCGCGCTCAACCCAGAAGGCGTAGTTGATGGCTGCGTGGAGCGCCTCGCCGCGGACGGAGTTGATCGCCACCGTCGCCGGTTCGCCATCCTTGTCGCGCTCGGTTGAGGGGTCGGGGTCTTCGAGATGAGGCTCGATCAGCGCCCAGGTCCGGGCCCGCTCTTCGAATGGGATTGCCGCCTCGCTCTCCTTCAGTCCGTCGGAGAGCAGGCTGACGATCGTCCGGTGTAGCCATCTCGCCGGCGCTTCCTCGCCACCGACCTGGGTGTCGGTGACCGGCTTCGCCGCCACCTGCTCGCAGAGGTCGAGGACGGGCATCCAGGCGAAGGCGACCTTCTCGCGAGCGGCTTTGGCAAACCCTCCGAGCAGGGCGCGGGTGTAATCGGGATCGAGGTCGACGAACTCGGTGGCGACGGCGGCGAATCCCTCGGCGTCTTTTTCGACCGTGACCTCGAGGATCCGCGCGAGCCCCTCCTTGGACTCGCGTTCGGGGTCCTCCTGGGGAACCCAGCTCCGCAGCGTCTCGATTACCGCGGTCGGACCCATCTCCGCCAGCTCCTCGGCGCTGTAGGGAGAGGTGGGACCGCTCCAGTGGGTAATCACCGAGTGGAACGTCGGGTGGTCGGGCTTGCCGAACTCCGCAAGGAACGCGTCGTAGTTGGCTTTCGTCTCGCCCTCCAGATGCTCGGCAATGAGGTCGTAGTGCTTGAGCCGCCAGTGGCGACCGTAGGCCTCGACACCTTCCTCGTCTTCGCCGCGCTCCCGCTGGAAGTCCTTCAGGCGATCGTCTGGTCCCGCGTCGATCAGCGCCAGGATCGGCGCTCGCTGCTCGACATCGAGGTCGCCGAATCGCTTGCGCAGCAACTCCGCGTACTCGTGCCAGACATTGACCTCGATGAAAAGCGCCTCCTCGGCGAGCACGTCGGCGACCTGCTGGGCCGTGCCGAAGGCGGCGAGGACGAAGAGGGCGAGGCGGCGAAAGAGCGGTGCGTCGTGACACGCGAGCTCGGCGAGTACGAGGTCCCGGGCCTTCGGACCCTTCGCAGCCTCGGCCAGGGCGGTGTCGCGGACCGTCTCGATCAGGGTGTCCAGCAGGCTGTGGCCGGTGTTCTGGGCGTGGTCCTCGATCGCCGAGCGCCAGATGTAGGTCGGATCGAAGCTCGAGCCGGCGACGAAGCCGAGCTCGATTACCTCCGCCAGACGGTGGCAAAGGAAGCTGAAGGCACGCTCCGGATCGGCGGCCATCATCGGCGACCACGCCGACTCGAGGATCTCTCGGTACTCCCATTCGCCCACGAGCGCGACTGCCCGGTGATGAGAGGATCGATTCTCGTAGGTGGGGTTGACCACGATCTTCAGAAGCGTTCCAGCGAGCGCGAAGGCGGCCCTCATCTGGTTCTCGCGGGCGAGATGGGCGAGAAGGTCGCCGGCGGGGCGCGGAAGCGACATGAGGTGCCCCTCGTAGTGCGCGAGCCAGTGCTGCTCGCTCAGGGCGATTCGGGCCGCGAGCTCTCCCGGAAGGGCAGTGGCGGCGATGATGATGTCCTCGTGGACGCGGGGGTTGGCGGTGTCGGGGATGCGCTCGATCGCCTCGGTTACCTTCTCGGGAGCTTCCGCCGCGATCCGAGCCAGGTACCGAGACTCCGGCCAGTTCGGATATCGAAACCAGGTCTGGCCCTCATCGGTCGTCCCGGTTTCGGGTGGGGTCGGATTCTCGAAGAAGCCCTCCTCGAGCAGGAAGGGCAGCCAGGAGGCGTCCTTGAGGTTGGAGAAGAAGTAGTCGAGGTTCGCCGCGGAGGCGCGGATCAGCTCGACCTTTTTCTTGCGGCTCCGCCCGCTCACGCCGGAGGCCCTTCCTCGAGCAGCTCGTCGATCTCGCTGAAGTCCTCGAAGGTGCGTGGCGCGAACCAGGCGAGTAGGAAGGTCTCGAAGGATTCGACTCTTGCCTTGAAGACCTCGGGATCGGTCGGCTCCTCGCCGTGGAGGACGTGATTGAACTCGTCGCGGAAGTCGAGCAGCCGTTTCACCCGCGCTTCGTGGGTGTCCGGCGGGTCCGGGCGCTGAACGGGGTCGAGCTCGGAGAACGTCGTCTGGGCGCGATCCCTGCGGGCCGCCCGGGTTGCCTCAGCGGCTTCCACGAACTGGTCGGCGGCGAAGACGGCGGGGTCGCAGTTGTCGAGGAGGCCGTTGTCCTCGGGCCTTCGCACCGCCTCCTTCCATGCCGGCCGGAAAGCATCGAACAGCTCGCCGAGACGGGGTCCGGGCTTCGGAGCGAGCGCCGCCCGCTCGAGCTCTTCGATCAGCTCACGCAGGCAGTAGGCGGCCGTTTCAGCTCGGACCGGGTTCGATCGGTCCGTGAGTGCTCGCAGCGCGCCTTCATAGAAGTGATCGGCTCGACCCTTCTGGCGCGCCAGCGTCTCCAATACCTCCTGCGAATGGCTGGTGAGGGCCGGGAAGCGCAGGTCGGGCGCGTCGTCAGACGGGTCAGGCAGTTCGGCTGGATTCCCCTCTTCAGAGCTCATGGGGAAAACGATCTCACGCACCACGGCTGCTCCGGGGCGGGGCTCGGCCCGGGGCAGCGGCGGGTCGATGAACGGCTGATGACGGTGTGCCTATCCTCAAGGCATGGCACAAGCCGGAGGGATCTGCGCCTACTGCGGGCAGCCAGCGCTGAGTGGTGACGAGAAACCCGAGCACGCAATCCCAGCCGCGCTCGGCGCCTCCCTGATCGTCGACACCGTCTGCGATCCCTGCAATGGCTGGGCAGGAAAAGAGGTCGACCAGCCATTTCTAGAAGACGATTGGGTCCGCCTGCACCGCAGTCAGAGCGGGGTCGTCGATCCGCGACGAGGCCGAAAGAGCCGCCCGATCAGCTCGCCGATGATGCAGGGGCTCACCGAGGAAGGCGATTTTGTCAGTCTCGACGCGGACGGGACTCCGAAGATGCGCTCGCGCATCGTCGACCTCGGCGATCAGAAGTTCCAGATCCGGGCCGGTTCGATGGAGGAGATGGAGCGCCTGAAGCGCCGGATCGAACGGAAAACCGGCAAAGAGATCACCGACGAGACGATCAGGCATTTCTCTTCTAACCCTCGGATCAACTGGCGGATGAGCGTCGACACGCTGGCCTGGCTCCGCCAGGCGGCGAAGATCGCCCTCGCGGTCAGCTCAAAGGTCTACCCCGAGCAGTGGCGGACCGAAGCGGACGCGGCTCGGCTTCGCGAATGGCTAAACGGCAAAGATGCACTCGTGCCTGCGGGGCAGGCGATCGGCCTGGTTCCAAGGCAGGTGGCAGGGACGCCGGTCGAGCGGTTTGTCAGCGGCGCCGATCATCTGATCTTCTTCCAGCGGGCAAAGGGGATGACGGGCCTGACCATCGTGTTCCTGGGCTCGGTCTTCGTCTGGCTCCCGGTCGACACCACCGATGCGCCTACTCCCCGGATTGCATGGAAGCTCGACCCAGCGCGTCCGAAGACGAGCGGCGAGATGACGTTCGACTTGCTCCTGGCCAAAGCCGCCCAGCGGTACCTCGCCGAAGCATCTTCGCTGGCCGCCGACTGAGGATTCGGGCGGGGCCCCATCAGGGGGTAGCGACCAAAGATGGCGAAGAGGTCGATCACCATCAGCGCGAGCTCGCCATGTGCGCGAACGAAGGACAAAATTAGGTTCGAGTTTGGGCAGCGCGTATGAGGCTTTCCGTGTCACATGGCTTTCTCGATCTCTTTATGTGTTAGTCCTCGGGAGAAAGCTACGGAGACCTTTCGTCGACCTACTTGGGGGCACCGGCTCGACGCCGACAGCCCCCTGTTCGAAACTGATGCCACTACCGACACAGCTCAACGAAGACGAGCAGACCGTCCTGCACGAGGCCCTCACCGGGCGCCCGGAGTGGCTCGATCTCGCCCGTGCGCTCGAGGAGGCGGCGAATGTGAGGGGCAGCGAGGCGCTCCGGATGCTGAGCCTCGCCTTCGTCTACGACCTCATCCCCCCGCAGGACGACGGGCGCCGAGCAAACGTCGGCGGGCCCTACGCCTCGATGCAGGAGACCGAGGAGGGCATCTATCCGCCCCGCCCCGCCGAAGTCCTCGAGGAGGTCCGCTCCGTCTGGCGCTCGGCCCGCGAGCGGGTCGAGGATCCGATTATCGGCGCCCGGGTCTCCGATCTCCTCTACGTCGGCGAGGGCAAGTCGGCCCACGCCGACGGCCGCCGGGCCGCCCGGGAACTTGCCGCGCTCGCCGGCGAATCAGAGCGCGAGCCGCTCAGCCGCGCGGTCTGCATGGCGCGCTCGATCGAGATCCTTGTCGAGTTGAACGACCGCGAGGCGCTGGGCGAGATTCTCGAAGCCGCCGAAAGCGTTGCTCGCGACCTGCTCGATCAAGCGCACCCCGGCCCGCCGCTCAGCGTTCTCCGCGTCTTGGTCGGACTGAAGAAGGACCGCCGGCCCGACGGCCTGCAGGTGCTGCTCACGCAGGCGACCGAGCGCTTTCCCGCCGGCCATGCCGGCGAGAGCGCGCTCGACCTGGCGGCGGAGGCAGCCGATGACCCCGAGCGCCAGAAGGAGCTCCGTCGTCGCCAGCTCCAACTGCAGATCGATGAGGCCGATGCATCGGAGGGGCTGGCCAAGGTGACGATGCTCCAGCGAGCCATCGAGTTCGCTCGCCGCTTCGGCTTCACCCGGGAGATGGAGGGGCTGCTCAAGCAGCAGCAGGATCTCCCGAGGGAGGACTTGGGCTTTGAGTCGATGGAGGAGAGCATCGAGCTGCCGACCGAGGAAATCCGCGAACAGGTCGACCTCATCGTCGGGTCTCACGCGGCAGACATCTTCGAAGCGCTCAAACGCCTCGGCGATTTTGGTCCGCCCGGGGGCTCTCATGCCGACATCGACCGCGAGGTCGAAGAGCAGGTGAAGGAAAGCCCTCTCCTTAACCTCTTCTCCCACTCGATGTTCGGCACCGAGACCTCGGCGCCGACCTTCGTGGCCGGCACCGACGAGAGCAAGAGGCTGATGAGCCGCGGGCGCCAGCGCCAGTTTCACATTGGCTTCTACGGCCAGATCCTCTACGCGCCGATGCTCGACGAGGCGGTCGACCACCACGGCCGCCCCCCTCACGAGGAGCTCGCTCGGCATTTCGCTACCGACCTGATCGGCGAGATCCGCGGCGAGCGGATCGCTCGTGCCGTCGAGTTCTTCTGGGACGATGAATACGACGAGTCAGCTCATCTGATCGTGCCGCGCTTGGAGAGCATCCTGCGAGACGTCGCCCGCGTCAGCGGGATCCCGATCGTCAGGCCGGCCGAGGAGGGCAGATTCACCGGCGTCGTCTCGTTGAACGTCGTCCTCGCCAAGCTCCGCGAGCTCTACGAGATGCCCTGGTTCGACTACCTCGAGGCGCTGCTCTGCGATCCCCTGGCGACCAACCTCAGAAACGACATCGCCCATGGCATCCGACAGCGCGTCGGTGGGGTCGAGGCGGCTCTGCTAATCCAGGCCGCCTGTCATCTGACCCTGATTCGGGCGACCGAGAGGTCTGAGAAGCCCTCCCTGTCACCCGAAAATGACGGGGAGGATTAAGGGGTCTAGTGGAGGAGGCAAAACGCCGGGCGATTTAATTTTCGCCGGGATTGTGATGAAGAGAGCGTGTAGGTGAACACCGGACAACAAGAGCCGACCGAAAGTGCCTAGGATCCGGTGATCTCGGGTCGCAGGATCCACTCGGTGATGGCCGGCACCGCCCTTGTCGCGCTCGTCCTGTTGCTGTTCTGCGGAGCCAGCAGGGCGGCGAGACATACGGCGAAGGCAAGCGACCAGGTAACGACACAGGTTTCATCCGACCCGTCGGGTCAACAAAGCGAAAACGGCTCGGTCTCGCCAGCGGTCGCATACGGCGCGGGATGGATCTCGGCGCTACTCGCTAGCGTGGCATTTTTTTCAGCAAGTCGGAGAAAGCCGAGGATCAGACTGCTTGAAGGGTCCGAGCCGAACGGGCTGGAGTGGATGGCCGTCACTGCGGTTGTAGGACGACGGGCGATCGATGTTCAGGAGGTTGGCCTGGTACTCGCCTGGGGCCCACCCTGGTCCCGGCGACGGTACTGGCATCCGGGACCCTCACGACCACCATTGCCAAGGTATCTATCGGACGGTGCGGTGATTGAAGTCGGATTCGAGGTATCCGGACTGATCGATGACCTTTCCGACGCAGTCGGCGAGGCGGTTCGTACGCGAGCCACGGCCCAGCCGTACCTCGCAGGGAGTGGAAAGAAATATCGCGGCCGTGGCTCGAATGGTCTGCGAACGTGGGTCAAATCCCTGGTCCGTTCGTTCCGAGTGGCCGAAAACCGATGACGGCCTGGTGTTTCTACGGTTGAGGGTGCCAAGACGAGGATCGATGTCCGAAATCAAACCGCCACCTCTGATTTCGGGCACTCGTGCGCACGAGTGCCCGAATGGCTGCATATCGGCGCATATCCACACGCATTTCCCAATTTCGTCCGTCTGCAGCGCGCCACGAAGCCCCTGCAAATGAGCATATTCGCTGCCGGTCTGGGTTGGAGGTCGGCCTAATTGCCATGCAGAAGGTCGTGGGTTCGAATCCCATCAGCCGCTTTTTCGAGAATCCCCTGCGCGTGGGCGGGTTGGTTCCGTTGCAGGGCGCCGAAACCAAATGGAACATCCCCGGCGCTAAGCCATAGAAGATATCGTACGACTCCTCGTAAGTCTCGTCCGACACCGCTGCTATCTTCTTTTCATGGCCTTGCATAGCTCGCCCATCAAGAGCAACGATGTCCGCTTGCCTGAACCGCAGCCCGGAGAGGCGCTCATGGTAGAGCGCTACAGCGCGGAGCACGTCAAGGCAGTCATTTTGCACCCCGATGACTTCGCCGAGCTGCAGGGCGACTCCGAACTGCTTGACGACCTGGGTGCTGCTTCGGAGCTGAGCGACCTCGGGGTGCGAGCCCACCAGATCGCGGAGTCGCCCGAGGGCGAGCTGATCGACGACGAGGCGTCGGTCAGACGCCTGCTCGGCCTTTGAGGCTCGCGGCCGGCGAGGTCTACTGGGCGATCGTTCCCTATACGCCTGCGACGCCATTCAAGGTCCATGTAGCCGATGGCGCGCCAGTGGAGGTGCCTACCGCCTCCCAGATCGTGGATGGTCTCCGCAAGGGCGGTGACGCCGAGTTCGAGTTCGTCGTGCGGGCCAAGGCCAGGCCCGTCCTGCTCCTCTCCGGTCACAGCGATCCTCGCACCGGCGACCTTTTTGCCCTGCGCCTGCTCCGGCTCGAGAAGCTCTCGGATCAAGAGCGGCAGCGAGTCGAAGAGCAGCGCGAGTCGTCGCTCTTCCATCTGTTCCCTGAGCGTTTCCCCGATCTCGGCGAGGCCTCAGCGGCGATGGTGACGGCGCCGATCCGGCTGCACGAGTCGGCGCTTGACACGCGCAAATCGCTTGGGCGGCTTGATCGCAACGAGTTGCGGGTCTTGGTTGAGCGCTTTGTCGCCTACTGGCAGTTCGACCTTCGCCAGCTCTTGATCGCTCAGATCAGAGAGCTACAGCACCGACGACGGGCTCGCTAACGCGAATCAAACCGGCTGCCTCGCTTTCGGGCACTTCTGCGCCGAAGTTCCCAAATCGCTGCATATCGGCGCGTATTGCTGATCGCGGCCGTCTGCCGCGCCGCTACGAACCTCCTGCAAGCGGCTATATGTTGTTATGGGGACGGGGTGGACGCGGCTCGCGTCACCCCGTCCGGCCTCTTTGACTCAGGCTCGATGGGAAGGCCGCGTTGCCGGGCGACCTGCTCGAAGGCCGTAACCACCTCAGGGTCGAACTGCGAGCCGGCGCTGCGGCGCAGCTCTTCGAGGGCTCGCGAGGGACGCATCGCGACGCTGTAGGGACGCTCTGAGACCATCGCCGCGTAGGCCTCGCACACGGCGACCACCCGCGAGCCGAGTGGGATCTGATCGCCGCGCAAGGAGTCCGGGTAGCCACTGCCATCCCAGCGCTCGCCACTCGAGCGAACCAGACGCGCGACCGGCACGAGCGCCGCCGCAGAGGCGATGATCCGCTCGCCGATCAGGGTGTGCTGGTGGACGAACTTCCACTCGGACTCCTCGAGCGGGCCTGGCTTGTTCAGGATCGCGTCGGGAATCGCCATCTTCCCTGTCTCGTGCAGCTGCGCAGCGCGGTAGGTCTCGTCGCGTTGCTCAGCTTCCATTCCCAGCTCCTCGGCGACCGCCAGCGCCAGCTCGGCGACGTCGACGGCTTGCTCGGCCAGCTGCGGCTGGCGCTCGCGCAGCGCCGTCAGCAGCACGTCGCGCGACTGCGAACCGGCCGAGGTCCTCTCGCTGACCTTGTTCGCGTACATCCGCCGGTCGGCGAGCTGCATCGCCTCCTTCATCGAGCCGGCCTCGCTCGGCAACAGGACGCTTCCCTGCGAGGCCGCGATCGCGAAACCCTCGCCGCGCTCAGAGAGCGCGGCGCCGGCGCCGGCGATGATCGCGTCGACCTCCCCCGCCGTGCACTCGACCAGAAGACAGAACTCATCGCCACCCAGCCGGTAGGCGCTGCCTTTCGATGCCGCGAAGAGCTCCAGTCGCCCACCGAGCCGTTCCAGCAGGGCGTCTCCAGCCGGGTGGCCGAAGGTGTCGTTGTAGAGCTTGAAGCCGTCGAGGTCGAACAGCGCGAGGAGCCGGAGGGACCCGGTTGCTGCCGGCCGCGTGATCGCGCGCTCCAGGTCCAATGTCAGCGCCCTGCGGTTGGGCAGCCCGGTCAGCTCGTCGGTACGCGACTCTTGCGCTCTTGTGCGGACTTCCCCCTGGCTCTCACGCAACGAGAGGACCAGCCGCACGACGACCGCGATCAGGGTGAGCAGGGAGATGACTGCCGCTGCGGTAGGGGCCGTGGTGAATCGTTCGGCTGCCTGAATGCAGATCGCGACCAGGGCTGCAGCAGCCGGTATCGCGATGATCCGCACCGCCCGCGATCGCAGTGGCTCCCCGGTGCCCGGCTCGATCCACGCCGCGCAAGCCACCAGCAGAACACCGCACGGCCAGCCGGCGTCGAGAATCGTGCCTTCGACGTAGGTCCCATTGGCGGCCTGCAGCAGATAGACGCCGTCGGAAACGGCGAGCAGCAAGAGACCGGCACCGACGACCGCCCAGCTGCGCCCCGGTCGCCAGCCGGTGAACGAGGCGGCGGTTGCCACCATCGTCAACAGGGTCAGGTCGGCGATCGGGTAAGCCAGGTTGGTCGCGACGGCAAGCGTCTGGCCTTCGCTTGAGGCATCGACGATCGGCCCGAGCGCGAACGCTGCCACCAGCGCCGCGACGGCGGAACCGACGATCGCGCCGTCCAGCCACCGCGCAACCGGAAAGACTCCGACCCTCGCCCGCAGAAGAGCGATCAGCGCCGCGTAGGCGAGCGGATAGAAGGCGAGGTAGCCGCCATCGGCGGGAGAGGGGATCGGCACCGTCGCCTCCCCGGCGAGCACAGCCGCGTAATAGATTTCCCCGCCGGTATAGAGCAGCAAGCCGGCGCCTAGCAGTGCCCAGGCTCCCCGCTCGCGGCGAACCAGCGCAGCCCGCAGCAGGCAGGCGGCGGCGCTCGTCAGCATCAGGGCGCTGTAGATCCAGGTGTTGAAGAGCGCATCGGTGCTGCGACCGCCAAATCCGACCGCGACGTGCGCGATGAAGGCGGTAAGTAGGCAGAGGGCAAGGAGGCCGCCGACAAGGACGGTCCTTCGCTCACGCTGGCTCAGCCCAGATACCACTTTCCAAGAATCGGAATCTGGGACGGCAATCTTGACCTATGAGATCAGTTCGCCGCACGGGGAAGCTCAAGCCGGCAGGGCACCTGCGCGACACCTCGGCAGTCCGACCGGAAAGTATGTTTACGCAATGCGACCTCTTCGGTATTCCATCAACGTCACTTTGGACGGGTGCTGCGATCACCGTGCAATGTCCCCGGACGAGGAGACCCATCGTCACGCGACGGAGGGTCTCGACCGGGCCGATGCTCTCCTCCTCGGCCGGGTGACCTACGAGTTGATGGAGTCCGCCTGGCGGCCGCCGGGACAGATGGAGGAGATGCCCGATTGGGTGGCGCCCTTCGGCCGCACGATCGACGCAATGAAGAAGTACGTCGTGTCGAGCACCCTGGACCGGGTCGATTGGAACGCGGAGCTCGTGCGTGGGGATCTCGGGGAGGCTGTTCAGGAGCTGAAGCAGGAACCGGGCAAGGGACTGGGCGTGGGAGGCGTGCAGCTCCCGCTGGCGCTGGCTGAGCTGGGGTTGATCGATGAGTACGAGTTCGTGGTGCACCCCAGGCTGGTGGGCCACGGGCCGACGCTGTTTGCGGGGCTGTCGAAGCGTGTCGACTTGAGGCTCGTGAGCCGGCAGGAGTTCGGCTCAGGCGCGGTGGCGATGCGGTACGAGCCGGCGTAATTGCCATGCTGAAGGTCGTGGGTTCGAATCCCATCAGCCGCTTGATGAGGGGACTCGCAGTCGCCTGCCTCGGCATGTCTCTCGTGCTCGGGGCGGCGGCAACGGCTAGCCCGGCTGCGAAGACGACGCCGTTGGCCAACCCGGTCCTGGTGATCGAGGCCAACGATGCCGGAGTCCAGAACCTCGGTGGCTTTCATCCGCTGCGCAATCCCACCGTAGGAGCCGCCGTCAAAGCCTTCGGCCGCCCGTCCTCGCGCCAGCCTCGCTATGGAGGAAGCGGCTGTGAGGTGTCCTGGAGAAAGATCGGGCTGAAGATGACTTTCGCCTACTACGGCGGAGGCGGCGGAAGAACGGCCGCCTGCAGGGCGAACCGGGGCGTCGCCAAATCAGCACTGATCCAGGGTTCAACGGCGGAGCGGTGGCAGACGAGCCGCGGCATCCGCATCGGCGACAGTCTCGAACAACTGGAACGCCTCTACCCCAGTGCCGTCGAATGGGAAGGGGACTACTGGCTGGCGATCGGCTTTTCCCCCGTGGGCGAAGACAGCAGCTATCCGGTTCTCGCGGCCATGGTTCGAAGTGAAGCGGTTCGTGGATTCGAAGTGCAGATGTCGCCGGGCTACGACTAATGCGATCCCGTATTCGAAATCTCCTCCCCCTCGCTCTTATCGCTTTTGCGCTGCTGCCACCCGCGAGCGCGGGCGCCGCGGTCGAACGGACCGTCTCCGTTAACGCCAGCGCCACGCTCAGGGTGCCGAACGACACCGCTCGCGTCGGCCTCTCCGTCAGCGCCGAACGGCGCAGTCGGGGGGCAGCTCTGCGAGTCGTCTCCAGCCGCCTGCGCAGCGTCATCGTCGCCGTGCAGCGAATCCCTGGCGTCGGTGAGGGGGATGTCAGCACCGGGCGGATCTCGGTCCGCAAGACCTCCTCCCGCGGCGAGCGCATCCTGTACCGGGCGTCGGAGGGGATCCGGGTCACCCTGCACGAGCCCGGCCGCGCCGGAGAGCTCGTCAGCACGGGGGTCGGCGCCGGCGCGACCGGCGTCAGCGGCCCCACCTTCTTCATCGGCGACGCCGAAGCGGCCTACGCCAAAGCTCTCACCGCAGCCTTCGACAAGGCGAAGCTGAAGGCAGAAGCCTTGGCGGCGCAGGCCGGTGCCGGGCTCGGCCCGGCACTCAGCATCCAGGAGGGCGGCGACGCCGAAGTCGTCCAGGAAGATTCGGCCAAGGGCGTGTCCAGCCCGCAATGTGCATCGGCCCCCGTGTCCGGAACGCCGAAGCGCGTACGCACCGGTTGCGCGGCGCCACCGACCAAGCCTGGCAACTCCACCGTTACCGCGACGGTGGGCGTCGTCTTCTCCCTCCTTTAGAGCCGCTGTTCAGAGCCTGAGCCGAGTCTCCTGCGCGCCGCGGGGACCCCCGAGAGGACGGGTTTCTTCAGGACTCGGGCTCGGGGAGCGCCCCCTGCCCACCCCTCGGAGGGGCAACGAATGACAGCACGATATCCGTGCGGCCGAGGCGATCTTTAGCGAGGAGGTCGAGGACTACTATCGAGCACATGGCAATCCAACGGATGGAACACGTCGGCATCGTTGTTGACGACCTCGCAGCCGCAATCGAGTTCTTTGTCGAGCTCGGACTCGAGCCGGGAGGCAAGGGCCAGGTCGAGGGCCGCTGGGTGGACCGCATCGTGGGGCTCGACGGCGTCAGGGCGGAGCTCGCGATGCTGCGGGCCCCGGACGGCCACGGAGAAATCGAGCTGGTGAAGTTCCACTCGCCGCCGACCCAGACCGGCGACCCGCACGCGCCCGCGAACGCTCCAGGCCTCCGCCACCTCGCCTTCCTCGTCGAGGACATCGACGCCGTAGTCGCCGGCCTACGAGAGCGCGGTACTGAGCCCGTCGGCGAGCTGGAACGCTACGAGGACAGCTATCGGCTCTGCTACGTCCGCGGCCCCGAGGGAATCATCATCGAGCTGGCAGAGCAGATCGGCTGACGGATCGATCCGGTCGATCGCGGGCAGCGAGTCCTTCAGCTACCCGTGCTTCTTATGTGGATGGCACCACGGGTTTCGCTCGCAGTGAGTGGCGGCGTTGATCATCCAGAAATTGAGCGTATGACTGGTCTTCTTGTAGGCCAGGGAGCTCAGACTGAAGGCCGGCGTTGAAATCGTCAGGCGGTAGATCCAGTTTCCCCGATGCTTGCGTTGGCCCACGTTGATGGTCTGGAAGTCCTTGAGTGCGATGCTGCGCGTGGCAGTGCCGATGCGACGCGTCGATGGGCAAATCGGGCTGGTTTGGCCTTCGTCACTCGTCCATTCGCATTGGGCTGTCAGCGTTTCCAGCTTGAGGTGTGCCCTTTGCCCTACCAAGGCCGGCTCGACAGTGAAAGGAAGGAGGATCTTGGATTTGGTCCACTTCACGTGTTCTGAGAATGTGATCTCAGGCGTGATCGCAAACAGCTGCTTGGGTCCTTGACCGGGGAAGATGACGTTGGCTGACACCGCCACTTGCTCAGTCGGGATAAGTCGCTGCTTCGGCTTAGGGAACCGGAAATACACAGCAGCCTGATCCGAAAAGCAGTTATAGGCGTGGATCGTCCGGTCTTCATATTCGAAGTAGCGCTTCGAGGCACAATTCCAAGAGACGCCGCCGATCTCCTTGCGGACCGGCGATTGACTGCCAGGTTCAGCCAGGACAGCGCTCGCCAACTCAGCCGCCGCTGAACAAGGTGCACCCAAACCTTTCAGTGACTTCACTCCCGCCGGAACGACTGACTTGTCGCACTTGTCTCCTGCGCCTCCCCGCAACTGGGTGTAGATGTGATGGTCGCCCCGCTTGCAGGAAACAGCGCCACGGAGCGCGTAGTAGCACTGCCAGCTGCCGATCCGCTGGGCCGTTGTTATCCCTTCCGAGAAGGGAGGAAGCTGCAATGCCTGCTGACCTATTGCCCGTGCTTCCCTGCAGCTGACCCCTTTGACCTTGACCCTCCATAGGGAAGGCCCACCTGCAATGGCGCGCTCAGGACAGCTCTTGGCCTGGGCCTGGGACTCAAGGGAGAACTTCTTGAGGCAGCGAGCCAGATACCAGCTTTCGACCTGGATGGGAATGGTGTAGAGCCTGGCGGCGATGATCGCCGAAGTTCGGTCGTCGACGATCAGCAGCCTGATGCGGGCGCGACTGGCAATGGTGCAGCCGAGGCCAAGGGTGTTCGTGTTTTGATGTGTCCCAGTGCGGACCCAGGGGCTGGGAGTGCCACCATCGTCATAAGAGCTTGCAGCATCGTAGTGAATTTCACCACCGCCCAGTTCTTCGTCGGGAAAGTATTCTGGACCTGGCTGTGAAGTCGTTCGATCATAAAGATCGTGTGTTTCCCAGGTGAGCGGCTCCCAGCCTTTATTGATCGGGCGCCAGCTGTGCTTGGTGGTTTTGAACAGCAGCTTGATCGAGCCCTCGCGGTGGAAGCTACCTTGACAATAGACGGGGAGGTCGGCGATCACGCCCTGAAACGAGGTATCCGTTTCCAGCGAAGTGAGGAAGTGGTCAGTGCTCCTTAGTTCGCGCTGTTTCTCCGGATGATGATTGAAGGTAGAGCCAGTCGTTTCCTGGAAGTCGACTAGTCCATTGGCGATACAGCGTTCTGCGAGTGGGAGCTCAGCAGCGCTCGATCTCGATGCTGCGACTGCCGATAGGCAGCATGCGAGCATCAGAAGCACGGAGAGCCTCGCAAGCCTCTGGCCCCCGATGCTTACAGTCCTCATGTTCGACCCTGTCGGGGCTTCACTTCGCTTTGCACACCCCCCCTTGACTTATTGCTATCGCGCTAATTGCGTGTAGCGTTCTGCTTTCCCCGCCGGCGCGCTCGCATCCTAGACCAATGTGGATCCGGTTTATGAGCCCGGATCCGGGCCATCGCCCAATCGATGCTGGAACTTTTCTGAGCAATAGCCCGGTCTTCTGTCTATGGAGGCGACGACTGCGGGTTCGCGCGGGGACTGGGCGCTCAACACATACCAGGCGATGGCGCCCGTCTACGACGACTTCACCGCCCATCACGACTACGAGGGATGGCTTGTGGATCTGCTGAAGATCCTCGAGCTCAACGGGCTGGCGGGGAAGCGCCTGCTCGACGTGGCCTGCGGGACGGGCAAGAGCTTCCTGCCGATGCTGCCGCGCGGCTGGCAGGTGACCGGTTGCGACCTGTCGCCGGCGATGCTGGCCCTGGCCGAGGAGAAGGTGGGCGACTCGGTCGGGCTTTCGGTTGCCGACATGCGGGAGCTGCCGAAGCTCGGGGAGTTCGATCTCGTCTGGGCGCTCGACGACGCGGTCAACTACCTCCTGAGCGCGGAGGAACTGGAGGAGGCGCTCCGGGGGATGCGGGAAAACCTCGCCGCCACCGGGCTGCTCCTCTTCGACGTCAACGAGCTGCTCGTCTACAGAACCTTCTACGCCGAGACCTCGGTGGTTGAACAGGGCGGCAAGCGGTTCGTCTGGCGCGGCCTGGCTCCGGCCGGCGTTCCCGCTGGGTCGGTGTGTGAATCGCGCCTCGAAGTGGAGGGCGAGGAGGGGGCGGGCGTCGCCGAGGGCGAGACGGCCATCCACCGCCAGCGCCACTTCCCCGAAGCCGAGGTCCTGGCCGCGCTGGAGCGGGCTGGCCTGGAGTGCCTTGACGTCTACGGCCACGGCCTGGACGGGATTCCCCGGCAGCCGCTCGATACCGCCCAGCACACCAAGGCGATCTACATCGCCCGCCGGGCCGGCGCGTAGCGCCCCGGCGCCGAGTCGCGCCGCCGGTTCGAGGCCCTTGCGTAAGAATGCGCCCGGTGGCGGCCGAGCGGGAATACGACCTCGCGCTCTTCGGGGCGACCGGGTTTACCGGTGGGCTGACCGCACGGTACCTCGCGGCGAACGGCCCCGACGGGCTTCGCTGGGCTCTCGTGGGCCGCAACCGGGCCAAGCTGGAGGCTGTCCGCGCGGAGCTCGAGGGGATTCTCCGGCCCGGTGTTCCGGCCCCCGACCTGCTCGAGGCCGACGCGGCCGACTCGGCTGCGCTGGCGAAGGTGGCCGGGGCGGCCAAGGTCGTCGCCACCACGGTAGGTCCTTACGCCTTCTACGGGGAGCCGCTGGTCGCCGCCTGCGCTGCCGCCGGCACCGACTACGTCGACCTCACGGGCGAGCCGGAGTTCGTCGACCGGATGTGGCTCGGCTACCACGAGCAAGCACGGCAGAGCGGGGCGCGGCTCGTCCACTGCTGCGGCTTCGACTCGATCCCGCACGATCTCGGCGCCTACTTCACGGTCAAGGAGCTGCCGGAGGGCGTGCCGCTGACCGTCAACGGCTACGTCCGGGTCGAGGGTCAGTTCTCCGGTGGCACCTTCCACTCGGCGATCAACGCGCTTGGCCGGGTGCGACAGACGGTGAGTGCCGCTCGGCGGCGCCGCCGGAGTGAGCAGCGCCCGCCCGGGCGCCGGGTCCACTCGGCTCCCGCCCGGCTGCGACGCGACGCCGACCTGGGCGGCTGGGCAGTGACGTTCCCGACCATCGACGGCCCGATCGTCCGTCGCTCCGCAGCCGCGCTAGAGCGCTACGGGCCGGACTTCAACTACGGCCACAACCTCGTCGTCAAGCACCTGCCGGTGCTCTTCGCCGGTGCCGCCGGCATCCCGCCGGCGTTCTTGTTGGCGCTCCTGCCGCCCACCCGTAAGCTCCTGCTCAAGGCGAAATCGCCGGGCGAGGGGCCAAGCGAGGCGGTGCGCGCGAAGAGCTGGTTCAAGGTGACCTTCGTCGGCGAGGGCGGCGGCCGGAAGGTCCTCACCGAGGTGTCGGGCGGCGACCCCGGTTACGACGAGACAGCCAAGATGCTCGCCGAGTCGGCCCTTTGCCTCGCCTTCGACGAGCTGCCCGAGACCGCGGGCCAGGTCACCACCGCCCAGGCGATGGGCGACGCTCTGCTCGACCGGCTGCAGCGGGCGGGGATGACCTTTGCCACGCTCGCGTCCGGCCCGGCCTGAACCGCAGGGCCGGCGCTAAACTGGCCAGCGAAGTTCCCGGGGCTGTAGCTCAGCTGGAAGAGCGTCGCGCTGGCAGCGCGAAGGTCAGGGGTTCGAGCCCCCTCAGCTCCATCGCCCTGGTTGCCTGCTAGGAGGAACAGCTAGTCCCTCCTAGGTTGGCATTCCGACCTTTGAAGCTGGCCTGGTCCATTGCCGAAAGACTGCATGGACAGCAGCGAGAAGTGCTGCGAAACCGCCCGCAAATGCGATAGCGCTGAAAGCAGTCCAGCAAGTCGTCCAGTTGGCAGTGATCAGCCCGAGCGGAGCCGCGGTGAGGAAAGCGCCTGATAGGACCGCAACGACCGAGATGTATGACCACGTGATCGTTCGCCCTGGCCCTTGGTCTCGCCATGCCTCCCATCGAATTGGCGGATGGTCGATCTGGTCCACCTCCAATGACTTGTTGATGACTGCGGCTTGCTCTCGACAGAACGCGACTGCACGAAGCATGCGAACGACCTCCGCGAGCCACATGGCGAGCACCCACGCACTGATCGGGGGGATCGCGAAGAAGATCGCCCAATTGGCTGGGTCTTCCCAAGTCAAGAATCCGGCGACAAAAACACCAATAATCGAGGCACTCCCGAACGTCAAGACGAGATGCTGGTTGCTGATGGCGCCTAGCAGCTCGTCCCGTGCGGAGACATGCTCTGCCAGCCGCGCCTCGAAGACACGTCGAGCTTTCTCTGGTGACTCCGGATCATTGGCTCCCGCCACGGAGAGATTGTGACACTACTGTTGTCGTCGCAGCGGGTCGGTACTAGTCTGGCTCCCCGACGATTCCAGTGCTCCGCTGCTTGGTCCGGCCCCTCCTGGTGGACGCGGCGGGAGAGGCGACGCGAACAAGAACGAGTCGCCGCTCGACTCCTACTCGGCGAGGCATCGGCTTTGCGCTCTCAGTTGAGAGATGCCCGACGGGATCGCCGCGTGCTTCCCGATGCAGGTGAGCACGCACGTCGTCTGCTTGGAGCCTGGCGAGAACGTCCCGAAGAGCTCTCAGCCCTGCCAATCAAGATATGGGATGCAGTGACCATGGGTGTGCATCACCTTTACATGCTCGCTGGGGATGCCGATTCCGTTTCCAACCAGGAATGGAGTCAGAGAACCGACGATGTGTATCGAGAGCTGGAGAAAATGCTGGCAGCAGTTGAGGGCCTCGTTCAGGGTTTGGCCGATGATTCTCGGTCAAGGCGGCAGCGATTCTCGATACGCCGGAAACGTAAACGAAGCTCCCGCGGGGCTTAGATTGTGAGCAAGCGCTTGATCCTCTGCTGAGATTCAGGGTTCGAGAGTCGCCCGCCTAGCTCCACTTCTCAGATTGGCTCCCGATGCTGCCGATGAGTGAGCGATGAGCGTGAGCAACGAGCACGTCTTCTCGCATGGGATGGACGACACGCGGGCGGCGCTGGAGGCCTGGAACGGGCGGCCGTGGGCGGTCCTGCGGGGCTGGACGGCGCTGAGCCTGGCGGTCTCTCTGGCCCTGCTTGGAGCGGTCTGGGTCGTCGCCGGCATGCTCACGCCGGACATCACCCCGATCCACCTTGCCGGGCTGACCGAGCCGGCGGACCCGGGCGACCTGCTGCCGATCCTCTGGCGCAACTCGCTGGTCCTGGCCCTGCACGCGACCGCCTGCGTCGCCGGCTTCATCGCCGGCGCCTCGATGCCGATCGCGGCGGCCCAGCGGACCGGCTTCTCGCAGTGGATCCACGTCAAGACCGCCAAGTTCGCGATCCTCTTCGTCGCCGCCGTCACCCTCTTCTCGCTCAGCACCCAGGCGCTCTACCTCGGCTTCCAGGGGTCGGCGATCGCCTTCCAGCTGGAGATCTCCCACGCTGCCCTCATCCTCAGCGTCCTTCCCCACGCGATCCCCGAGCTGACCGCACTCTTCCTGCCGCTCGCCGCCTGGCTGATCGCCAGCCGCCGTGGCGAGTGGAACCAGCTCCTCGCCGCCACTTTCATCACCGTCCTGCTTGCGATTCCCGTCCTCGTCGTCTCGGCGACGGTCGAGGTCTACGTCTGGCCCCAGGTCCTCAAAGCCCTCTCGCCGATCTTCTGACGAGGCGTTGTTGCCCGCGGGCCCCCACCCCGACGACAGGACCCGTGCGCTGGGCACCCTCGTAAGATCGCGCCCCCATGGGTTACGACCCGAAAGAGATTGAGGCGAAGTGGCAGCGGCTGTGGGCTGAGGAGAAGACCTGGGAGGTCGCAAATCCCGGTCAGCCCGGCTACGACGACTCAAAGCCGAAGTCCTACGTGCTGGAGATGCTGCCCTACCCTTCGGGGCAGCCTCACGTCGGCCACCTCAAGTGCTACGCGGTCGGCGACGCGATCGCCCACTTCCGCCGCCGCCACGGCTTCGAGGTGATCCACCCGATGGGCTACGACTCCTTCGGGCTGCCGGCCGAGAACAACGCGATCAAGACCGGCGAGCCGCCGCGCGTCGCGACGGAGCGCTCGATCGAGTCCTTCCAGCGCCAGTTCCGCGAGTGGGGCATCTCGATCGACTGGTCGCGCGAACTGGCGACGCACACGCCCGAGTACTACCGCTGGACCCAGTGGATCTTCCTGCAGCTCTTCGAGCGTGGCCTCGCCTACCGGACCGAGGCGCCGGTGCAGTGGTGCCCGAAGGACGCCACCGTGCTCGCCAACGAGCAGGTCGTCGACGGCCGCTGCGAGCGCTGCGGCACCGAGGTCGTGCAGCGCAAGCTCGAGCAGTGGTTCTTCAAGACCACCGATTACGCCGAGCGCCTGCTCGCCGACTTCGAGCTGCTCGAGTCCTGGCCCGAGCACGTGATCACGATGCAGCGCAACTGGATCGGCCGCTCCGAGGGCGCCGAGGTCGTCTTCCGCTGCGAGGAGCTGGATCTCGACTTCCCGGTCTTCACCACGCGGCCCGACACGCTCTTCGGCGCCACCTTCTTCGTCCTTGCCCCCGAGCACCCCGAGCTGGAGCGGCTCGTCGCCGGCACTCCCGCCGAGGACGCCGTGCGCGAGTACGTCGACCGCGCCGCCCGCGAGTCGGCCGAGGACCGCGGCGCCGAGGACCGCGAGAAGACCGGCGTCCCGCTCGGCCGCAGCGTCGTCAACCCGGTCAACGGCGAGGAGATCCCGATGTTCGTCGCCGACTACGTGCTGATGGAGTACGGCACCGGCGCGATCATGGCCGTCCCCGCCCACGACGAGCGCGACTACGAGTTCGCCAGGACGTTCGACCTGCCGGTGCGCCGCGTGATCAAGGGAACCGACCCCGAGACCGCCCGCGACGACGCCGGCCTGCCTTACCCCGGCGACGGGCCGATGACCGGCTCGGGGCGCTTCGACGGCAAGGGCAACCGCGAGGCCTACGAGGAGATCGTCGCCTGGCTCGCCGAGGAGGGCCGCGGCGAGACCTCCGTCAACTACCGCCTGCGCGACTGGCTGGTCTCGCGCCAGCGCTACTGGGGCGCGCCGATCCCGGTCGTCTACTGCGAGGACTGCGGCATCGTGCCCGTGTCCGACGACCAGCTCCCGGTCGAGCTGCCCGAGATCGAGGACTACGCACCGAAGGGCAAGAGCCCCCTGGCGGCCGCCGAGGACTGGGTCGCCACCGAGTGCCCGCGCTGCGGCAAGGCGGCACGGCGCGAGACCGACACGATGGACACCTTCGTCGACTCCTCCTGGTACTTCATCCGCTACCTCGACCCGCGCAACGAGGCGGCCGCTTGGGACCGCGCCGCCTCCGAGCACTGGCTGCCGGTCGACCAGTACATCGGCGGGGTCGAGCACGCGATCCTGCACCTGATGTACGCGCGCTTCTTCACCAAGGCGCTCGCCGACTGCGGTCATCTCGATGTCCAGGAGCCCTTCGCCAACCTCTTCGCCCAGGGGATGATCACCCGCGACGGCGCGAAGATGTCGAAGTCGCGCGGCAACACGGTCAGCCCGGCCGAGTACGTCGAGCGCTACGGCGCCGACACCGCCCGCACCTACATCTGCTTCATGGGTCCGCCCGAGCGCGACGCCGACTGGGCCGACGAGGGGGTGGAGGGGGTCAACCGCTTCCTCTCGCGCCTCTGGCGGCTCTGCGAGGAGGTCGAGCCAAAAGAGGCCGCCGAGCTCGACGCCGCGGCGGCCGAGGGCGATGCGCGCACGCTCCTCGCCAAGGCGCACTGGGCGATCGACAAGGTGACGCGGGACTTCGAACGCGGCTTCCAGTTCAACACCGCGATCGCCGCGGTGATGGAGCTGATCAACGACGCCTACCGGCTGAAGGACGGCCTCTACGCGGACCCGAGCGGGATCGCCACCGTGCGCTTCGCCGCCGCCACCGCGGCATCGCTGGTCTTCCCCTTCGCCCCCCACCTGGGCGCCGAGATCTGGGAGCGGCTCGCGGGCGGGCGGGTGTGGGAGCAACCCTGGCCCGAGGCCGACCCGGCGCTGCTGGTCAGCGAGACCGTGACCCTCGTGGTCCAGGTCAACGGCAAGCTGCGCGACAGGATCGAGGCGGCCGCGGAGGCCCCGGAAGAGGAGCTGCTGCGGCTGGCCCGCGAGAGTGAGAAGGTAAGCCGCTTCCTCGACGGCAAGGAGGTCGTCAAGGAGGTCGTCGTGCCGGGCAAATTGGTCAACCTGGTGGTCCGCTAAACCAGCGTTTACGGGTTTGGGGCGGACTTTCTGGTACAAAGCGCGCGTGCAAGTCAGGAGGCTCTCAGAGGCGCCGGTGGAGGAGTGGCACCGCCTGCGCACACACGTGCTGATGGACGCGGGCGAACTCGGCTCGCGCAACCTCTCGGTCACCTGGCTGGAGCTTCCCGCCGGCGCCGAGCAGTCGCTGCGCTCTCACGAGGAGGCCGAGCAGGCCTACATCGTGGTGAGGGGGGCGGGCTCGATGTCCGTGGCCGGGGACACGCAGCGGGTTACCGAGGGCGACCTGATCCTGGTCCCGCCCGCGACCGACCACTCGATCGCCAACGATGGCGAAGGCGAACTCGCCTGCATCTCGGTGCAGTCGCCGCCGGTTGCCGCCTCGGAGCTGTACAGCGACCAGTTGGCGGAGGTCGCCGGCTACGACGACGAGGAATGAGCCGCGAGAAGCGGCGCATCTCTGCGTCCTCGGTCGCTCGCGTGCAGAGCACGCCACGCTCCCTGCGTCCTTGACCTGCTT
>DATDAQ010000137.1:0-13506 GCA_036525295.1 Solirubrobacterales bacterium | reverse complement strand
CCCCCCCCCCGGCGCCGCTGCTTGCACGCTTGAGCTTTGAGGGTGTGCTCAGGGAAGGAACTGTTCCAGCAGGCCCTGTGCTGGGCCAAAAAAGCTTTCCAGGCTGTTGAGCAGGGTGCGGGCGTCGTTGATCAGTTTGATCGCCTGGTCGAGCGGGATGTTCCTCAGCGACTCTCGCAGCGGCCCGGCCAGGAACGGGCTCAGGGCCCCGGCGTCTTCGGCGTCGTCGACGGCGCGCAGCAGGCCCGCTCGGATCGCCCGCGCCAGTTCGGCGTCGTCGATCCCGTGGCGCTCGGTGAAGCGCTCGCGAGTCTCCGGCGTGGCCAGGGCCTGCGCCAGCGCCTCGCGGCTCACGCCCAGCTCGCAGGCGGCGCCGTCCAGCGCCGAGAGCGAGAACTGCTCGGCGAGCTCGTCGAGACCGGTGGGGTCGCGCCAGGGACGCGTCTCGCAGGGATCCGCTGTCTTCGCCGGCGCATAGGAGGAGCCGCCCGACGCCAGGTAGATCCCGGGGAGCGTCACTGCAGCGGCGATCGCCGCCCCGACGAGCACCTGGGCTTTGCGAACGGGGTTCACAGCTCAATTCTCCTCGCGAGGCCGATCGGGATCAGCGCGAGCAGACCGAGCAGGGCCGCGAGGCCGAAGGACGGGCTGAAGGCGTGGGTGGCGCCGCGGTTCAGCTGCTCCTGGAGTTCGTCGCGGAGCCCGACGACCGCGGCCCGGTCCTCGGGATCCTCGGGCAGCGGATCGAAGGCGGGGCCGATCGTCGGGACCCTCCCCTGCTCTCCTTCCAGCTGGCTCTCGATCCGCTGCGCGAGCTCGAGCTTGAGCAGCGGCGGCGCGGGTGAGTCGAGGATCACGGCGGTGCCCGCGTCGATCGCGTCGTGGCGCTGCTCGGCGATGTCGGCGGTGAAGACCGGGGTCAGCGCCAGCAGGCCGATGACGACGCCCGCGTGGCGAGCCGAGATCGTCCAGCCGCCGTGGATCGCCTGCGGCGCCCGCCCGTGCAGCGCCGTCTCGGTCAGGGCCGAGAGCACCAGGGCGAGGCCGATCCCGACCATGACCTGGGGCGGCACGGTCAGCGCCACCTCGGCCTTGGGCAGCAGCGCCAGCGCTCCGAGCCCACCGGAGACGAGGATCGCTCCGGCCGCCGCGCGCGCCCTGGCGCTCGGGACCCAGTGTCCGAGGCGGCTGCCGGCGATCGCCGACACGGGCATGACGCTGACCACGATCGCGGCTCCGATCGGGGTCAGGCGCCAACCCTCGATCAGCAGCAGGACGAGCAGGACGAGGGCGGCGGCGATCGCCGCCGAGACCATCGCCAGCGCCAGGTTGGCGAGCAGGTGGGGGCGGCCGGTCCGGCGCAGCTCGGCCGCGAGCACGCCGGTCGCCGCCTCGTGCCTGGCGACCGCGAGGATCGGCACCGCGGCGGCCAGCGCCACCGGCACCTGGACCAGGAAGATCGACTGCCAGGAGACGAGCTCGGTGAGGAAGCCGCCGACGGCCGGGCCGAGCGCCGCACCGGTCGCGCCGGCAGTGGCCCAGACCGCCGTCGCCCGGCGCTCGGAGCCGACCGTTGCCGGGAGCAGCTCCAGCACGGCGGTCACCGCCAGGGCGCCGCCCAGGGCCTGCACGCAACGGGCGGCGATCAGGGTGCCGAGCTCGGCGGAGGCCCCACAGGCGATGCCGGCGCCGGCGAAGACGGCGAGGCCGACGGCTGCCGCACGCCCCGGGCCGGCGCGGCGAGCGAGGTGGGCGGCGGGAACCGCCGCCAGCGCCATCACCAGGTTGAAGGAGACGAGGACCCAGGTGACGCCGGCGACGCTCGTGTCGAGCTCGCGGTAGATCTCGGGCAGCGCCAGGACGACGATCGAGGAATCGGCCAGGACGAGTCCGACGGCTACTGCCAGCGCGGCGAGCCGCGGCCTCGGCGCCTCGCTCACCTGTAGCCCAGCTCCCTCGCGTACTCCTCGCGGTAGGCCTCTTGCTTCTCGAGCACCTCTTCCACATAGGCGCGGGTTTCCGGGAAGGTGATCTCCTCAACGCGGAGGGCGCTACCTCCCCACTCGTCGGCGTTGCCGGGGCCGGCGTTGTACGCGGCCAGCGCGGCCGCTACGTCGCCGTCGTAGCGCTCGATCAGTTCGTCGAGCAGGAAGGTGCCGTAGCGGATGTTGATTTCGGGGTCGCCGAGATCTGCAAGCTTGAACGTGGTGCCCCCGCTGTGGCGCTCGATTTCGTTGGCCGCGGCGGGCGTGATCTGCATCAGGCCCCGGGCGCCGGCGTTCGAGGTGCGGTCGCTGAACTTCGACTCCGAGTAGATCACGGCGGCGATCAGGGCGGCGTCGACGCCCTTCTCCCGCGCCTGCTGGCGGATCACGTCCTCATGCTTCAGGGGCAGTGTCAGCTCCTGAAGCCCTCGTTCCAGTGTCCCCACGACTCCCAGCAGCACGCCGGCGACGATACCGGCGGCGAGGAGCGATGCGCCAATCGCGATGCGGCGCCTTCTCCGTTTCCTAACCAGGCTCTTGCGGCCCGTGCTCATCCCTTCAGCTTCGTGAGGAGGCCGGACAGGCGCCGCTCGAGGTCCTCGAGCGTCCCCTCGTTCTCGATCACGTGCTCGGCCCGAGCCGCCTTCTCCGCCTGGGGCAGCTGCCGGGCCTCGCGCTCTCCGACCAGGGCGTGCCCGCGAGCCTCGGCCCTGGCACGGCGAACCTCGTCGGAGGTGACGACCGCCACGGTGGTGTCAAAGACCGGAGCCATCTCACCCTCAAAGAGCAGCGGCACCTCGACCACGGCAACCTCGACGCCATCGTCCAGCGAGACGAGCCAGCTTCCGATCCGTTCTCCGACCAAGGGGTGAATCTGCGCCTCCAGCCATTTCAGCTGCTCCGGATCCGCAAACACGATCTCGCCGATCCTGGTGCGGTCGACCCGGCCGTCAGGCGCCACCTCGTCCCCCCAGCGCTCGGTCAGCCTGCCCAACAGAGGCTCGGAATCGAGCAGCTCGTGGACAACGGCATCGCTGGAGATAGTCGCGGCCCCCAGCCGCTCAAATGCCGCAAGCGCCTCGGACTTCCCCGCCGCGATCCCCCCGGTCAACCCGATGGTCAGCGGCACAGCGAACTAAGACTCGGAGGAGTCCTCGGCAGGCGACTCGGCGTCGCCGGTCTCGTCGGACTCCCCGGCGGCCTCGTCCACGTCATCGGGCGAATCCGGCCTCTCGACCACCGATTCCCCCTCCTGCTCCGCCTCTTCGGCCTCCTCAGGCGTCTCGGCCACGGGAGCCTCAGCAGCTGGCTCCTCCACAGCCTCAACCTCCACCTCGGCAAGCTCCTCATCCGCAGCGGGCTCGGCCACCTCGGCAGCGGGCTCCTCGACAGCCGGAGCCTCAGCCTCCGCGGCCAGGGCCTCCTCAGCCTCAACCGCGTCTTCCGCGGGTGGCGTGGAGGAGGGGACGTCGCCCGCAGCTTGCGAGGACGACGGGTCCTCCTCCGCGACAGGACCCGCGGTCGATTCGCCTGAGTCCTCGGCGGAGTCCTCCGCCGCAGCGGCATCGATCTGCTCGCCGAGATCCCCCATAGCCATCTTGCCTTCGGCAACCTGCTTGATGCTGAGCGAGAGCCGTCGCCGCTCCTCGTCGATCTCGAGGATCTTGACGTTGAGCTTGGTACCGGGCTCGACCACCTCGCTGGGACTCTCGACATGGTGGTCGGCGAGCTCGGAGATGTGGACGAGGCCCTCGACGCCCGGCAGGATCTCGACGAAGGCGCCGAAGGCGACCACCTTGGTCACGGCCCCCTCGAGCACGTCGCCGGGACGGTGGGCGCTGACCACACGCTGCCAGGGGTCCTCCTGGGTTTGCTTCAAGCCCAGGGAGATGCGCTGGCGGTCGCGGTCGATGTCGAGGACTTTGATCCGCACGGTGTCGCCGATCGCCACCACCTCGGAGGGGTGGTTGACATGGCTCCAGGAAAGCTCGGAGATGTGGATCAAGCCGTCGATCCCGTCGAGGTCGACGAAGGCGCCGAAGTCGACGATGTTGGAGATCTTGCCCTCGACCACCTGGCCGGCCTCGAGGCGCCCGAGGATCTGCTCGCGCACCTCCTTGCGCTCTTCCTCCAGCACCGCACGGCGGGAGAGCACGACGTTGTTGCGGCTGCGGTTGAGCTCGATCACTTTGCACTCGAGCGTCTGGCCGGTGAACTCCTCGAGGTTGTGGACGCGGCGGATGTCGACCAGCGAGGCGGGCAGGAAGCCGCGCACCCCGAGGTCGAGGATGAGGCCGCCCTTGACGACCTCGATCACGTTTCCTTCGACCGGTTCGCCCGACTCGGCAGCGGCCTCGATCCGGCGCCAAGCCTTCTCGAAACGGGCCCGCTTCTTGGAGAGGACCAGGCGCCCCTCGTTGTCCTCCTTGGTGAGGACCAGGGCGTCGACCTCCTCGCCCAGCTCGACCTCGTCGGCCGGGTTGACCGACTTGCGGATCGAGAGCTCGTGCGAGGGGATGACCCCCTCCGACTTGTAGCCGATGTCGACCAGGACCTCGTCCTTGTCGATCCGGACGACGTGTCCCTTGACGACGTCGCCCTCCTCGAAAGACACCATCGTCGCCGCGTAGTTGGGCACCACCTTGCCGTCGACTTCCATCAACAGGCCGCCGGAGCCCTCCACGGGTGTACCGGTGGGAGCGGTGGACTCTGGGGTGATGGTCGTATCGGTCACGGACACAGCGGCGCATGATTGCAGGTGGATACGCTCTGCGTCGTGCCGATCCGGGCGACGAAACGAGGCGAGGAGCGAACGCCCCTCGACGGCAGCCACGACGTGCTGATCTGCGGAGCGAGCTTCGCGGGGCTCGCGGTCGCCCGCGAGCTGGCTGGCTCCGGGGCCGACGTGCTGGTGATCGACCGCTACGAGATCGGCGAGCGGCAGACCTCCGCCTGCGGCATCCCGACCGAGTGGATGCGGGCCATGGGCCTGATGGACGCCGAGCGCCAGCGCTTCGACTCGCTGCTGATGCACACGCCCCACGGCGACGCGCGCTACCGGCTGCCGTTCACCTTCTCTACCTTCGACTACCGCGAGCTCTGCGAGATCCTCTGGCGCGACTGCGACGCCAGGTTCGAGACGGCGAAGGTGAACCGGCGCTTGCGGCCGGCCAGCGGCGAGGAGGCGATCGCGGTCGAGACCGACCGCGGGACGATCTCGGCGCCGCTCGTCGTCGACGCGCTCGGCTGGCGCCGCATGCTCGCCGCGGGCGACGGCTATCAGCCCCCCGACGCGCCGCTCTCCCGGGGTCTCGAGGTCCATCCCCATGGAAAGGGCGAGGACCTCGAGGTCTGGATCGACCGCCGCTACGTCCCCGCCGGCTACGGCTGGTCCTTCCCCGCGGGCGACGAGCTGCGGATCGGCGTCGGCTCCTTCGACCCCCGCTTCCACGTCCGCGCCACCACCGAGCTGCTCGCCGAGGACCTCGGCAGCGAGAAGGTCCGCTACCAGGGCAACTGGATCCCGCACAAGCTGCGCCGGGGCACCGAGGGCGGCGTCTTCTTTGCCGGCGACTCGGCCGGCCACTGCCTGCCGCTCAGCGCCGAGGGCATCCGCACCGCGCTCTACTTCGGAATCGCGCTGGGACGTGAGCTGCGCGGCGTCGTCGAGGGCCGCCAGAGTCGCGAGAGCGCGGCCGTCCGCTACGCCGAGTTCAACGACTCCCACGAGTGGAAGTTCCGCTGGATGCTGCGCGTGCAGCGCCTCGTCCCCAGGATCCCGCCGCGCCTGCTGGGCCCGCTCGTCCGCGTGCTCGGCGCCAAGGGGTTCATCGACTGGTCCTTCGCCCACTACCTGCGGATCGCGCCGCCGGAGTTCGCGCTCGCCTCAGCGAACCACCAGGACGGTGCCGGCGAGAAGCAGGCCGACGCCGACGATGCGCTCGGGGCTGAGCGAAACCTGGTCGAGGCCGAAAAGGCCTAGCCGGTCGATCGCCACCGAGGCGACCAGCTGCCCGGTGATCGTCGCAGCGGCGACGCCCCCGGCCCCGATCGCCGTCACCGCGATCAGCGCGTTGGCAACGTAGACCGCGCCGAGCAGGCCCCCCAGCAGGTAGTACCAGCTGATGTCGAAGGTCGAGCCGAGGCCGCCGGCCTTGCCGCTGAGGACGACGATCGCGGTCAGGGCGACCGTGCCGACGAGGAAGGAGATCAGCGCCGCCGGCAGGCTTCCCGTCGCCTTGCCCAGCCCGGCGTTGATCGGCGCCTGCAGGGCGATCAACCCGCCCGCAAGCGCTGTCAGAAGTACGGCCAACCCCCGGTCCATAGCCGACCGTCATATCAGTCCTTAAGGAAGGCGGGGATACCCTTGATGCATGGAGGTTGGGAAGACCACCATCGGAGGCGATCCGCTGACCGCTGCCGCGGTCTCGATCACGGGTCGAACCGGCGGGCCTGTCTCGCTGCTCGACTGCATCCGGGCGTTCGCCCGCTTCCGCTCGCCGCAGGTGCTCACGGCCTTCCTCGTCGTGTTCCTGGCCCTGCGGGCGGCGGTCGGAGGTTGGAGCTGGATGGATCTGGCGATCGCGGCGCTGCTGGTCGCCGCACAGCCGTTTACAGAGTGGCTGATCCACGTCGGCCTGCTCCATACCAAGCCGCGCAAGGTCGGGGGCAAGACCGTCGACCTGCCCACGGCCCGTGCGCACCGCTGGCACCACCGCGAGCCGACCCGGCTGGAGGCCGTGCTGATCCCGGGCTCGCTGATCGCCGGGTTCCTCGTCCCCGTGCTGCTCGTGATGTGGCTGCTGAGCTGGCCCTGGACGCTGCTCGGCGGCGATCACGTCGCCCTCTGGCTGACCCTGATGATCGTCAGCGTCGTCCTTACCGCCACCTACGAGTGGTGCCACTTCCTCATCCACACGCCCTACCGGCCGAAGAGCCGCTACTACCGCACGATCTGGCGCTCGCACCGCCTCCACCACTTCAAGAACGAGCACTACTGGTTCGGGGTCAGCTCCGACGCCGCAGACCGCGTGCTCGGCACCAACCCGGACCACCGTACGGTGCCGAAGTCCGAGACGGTCAAGACGCTCGGCGTGCAGGGCTGACCGACCCGCCATCGGGCCGAACCGGGCCGCCTACTTGGCGTCGAGCCAATCCTCGCCGACGCCGATGTCGACCTCGAGCGGCGGGTCGAGCTCGTAGGCGGCGCACATCTCGCGGCGCACGAGCGCGACCGCGTCGTCCATCTCCCCCGGCGGGCCCTCGAAGAGCAGCTCGTCGTGGATCTGCAGGACGAGGCGGGTCTCGGCCTCCGTTCCCCTCAGCGCCTCGCGGCAGCGCACCATCGCCACCTTGATGATGTCGGCGGCGGTGCCCTGGATCACCGTGTTGACGGCGAGCCGCTCGCCGAGCCGCCGCGTGTTCGGGTTGCCCGAGCGCAGCTCGGGGATCGAGCGGCGCCGCCCCATCAGGGTCGTCACGTACCCCTCCTCCTGCGCGCGCTCGACCACCTGCTCGCGGAAGGCACGCACGGCGGGGAAGCGCTCGAGGTAGCGGGAGACGAATTCCTCGCCCTCTTTGCGGGGGATGTTGAGCCGGTCGGCGAGGCCGAACCCGGTGAGGCCGTAGACGATGCCGAAGTTGACCATCTTCGCCTTCGAGCGCTGGCCGACGTCGACGTCGTCGCGAGAGATGTCGAAGACCTCCGCCGCGGTGGCGGCGTGGACGTCGTCGCCAGCGCGGAAGATCTCCTTCAGCACCTCCTCCTCGGCGACGTGGGCGAGGACGCGGAGCTCGACCTGGCTGTAGTCGGCCGAGAGCAGGCTGGCCCCGGGCTCGGCGACGAAGCAGGCGCGGACGGGCCTCCCGATCTCGGTGCGGATTGGGATGTTCTGCAGGTTCGGGTTGGTGCTGGAGAGGCGCCCGGTCGTGGTCGCCGCCTGGTTGAAGGTGGTGTGGACGCGGCCGGTCCCGGGGTCGATCAGGTCGGGCAGCGAGTCGAGGTAGGTGTTCTTCAGCTTGGTCAGCTCGCGCCAGGACTCGATCTTCTCGACGATTGGGTGCTCGTCGCGGATCTGGGCGAGGACCCGGGCGTCGGTCGAGTAGCCGGTCTTGCCGCGCCGCTTGCGGGTCAGCCCCAGCTCCTCGAAGAGGACGCGGCCGACCTGCTGCGGCGAGCCGATCGTGAACTCCTCGCCGGCCAGTTCGAAGATCTCCTTCTCCAGGGTGTCGATGCGCTCGCCGAAGCCGGCCCCGACCTCGGCCAGCCGCTCGGCGTCCAGCTTCAGCCCCTCGCGCTCCATCGCCGCGAGGACGTGGACCAGCGGCAACTCGACCTCGCGCAGCAGCTCGCCCAGGCCGAGCTCCTCGATGCGGGGGCGCTGGGCATCGGCCAGGGCGGAGGCCAGGCGCGCCTCCTCGGCCGGGTCGAGCCCGGCCTCGCCGTCGCCGTCCCCGTCGAGCGAGAGCTGCCCGTCGACGGCCCCCTCGGCCGGCGCCGCATCCGCCGCGATTCCAATCCCCGCGTCCGCGGCCAGCTCGGTCAGCTCGTAGGTGCGGCGCTGTGGCTCCAGCAGGTAGGCGGCGAGCATCGTGTCGTGATCGAGCCCCAGCTCGACTCCCTCGCGCGCGGCTGTGGCGAGCAGACCGTGCCGGCCGCCGCCGAGTGACTTGGCGTCGTGGGCGACGAGGGGGCGAACGGATATCGCCGCGGCGAGCTCGTCCTGGGTCGAGCTGCCGGTGAGGATGCGCGCGCCGTCGACGGCCGCCCAGCGCTCGCCGTCGATCGCCAGGGCCAGCGGACCCTCCCCCTCGCCCAGGTCCCCGGCATTCCCCTCGATCGCCTCGACCTCGAGCTCGGTCTCGACCCTGCGCCCGGGCACGGCGTCGCCCTCCGGCAGCGCCTCTTCCAGCCGCTCCATCACCGCCCGCAGCTCGAACTCGCGCATGAACTCGCGCAGGGCGCCGCGGTCGGGCTCCGACCCCATCGCCGCCCCGAGATCGACGCCTGTCTCGATCTCGTACTGCAGCGTCGCCAGCTGCTTCGACATGCGGGCGTCGTCGGCGTGCTCGACCAGGTTCTGCTTGCGTTTCGCACCGGAGATCTCGTCGACGGCGGCGAGCACGCCCTCGAGGTCGCCGAATCTCTGCAGCAGCTGAGTGGCCGTCTTCTCGCCGATCCCGGGAACGCCGGGGATGTTGTCCGAGGTGTCGCCGCGCAGCCCCATCAGGTCGGTGATCCGCTCCGGCGAAACCCCGTAGCGCTCGACGACGGCCTCGGTGTCGTAGATCTTGGTCTCGGTGATCCCGCGCGAGGTGCTCATCACCCGCACCCCCTCCCCGACCAGCTGGTAGGCGTCGCGGTCTCCGGTGACGACCATCACCGGGATCCCCTCCTCGCGGGCCTGGCGGACCAGCGAAGCGATCACGTCGTCGGCCTCGTAGCCATCGACCTTGACGTTGGTGTAGCCGAAGGCCTCGACCAGCGGCATCAGGTTGGGCCACTGCTCGCGCAGCAGGTCGGGGCGCGGTTTGCGCTGGGCCTTGTAGAGGTCGTAGGTGACCTCACGCCCGGACATCCCGGCGTCCCAGGCGACGACGACCCCGGCCGGCGCGTGCTCGTCGATGATCTTGACCAGCATCGAGGCCAGCCCGTAGATCGCGTTGGTCGGCCGTCCGTCGCTGGTCCCGATCGACTCCGGCAGCGCGAAGAACGCCCGGTAGGCGAGCGAGTTGCCGTCGATCAGGAACAGCTCGTGGGAGTCCTCGGCCATCGCCGCCAACTCTATGGCGCCGAGAGGCGAGTACCGGCCGCCGCCTCCCCCTATTTCGGGAGGGCGTGCAGGCGACCCATGCCGGGAACAAAGCGTCCGACGCTCGCCGCGTAGTCGGCATAAGCCTTGCCGTGGGTCCGCAGCAGGTACGGCTCCTCGACCAGGCGCACCTGGAGCTCGAGGGCGATGACGAGACAGACGATCGTGGCGATCGCGAGGACGTTCGGGACCATCAGGACGAGGCCGAAGACGGTGGGGATCATCGCGCTGTAGATCGGGTTGCGGACCAGGCCGAAGGGGCCGTCGGTGACCAGCTCGGTCCGCTCCTCCGGGTCCACTCCGATCCGCCAGGCGTCCCCCATCGCCAGCTGCGCGCCGAAGGTGAGCGCGATGCCGCCGATGCCGAGGACGAGGCCGATGACGTTGACGAAGGTGTGGTCGAGCGCCGGGATCGGCTCGAGCACGCCGAGCAGCGCGAGGACCGGCGCCGCCCCGCCCATTGCCAGCGAGGTGACGAAGAGAACCCCAGCGAATTGCTCAAGGGCACTGGAATCTCGCGGAAGGCCATGGACCCCCGTCGACCCAGTGCGGCGAAGCTGCACTGCGATACGCACCCCGAAGGTGAGGGTCAGGGAAACGCCATAGAGAACGAGCGCCGCGGTTGCCATGAATCTAACGGGAGGCTAACGCCGCACTGCCCCTCGGCGGCATCGCTGCTCAGGACAACTCGCAGGCGTAGCCGTCGCTGTCCGAGTCGAGACCGTAGTGGTCGTCCCCGACCACGGCAACCGGTCCGGTGTAATCGGGGCCATCGCCGCTGCCGCCTTCGCAGTCGTAGTCGGAGGAATACGGATCGAGGCAGGCGCCGCTGTAGCTGGAATCGCATTCGCTCGATTCCGCTTCGCCGGCTTCCGCTTCTTCGATCGCTTCGGATTCTTCGCGAACGCGTTCACGCGCCGCAAGCTGCCTGGCGCGCCTGCGTGCCGCTTCGATACGCAGAGCACGTCGACGTGCCGCTGCGTGCCGTTCGCGGACTGCCGCCCTCCGCGCCTCCCGAAGCTGCTGCCGGTGCTGCGCTTCCAGAGCAGCTTGCTGCCTGGCTTCGCGCTGGACGCTCTCCGATTCTCCGCTCGAGCCACAGCCGACCCCGATCACAGCCGCGGCCAAGCAGAGGGCGAACAGTGCCCAGATCTTTGAAGTTCCTGTCACGTACTTCATGAGTTTCTGAAACGCAGCATATGCATCTCTCGCGTCGATGTCCGGGAGGCGTGAAAGTCGAAATCCGGACCGTGCGTAGGCCACGAAGCGCGAATCTGATTCGATAGCCGGGCAATGGCAGTCAGCGCCCAGTACAGCGTCACGATCCGGGTCGAGCTCGACGCGCGGCAGGAGCCCCTGGGGAAACTGACCGCTGCGATCGCCGAGGCCGGCGGGCAGCTGCAGGGGGTCGACCTCGTGCCAGGAGCCGGCGGCGAGGGCAAGCGGGTGCGCGAGTTCACCATCGACGCCCAGGACCGCGAGCACTGGGAGAAGATCCTGCGCGGGATCGGCTCGACCCGCGGCGCCAAGGTCCTCGACTACGTCGACCGCACGATGCAGATGCACCGCGGTGGCAAGATCTCGGTCGAGAACAAGTACCCGCTGAAGACGCGCGACGACCTCTCGATGGCCTACACGCCCGGCGTCGCCCGGGTCTGCCAGGACATCCACGACGACCGCTCCAAGGCCTTCGAGTTCACGATCAAGAAGAACACCGTCGCGGTCGTCTCCGACGGCAGCGCCGTGCTCGGCCTCGGCAACATCGGCCCGGAGGCCGCGATGCCGGTGATGGAGGGCAAGGCGATGCTGTTCAAGGAGTTCGCTCAGGTCGACGCCTTCCCGATCTGCCTCGACACCCAGAACGCCGAGGAGATCATCAAGGCGGTTGAATTGATCGCACCGACCTTCGGCGGCATCAACCTCGAGGACATCTCCGCCCCGCGCTGCTTCGAGATCGAGGACCGGCTGAAGGAGTCGCTCGACATCCCCGTCTTCCACGACGACCAGCACGGCACCGCGATCGTGACGATGGCGGCTCTCTTCAACGCGCTGAAGATCGTCGGCAAGCCGATCGAGCAGCTACGCGTGCTGATGGTGGGACTGGGCGCGGCCGGGGTAGCGGTGACCAAGATGATGCTTGCCAGCGGCGTCACCCACATCGTCGGCTGCGACCGCCAGGGCGCCCTCTCGACCACCCGCGCCGACTACGAATCGGGCGAGATGAGCGGGATCAAGCGCTGGTACGCGGAGAACTCGAACCCGGACAAGCTGAGCGGCGGCCCCAACGAGGTGATCGAGGGCACGGACCTCTTCATCGGCCTCTCCGGCCCCGGCCTGATCGAGGCCTCCTCGCTGGCCAAGATGAACGACGACGCGATCGTCTTCGCGATGGCCAACCCCAACCCCGAGGTGATGCCCGAGGACGCCGCCCCCTACGTGCGGATCATGGCCACCGGCCGCTCGGACTACCCGAACCAGATCAACAACGTGCTCGCCTTCCCGGGCATCTTCCGCGGCGCCCTCGACGCCGGCTCGCCCAGCATCACCGAGGAGATGAAGCTGGCGGCGGCGCGCGGGATCGCCGAGGTCGTTGCCGAGGACGACCTCTCCGAGGACTACATCATCCCCAGCGTGTTCGACCGCGACGTGGCGCCCAAGGTCGCCGCCGCTGTGGTCGAGGAGGCAAAGCGGGAGGGGATCGCCCGCTTCAGCGAGGAGACCGGGACCTTCTCCACGGTGGAGGTCGCCTAGCCTCGTGAAGGTCCTCGTCACCGGAGCCAGCGGCTTCATCGGGTCGGCGCTCTGCGACTCGCTTCTGGTCCGGGGCGACACCGTGGTCGGCCTGACGCGCGACCCGAAGCGGGCGCGCCGGACCAACCCCAGCGTCAACTGGCATGCCTGGGAGCCGACCCTCGAACGGCCGCCGGCCGACGCCTTCGACGGTGTCGACGCGGTCGTCAACCTGCTCGGCGAGAAGATCAACCAGCGCTGGAGCGACGAGGCCAAGCGCCGGATCATGGAGAGCCGCCGCACCGGCACCCACAACCTGATCGGCACGATCGCCGGACTGGAGCGCAAGCCGCGGGTCCTGGTCAACCAGTCGGCGATCGGCTTCTACGGCGACCGTGGCGAGGCGATCGTCGACGAGTCGAGCGAGCCCGGCGAGGGATACGACGCCGAGGTCGTGCGTGAGTGGGAGAAGGCGGCGCGCGAGGTCGAGCCAACCGGCGTGCGCCTGGTCGTAGTCCGCACCGGCCACGTGCTCGACCCCAGCGACGGCTTCCTCGCCGCCCTGCTGACTCCGTTCAAGCTCGGCGTCGGCGGCCCGCTCGCCGGCGGCGCCCAGTACGTCTCCTGGATCCACGTCGTCGACGAGGTCGGGATCCTGCTCTGGGCGGTCGACAACGACGAGGTGAACGGCGTGGTCAACTCGACGGCGCCGAATCCGGTGACCAACAGGGTGTTCTCGAAGGCGCTTGGGCGTGCTCTCAACAGACCAGCTGTCATGCCCGTCCCTGGAGTCACACTCGACCTGATGTACGGGAAAGAGTTCGGGCAGGTTCTCCGCGGTGGCCAACGTGTCTTGCCGCGTAGGGCGCTGGACTTGGGATACGAGTTCCAGCATCCTGAGTTGGACGAGGCGCTCGAGGATCTTCTCTAAGCGTTGGAGAGGGTCCGGCGCCCCTCCCCAAAACGCTCGGCGGGAGCCT
>DATDAQ010000136.1:0-14794 GCA_036525295.1 Solirubrobacterales bacterium | reverse complement strand
GGCTCCTGCCGCGCGTTTTGGGGTGGGGCACCCGCCGTCCTACCCCTCTCGCAGCGCGGCCCGCCTGATCTTGCCGCTGCTCGTCTTCGGTAGCTCGTTGGCGAACTCGACGATGCGGGGAGCCTTGTATGGGGCGGTCTCGCGCTTGCAGTGCTCCTGCAGCTCGCGGGCCAGCTCTTCGCTCGGCTCGCGGTCGCGGGGGACGACGATCGCGCGCACGACGGCGCCGCGCTCGGGGTCGGGTGCGGCGACGGCGGCGGCCTCGGCGACGGCGGGGTGGGAGAGGAGGGCGGACTCGACCTCGAAGGGGCCGATCCGGTAGCCCGAGGAGAGGATGATGTCGTCGTCGCGCCCCTCGAAGTAGAGGTAGCCGTGCTCGTCCTCGCGGACCAGGTCCCCGGTGCGCCACCACTCGCCCTCGAAGCGCTCGCCGTCGAGGTAGCGCGAGAAGAAGGTGGGGGAGGAGGCGGCGCGGAGCTGCAGCTCGCCGTCGACGATGCGCGTTTCGATCCCCGGCAACGGCTTCCCCATGGAGCCGGGCCGTACCGGTTCCCCGGCGAGATTGCCACTGACGTGGCCGGTCTCGGTCTGGCCGTAGCCGTCGGCGGGCTCGCTGCCCATCGCCTCGCGGAACGCCGCGATCGTCTCCGCCTCCAGCGGCTCGCCGGCCGAGACCATCCGGCGCAGGGCCGAGAGCGGGCGCAGCGCGGCGCGCTTGGCCAACATCCGGTACTCGGTCGGGGCCTGGCAGAGCACGTTGACCCCAAGCGCCTCGGCGATGTCCAGCCGCTCGGCCGGGTCGAAGCGCCCGTCGTGGATGACCGCGGAAGCGCCCGTCAGCCAGGGGGCGAGGAAGACGTTGCGGGCCGACTTCGACCAGCCGGTGGAGGTCGTGCACCAGACCAGCTCGCCCCTGCGGGAGCCCAGCCAGTGCTCGGCCTGGGCACGCTGCCCTTCCAGGTAGCGGTAAGCGTGAACGACCCCCCGCGACTCGCCGGTGGTGCCGGAGGTGAAGACGATCAACGCCGGGTCCTCGGGACCCATCGCTTCAACCGCCGCCGGCGTCTCCTGCGGCCGGTCCTCGTCGAGGACCGCGGCAACCTCCTCCATCGTCATCGTCGCGACGCCGCCGGGCAGCTCCGCGAGCAACGCCTCTTCCCCAACACAAAGCTTCGGATCCGCAGCAGCGACCCGCACCTCCAGGTCATGCCGCCGCAACTGCGTGCTGCAAGGCAGCGCCACCGCCCCCATCCGCCAGCAAGCGAGCAGCGAAAGCACCCACTCGACCCGGTTCCCCACCAGCGTCATCACCACATCCCCCCGCCCAACCCCCCGAGCCGCAAAAGCCCCCGAAAGCCCAGCCGAGCAAGCAATCAATTCGCCGAAGTACCAGTCTCGCCGACTCCCCTTCGCATCGACAGCCACGATCCCGAGCCGCGAGGCCGGCGAACGCTCCATCACGTCTTCGATGAAGTTCACGGGCGTCAGTCTGCCAAGCCCCAGCGGTCGTATTTTCCGCCGCTATGCGGAAAGAAGTACGACCGCAACGGGGAAAACGGGATCCAGGTGCTTGCCGGTCGTATTTCCCTCCGCGATGCGGCGGAAAATACGACCGCTGGGGTTAGCGGAGTTCCGACGAGGACTTGCCGAGGAGTTGCCGGGCCACAATCAGCAACTGAATCTGCTGGGTGCCCTCAAAGATGTCGAGGATCTTTGCGTCACGGGCCCACTTCTCCAGCAGGTGGTTCTCGCTGTAGCCGAGACTGCCGCAGAGCTCGACGCAGCCCAAGGCGACGTCGACGCAGGTACGGCCCGCCTTTGCCTTCGCCATCGAGGCCTGGAGAGAATTTGGCTTCGAATTGTCTGCCATCCAAGCTGCTTGCAGCGTCAGTAGATGCGCGGCCTCGTAGTCGGACTCCATTTCGAGGTAGCGGGCAGCAGCAGCATGCTGAGTGAGGGCTGGTTTGTCGTAGTCGATCTCGACGCCTGCCTCCTCGAGCCGCTTGCGGGTCTCCTCGAGCGAAGCGCGGGCTACCCCGACCGCCATCGCCGCGACCAGCGGCCGCGTGTTGTCGAACGTCTGCATCGCCCCACCGAAGCCGGCCTTGGTGTCGATCTCCGGGTTGCCGAGCAGCGCCTCCTTCGGCACCCGGCAGTTCTGCAGGGTGAAGTTGGCGGTGTCGGAGGCACGGATGCCGAGCTTGTGCTCGAGCCGATCCAGCTTCAGGCCGGGGTTGTCGCGCTCGACGATGAACGACTTGATCGCCGCCCGTCCCACTTTGCGGTCGAGCGTTGCCCAGACCACGATCAGGTCGGCGCGGTCGCCCGAGGTGACGAAGATCTTCTCGCCGTTGAGCACGTACTCGTCTCCGCTGAGGTCGGCGGTGGTGCGGATCGCGGCCGAGTCCGAGCCCGCCTCGGGCTCGGTGATCGCCATTGCCGCCCACTTGCCGCCGTATTTCTCGAGCTGCTCCTCGGTCGCCACCGAGGCGATCGCGGAGTTGCCGAGACCCTGGCGGGGCATCGAGAGCAGCAGGCCGACGTCGCCCCAGCAGAGCTCGATGATGCCGAGCACGGTGGAGAGGTTGGAGCCGTTGCGGTTGCCCTCGTCGGCCCCGTTCGACTCGCGGCGAACGCCGGCTGCGCCGGCGCCACCCATGTCAGACCCGTCGTTCATCCCGTCGATCAGCGAGGCGAGCATGTCGAGCTCCTTGGGATAGGAGTGCTCGGCCTCGTCGTACTTGCGCGAGATCGGGCGGAAGACCTCACGGGCGACCTGGTTGCCCTGACTGACCAGCGGCTTGAACTTCTTCGGTATCTCTAGGTTGATCATGGCTTTCCTTTTGCTCTAGACGAGCAGGGCGCCCTCCATAACGCCCGCTGCGCGGAGGTCGCGGTACCAGCGCTCGACCGGGTGCTCCTTGACGAAGCCGTGGCCGCCGAGCAGCTGCACCCCATCGGAGCCGATCTGCATGCCCTTCTGGGCGCAGAGCCGACGGGCCATCGCCGTCTCGCGGGCGAAGTCCTGGCCCTGGTCGGCGCGGCTGGCCGCCCGGTAGGTGGCTAGCCGCATTCCTTCGGACTCGATGCCGATGTCGGAGACCGCGAAGGCGACGCCCTGGCGATTGGAGATCGGTTCGCCGAAGGCGGTGCGCTCGTTGACGTACTGCTTGACGTAGTCGAGCGTCGCCTCGGCGGCGCCGACGGCAAGCGAGCACCAGGCGATGCGGGCGCGCTGTACGCACTCGACGTAGTCCTCGCGCTTGCCCTCGCCGAGCAGTGCGGCGGCGGGGAGCCGCACGTCCTCGAGCAGCAGGCGGCCGGTGGCGGCGGGGCGCAGCCCCATCGCCGGCTCCTCCTCGACCGTGAGGCCGGAGGTGCCGGGCTCGACCACGAAGAGCGCCGGGCCGAGATCCTCGGCCTCGGCCGCGACGACGAAGAGCTCGCACTCCTTGGGGCGGGCGAGCAGCGACTTGGTGCCGCTCAGTACCCAGTCCCCGCCGTCCTTGCGCGCCGCCGTCTCCAGCTTCAGCGGATCGAAGAGCGGTCGCGGCTCGAGGATCGCCAGCGCCGCCGCCGGGGTGTCCTCGCCGGTGAAGGCGGGCAGGTAGGTCGCCTCCTGCTCGGGCGTGCCCCAGTGACCGATCGCGGTCGCGACGGCGCCAGGGGCGAGCGCGGCGTAGGCGATTCCCATGTCGCCGTGGGCGAGGGCCTCGCCGATCAGCACGCTGGTCACGGCCGCCTGCTCGTGCATGACGCCGCCGAGCTCCTCGGGAACGCCGAGCATGTTGATGCCGAGCTCGTCGGCTTGGCCGAGCAGCTCGTCCGGCGTGGAGCGGTCGAAGTCGGCCTGCTTGGCGACGGGCCGGACCTTCGCCTCGGCGAAGTCGCGGACACCTTCCTGCAGCATCTGCTGCTCGTCGTCGGGGCTGATGTCGAAGAGGCTGCGCGGCTTGCTCGGCGCCTGCCGAGCCGGGCCGGTGAGCTTCTGCGCCGCCTTGAAGGTGCGCCCGGCGACGGTCGCCGAGCGGAACCCGTTCTTGGTTCCGCCGTAGAGCGTCCGCTCGACTCCCTTGCGGATGCGGAGCCGGTCGAGCAGGTCCGAGCCTGCCAGCCGGCCCAGCCAGCGCAGGCCGAGGCCCATGCTGCGCTCGGCCACGCCCCTGTCTTCTGATGCGGTGGGCATCTCTACTTCCTCTCGTCTCTTGGTTTTGCCTCGAGCGGCTCGATTTGGCCATCGAGGTGCGGTGTGCCGCACTTGGCGTCGCGCACCGCGAAGTCGATCTGGTCGTCCCGCGTGGAGCTGGCGAACTCGACCCTGCCGGGGAGCAGGATCGGTTTGCGGAAGCGAACCTCCACGGCGAAAGCGTCGGGCAGGCGACTCTCGAGCGCGGCCAGGCAGCGGGCCTTGGTCCACATGCCGTGGGCGATCGCGCGTGGGAAGCCGAGCGGCTTCGCGGCCAGCGCGTGCATGTGGATCGGGTTGCGGTCGCCCGACACGGCCGCGTACCGCCGCCCGAGGTCGCCGTCCAGCTTCCACTCCGCGCTCGCCGTCAGCTCATCCTCTTCGCTTCGGGTCGCGTCGGCGGGGGTTTCGGCGGTGCCGCCGCCGCGGCGGAGCATGGTGCTCGTGCTCTCCCAGACCGCCTCGCCGTCCACGCTTGCGACGGTCACCAGGGAGAAGGTGCGGCCCTTGGGATGGGGCTCGATCTTGGTCGGGCGGGCGCGGATCGCCAGGGCCTCGCCGGCCCCGATCCGGCGTCGCTGGACGATCCGGTTCTCGAGGTGGACGAGGCCGATGGCGCCGAAGGGAAAGCCTCCATCGGCTATCACCGCCATGTGCAGCGGGAAGGCGAGCACGTGCGGGTAGGTGGAGGGGAGGTGGTCGCGCAGAGCGAAGCCGCAGACCCGGGCGTAGGCCGCGACCTTCTCGGGGTCGGGCTGCATCCCGACCAGCTCCAGCTCGATCTCCGGGATCTCGCTGCCGCGGCCCGGCACGAAGGGCAGCAGCGAGGCGCCTGGGATCATCGGCGCCGCGGCGCGGGCGTAGAGCGGCAGGATGCTGGGCGGGCTCTGGAGCGTGCGGGTCTCCATCAGGCTCCCAGCAGGCTCTGGCCGCAGACGCGGACGACGTTGCCGTTGACCCCGGTCGAGGCCGGGCTGGCGAACCAGGCGATCGTCTCGGCGACGTCGATCGGCAGCCCGCCCTGCGACATGCTGTTCATCCGTCGCCCCGCTTCGCGGATCGGCATCGGCATCGCCGCCGTCATCTGCGTCTCGATGAAGCCGGGGGCGACGGCGTTGATCGTCGCCTTGCGCTTCGCCAGCTCCGGCGCCAGCGCTTCGACCATGCCGATCACGCCCGCCTTCGAGGTCGCGTAGTTGGTCTGTCCGGAGTTGCCGGCGACGCCGCTCATCGAGGAGACGCAGACGATCCGGCCGTTCTCGCGCAGCAGGTCGCGCTCCAGCAGCTCGTCGTCTATCCGCTCCTCGCCGGAGAGGTTGATCTCCATCAGCGAGGTCCAGCGGTCCTCGGGCATCTTCGCGATCGTGCGGTCGCGGGTGACGCCGGCGTTGTGGACGACTATGTCGACGCCACCCGAGAGCCGGTCGGCGATCTGCTTGGGCGCGTCCTCCTCGGTGATGTCGAGTTCGATCGTCTCGGCGTCGAGTTCCGTGGCGACCTTCGCCAGGTCGCCGGCCAGCGCCGGCACGTCGAGCAGGACGAGCCCAGCCCCGTCGCGGTGCAGGGTCTCGGCGATCGCCGCTCCGATCCCCCGCGAGGCCCCGGTGACCAGGGCGATCTTGCCGTCGAGCGGCTGCGACCACTCGATCGACGGCGTCTTGGCGACCGCGGCGCCGACCTCGATCACCTGGCCGGAGACGTAGGCGGAGCGGGGCGAGAGCAGGAAGCGCAGGGTCGACTCCACCTCCCGCTCGGCGCCCTCGGCGACGTACACCAGCTGCACGGCAATGCCGCGGCCGATCTCCTTGCCGAGCGAGCGAGTGAAACCCTCGAGCGCGCGCTGCGCCGTGGCGGCCCGAGCCGGCAGGCCGGCCGGGGGCGTGCCGAGCACGACGACACGGCCCGAGGCCTGGACCCGCTTCCCGTTGGGGTGGAAGAAGCGCTGCAGCTCGACCAGCTCGGTCGAGTCGGCGATCCCGGTCGCGTCGAAGACGAGTGCCTTGACCGGGCTGTCGGACTTCTCGGGGCGCGGGGCGACGATCTCGCCCAGCAGGCGCTCGACCTGCTTGCCGAGCCGCCCCCCGGGGGCGGCGCCGAAGAGAGCGGCACCGGAGACGACCGGCGCTCCCGGCGCTTGGCGATCCAGCTTCGCCGGTTGGGGCAGGCCGACGCGAGGCGCGACGAACCGGCCCGGGGGCGAGTTGACGATGCGCGAGTAGAGGTCGCTCATCGTGCTCCCTCCGGCCCTTCGAGGAAGGCGACGACGCCCTGGCCGCTGGCTGCGCAGATGCTGATCGCGCCGCGCCCGGAGCCGCGCTCGTGCAGCGCCTTGGCGAGGCTGGCGACGATCCGCCCCCCGGTCGCGGCGAACGGGTGCCCGGCGGCCAGCGAGCCGCCGTTGACGTTAAGCCGATCCTGGTCGATCGCCCCGAGCGGCTTCTCGCGCCCGAGGCGCTCGCGGCAGAAGCGCTCGTCCTCCCAGGCGCGCAGCGTGCAGAGCACCTGGGCGGCGAAGGCCTCGTGGATCTCGTAGAGGTCGAAGTCCTGCAGCGAGAGCCCGGCGCGGTCGAGCATCGCCGGCATCGCGTAGGCGGGCGCCATCAGCAGCCCCTCACGCTTGTGCACGTGGTCGATCGCCGCGGTCTGGCCATCGGCGAAGTAGGCGAGGACGGGCAGGTCGCGCTCCTTCGCCCACTCCTCGGTTGCCAGCAGCACCGCCGAGGCGCCGTCGCTGAGCGGGGTCGAGTTGGCCGCGGTCATCGTCCCCTCCTCGCCGCCGAAGACCGGGCCGAGCTTGGCCAGCTTCTCCGCCGAGGAGTCGGGTCGCAGGTTCTGGTCGCGCTCGAGGCCGAGGTAGGGGCTGACCAGGTCCTCCATGAAGCCGCGCTCGTAGGCGGCGGCGAGGTTGTGGTGGCTGCGCACCGCGAGGTCATCCTGCTCCTCGCGGCCGACTTCCCACTCCGAGGCCATGATCGCGCAGTGCGCGCCCATCGAGAGGCCGGTGCGCGGCTCCTCGTTGCGGGGGATCGAGGGCACGACGTGGCTGGGCCGCAGGCGGGTCATCTGCCGCACCCGTCCCCAGTTCGACTTCTCCCGGTTGGCGTCGAGCAGCACCCCGCGCAGGTCCTCGTTGAGGCCGATCGGGGCGTCGGAGGTGGTGTCGGCGCCGCAGGCGATCCCGGCGTCGATCTGCCCGAGGGCGATCTTGTTGGCGACGAGGATCGTCGTCTCCAGCCCGGTGCCGCAGGCCTGCTGCACGTCGTAGGCGGGGGTCTCCGCGGCGAGCCGCGTGCCGAGCACGCTCTCGCGGGTGAGGTCACGGTCGCGCGAGTGCTTGAGCACGGCGCCGCCAGCGACCTCGCCGAGCCGTTCGCCCTCGAGGCCGAAGCGGGCAATGAGCCCGTCGAGGGCCGCGGTGAGCATGTCCTGATTGGAAGCACGCGCATAAACGGAGTTCGAGCGCGCGAACGGGATCCGGTTGCCGCCGACGATGGCGACCCGGCGTGGCTTATCGATCAAGGAACGTCAACCTTTCGTTACAGGGATCGATGCAAAGGTTAACGAGACACTGATCCGTGTCAAGGTCATCCAGCTCAACCGTGACGCCTCGCACACTCCCGGTGACTTCGTCTTTATGCGCCCAATAGCACCCATAAAGACGAAGTCAGCGTTGGGAGGGGGCGGCGGGGTGCCTCTCGGACGGGCGGATACTCAAATTGCCGGTCTCATTAGACCGGCAATTGGACGGCCGAGAGGCACCCCGCCGCCCCCTCGGAGGCTCAAGCCTCTGAGATCCCCAGGCGGGCGTAGACGCGGCGCAGGGGTTTCGGCGCCCACCAATTCCACTCCCCAAACAGGCGCATCAGGGAGGGAACGAGCAGGGCGCGGACGATGGTGGCGTCGATCATCACGCCGAAGGCCATCCCGATAGCGATTTGCTTGACGAAGAAGACCGTGCTGACGCCGAAGGCGAGGAAGACGATCGCGATCGCCACCGCCGCCGCGGTGATCACCCGGCCGGTGCGGGCTATGCCGACGGCGACCGCCTCTTCGTTGGAGTCGCCGAGGTCGCGCCGCTCCTTGATCCGCGCCATGACCAGGACGGCGTAGTCGGTGGCGAGGCCGAAGATGACGGCGAAGAGGAAGACCAGGCTGGTCACCTCGACCGCGGCCGGCCCGGTGTAGTCGAGCGGCGAGTCGAGCCAGCCCTCCTGGAAGGCGAGGACGAGGATGCCGAGGGTCGCCCCCAGCGTCAGCGTGTTCATCACCAGCGTCTTCAGCGGCAGCAGCACCGAGCCGGTGAGCAGGAAGAGCAGCACGAGGGTGGTGAGGGCGATGATCGCGACGACCAGCGGCGCGTGCTCGAGCAGGCTCTGCTTCTGGTCGATGAAGCGCGCCGTGTTTCCCGAGACCAGCACGTTCGCGGTGCCGGGCGGGACGAGATCGCGGATCTCGTGCACCGAGTCCTGGGAGGGGCCACTGAGGGCCGGTTCCGCGAGGGCGAAGTTGGCGAAGGCGACCTCGCCGGAGGCGCGGGCGAAGGACGTGCCGCTCGCCACGCCGTCGACGGCCGCGATCCGGCGCTGGTAGGCCACCAGCTGGGCGGGCCCGGCGCGCCCGTCGACGGCAACGGTCACCGCCTCGGTGACGTCGCGCGGGTAATGAGCTTCGAGGTATCGGTAGGCGTCGTAGGAGGGCTGGTTGGGCGGCACCGCTTCGGCGCTGGGGCCGGTCAGCGTCGTCCAGAGGAGGGGAGTGGCGGCGCCGAGCAGCAGCGCCGAGCTGGCCAGGGCGACCGCTACGGGACGCCGCATCACCCCGCGTGCCAGCCGGTACCAGCCGTCGGAGGTGTCCGAGACCGCCGGGCCGCGGCGGATCGAGAGCGCGTCGATGCGCGTCCCGAGCAGCCGCAGCAGCGAGGGGACGACGAGGAGTGCGATCAGCGAGGAGAGCACCGCCACCGAGGACCCCGCCACGGCCATCGAGTAGAGGAAGCGCTGCGGCATGAAGATCAGCGCCGCCATCGCGGCGGCGACAGTGAAGCCCGAGAAGAGCACGGTGCGCCCGGCTGTCCGCACGGTGCGCAAGTGTGCCTCGCGCGTCGCTCCGCCGTCGGCTATCTCCTCGCGATATCGCGAGACCATCAGCAGGGCGTAGTCGACGGCGAGGCCGAGGCTGAGACCGGTGGCGATGTTGAGCGCGAAGAGCGAGGTGTCGACGACGCCGGACATGATCCGCAGCACCAGCAGCGTGCCGATGATCGAGATCACCCCGATCAGCAGCGGGATGCCGGCGGCGACGACGCCACGGAAGACGAAGAGCAGGAAGATCGCGAGGATCGGGAAGGCGATCAGCTCGGCCTTGGTCAGGTCTTCACGGGTCTGGTCGTTGGTCTCGTTGAAGCCCGGCGCGAAGCCGCCCTCGGCGACGTCGAGCGGGCTGCCCTCGATCACCTTCGCCACGCCTTCGGCGGCAATCCCGCCCGCGTCCTCGATGTCCTCGGTCGTCAGGTAGGCGGCGATCGCCAGGGACTCGCCGTCGCGGGCGATCAGCGCCGCGCCGGCGGCCCGGTCGCGCAGCGGGTTGACGACGCGGCCGACGTCCTCGACCCGTTCGGCACCGGCCGCGATGCGGGCGACCTCGCCCCGCAGGGCGGGATCGGCGAGGTCGAGCCTGCCGCCGTCGGGGTTGCGGACGACGAGCACGATCGCCGGGTTGGGGTCGTAGCCGAGCGAGTCGCGCAGCATCCGCGTCGCCCGCTCGCTCTCCGAGCTCGAGTCGGTGAAGCCGGCCGCCTTCAGGTGCTGCTCGACGTCACGGCCGACCGCCATCGCGAGGAAGGCGAAGGCCCCGACCACGACGAGGACCAACTTCGGGTGCTTCCAGGTGAGGTTCGCGATCCGGGTCATCGGGGATTCAACGCGCGGGCCGGAGAAGTTGTGAGAGGGAACACCGGGCGAATGTACCAGAATTCCAAGTGGCTACTTGGAAATACAAATTAAGCTGATAGAATCGAGTAATGACCCGTCGCAACTACGGCCAGGCCTGCAGCCTCGCCGGCGCCCTCGACCGCATCGGCGAGCGCTGGTCGCTGCTGATCGTGCGCGAGCTGCTGCTCGGACCGCTGCGCTTCTCCGATCTCGACCGCGCGGTCGGCGGCGCGCCGACCGACGTGCTGACCAAGCGCCTGCGCGACCTCGAGCGCGAAGGCATCGTCGCGCGGCGCGAGCTCGACCCGCCGGCCTCGGCGGTGGTCTACGAGTTGACCGAGCTCGGTCAGGGCCTCGAGCGGCCAATCCTCGAGCTGGCTCGCTGGGGACTCAACTTCTTCCAGATCGAAGAAGTCGACGAGCTCGAAGCCTCGTGGCTGCCGAACTCGTTGCGCATCGTCCTCCAGCCCCCGCCCGACGCCGAGATGTCGGTGCAGCTGCGCAGCCGTGGCAACAGCTTCCGCCTGCGGATCGCCGACGGCTGGATCGCCGCCGAGCGCGGCGAGATGGTGGACCCCGATCTGGTCCTGGCCGGTGAGCCGCGAGCGGTGATTGCCGCTCTCGTGGTCGGCGAGGAGGGCGACGACGAGGTCACGATCGAAGGCGACCCCGCAGAGCTGGCGGCGCTGCGGGCGATGGTCGTGCTGCCCGAACGCCTGCAGGACGAAGCGCTGGACGAGGCTGTGCTCAGCGCTCGTAAAGCTTGACGACGCGGACCGCGCCTTCGGGCGCGGCGTCGACGCAGAGGTTGCAGAGGACGCACTCGTCGAGGTTTCCCTCGACGACTTCGACCCCGGAGTCGGTCGCCTTGAAGATGTCGACCGGGCAGACTTCCTCCAGCTTCGCGGCCAGCGCCGCGTCGGCGGCGACCGAGGCGTCGACCTCGACGTCGATGAAGACCTTGCTCAGCGTCTCGCTCATGCCGTCACCCCCAGCTTCTCCTTGACCGCGTTGGGGATCTCGTCGATCCGCTCGACCACGCGGATGCCGGCGGCTTCGAGGCGGGCGATCTTCTCCGTCGCGGTGTCCTCGACGCCCTCGACGATCGTGCCGGCGTGGCCGAAGCTCATTCCCTTCATCTCCTCGTCGTCCATGAACTTGCCGGCCATGAAGGCGACGATCGGCAGGCGGCTGTCGTTCTCCTTGACCCATTCGGAGAGCTGTGCCTCCATGCGGCCGCCCGGCTCGGTGTAGATCACGATCGCCTGGGTCTGCTCGTCGGCCTCGAAGTAGGGCATCAGCTCGGCGTAGGTGGAGCCGATGATCGCGTCGCCGCCAATCGAGACCGCGGTGGAGACGCCGAGGCCCGCCTGGGTCAGCGAGGAGGAGATCTCGGTGGTCATCCCGCCGGAACGGCTCATCACGCCGACCGGGCCGGGGGCGTAGGCCTTGGCCGCGTCCTTTGCCGGGCCGCCGATACCGCCCATCTTGCAGACCTCGGGGACGATCAGGCCGAGGCAGTTGGGGCCGATGATGCGGGCTCCGCGCAGGTTCGCCAGCTCGACCATCTGGGCGACGTCGCGGCGCGGGATGCGCTCGGTGACGATCACGATCAGCTTGATCCCGTTCTCGATCGCCTCCAGCACGGCGTCCTTGGTGAAGGCGGGGGGGACGGTGACCACAGAGCCGTCGATCGGGCCGCCGTGGTGCTCGACCGCCTGGGCGACGGTGTCGAAGACCGGCACGCCGTGAACCTCGCGGCCCTTGCGACCGGGGGTGACCCCGCCGACGATCTTGGAACCGTAGTCGAGGCACTCACGGGTCAGGTTGACCGCCTCGCGCCCGGTGATTCCCTGGACGATGAAGGTCGTCTCTTTGCTCAGCAGGATGCTCACGCTTCCACCTCCGTCGAGGTGTCGCAGTTTCCGTCGCATAGCGGAGACAAATACGACCCCAAGGCCGCCGTCACCGGGTGTGAGGCGGTGAGGTCGCGGTTTCCGTCGGATAGCGATGGAAAGTGCGACATCACGCTGGCGCTCCCTGGATCTTGGCGACGGCGCGGCCCGCCGCCTCCCACATCGAGACGCTCCGGTCGCAGTACTCGACCCCGTATCGCTCGAGGATCTTGAAGCCCTCGTCCTCCCAGGCGCCGGGGATGCGGAAGATCGCGATCGTCTCGCCGGGGTCCTTGCCGAGCTCCAGGCAGGCCTTGATCACGCCGCGGGCGACGATGTCGACCCGGGTGTTGGAGACGATCGACATCATCACGGCGATCTTCTCGACGCCGTCCTTTTCCAGCACCTCCTTGGCCAGGCCGCAGGCCTTGGCCACCGAGGGGTTGCCGCCGATCTCGGAGTAGTTGGCGGGCTTGCCGCCCTGGCTGCGGACCGCGTCGGTCAGCGTCAGCGAGCCGCCGCCGGCGCCGATCACCAGCCCGAGGTTGCCCTCGAAGCCGTGGTCCTTGCCCTGGATCACGCCGCGGTGGTCGGCGGCGTCGATCGCGGCGACGTTGCGCTCGAAGTCGGACGGCTCGTAGGTCTCGCGGGTGTCGTCCTCGGCGATCTCCAGCCGCTTGCGCAGCAGGCCCTTCTGGCGGCCGACCGCCTCGTTCTCCATCTCCATGTGGGCGTCGAGGGCGACGAAGCTGCCGTCGGCGAGCTCGGCAAGGGGATTGATCTCGGCCAGCGTCATGTCGTTGTCGCGGAAGAGGCGGGCGAGGCGGGCGAGGATCGGGGTCGCGCGGTTCAGCTGCGAGCCGGTGACCCCGGTCGCGGCGACGACCTGCTTGGCCTCGAAGTCGGCGATCGGCAGCAGGTTGGAGACGTGGCCGCGGCCGACGTGGTCGGGATGCTGCTCGGCGACCTCCTCGATGTCGATGCCGCCCATGTCGCTGAACAGCATCAGCGGCTTCTTCGCGGTGCCGTCCCAGACGACCCCCGCGTAGTACTCCTGCTTGACCTCTGCCTTCGGGTCGACGAGGACGCCGCGCGGAATGTGCCCGTTGATCTCCAGCTCGAGGATGTCCTCTGCGTGCGCGGCCGCCTCGTCGGGCGTATCGGCGAACTTGACGCCGCCGGCCTTCATCCGCCCGCCGCTCAGCACCTGCGACTTGATCACGACCGGCCCGCCGATTTCCTCGGCAGCCGTGTGCGCTTGCTCCGCGCTGGTGCAGAACCCGTACTTGGTGACGGGAATCCCCGCCAGCTCGACGATCTGCCTTGCCTCGTACTCGAAGAACCTCATCAGCGGCGCGGAACCCTATCCAAACCGGCGCCCGCCCAGGTCTGTCGCAGCGCCGCGTGGATCAAGGACGCCGCCTCTCCCCGGCTGGGGCGCTCGACCCCGTCCAGAGCCCTGATTCGCTCGACTCCGCGCAGCGAGCCGGTCAGGAAGACCTCGTCCGCCCCGGCTAAGTCCTCGCGCAGAAGCGGGGTCTCGCGCACCTCAAAGCCGGCTTCAGCGGCGGCCTCGAGGGCACGGGTGCGCGCGATCCCCGGCAGGATCCGGCCGTCGGCCGGGGGGGTGAGCAGGGTGCGACCGAACGCGGCGAAGGCGTTGGCGCGCGAGGCCTCCAGCAGCGTCTCGTCCCAGTCGAAGATCAGCGGCACCGAATCGGCGGCCGAATCGGGTTGCATCTCGTTGAGAAGCGCGCGGTCCGCCCACTTGTGTCCGCCGAGACCGCCCCGCACGACCACCGCGCGAGCCTCGATCGTGAGTGGGACGGGAGGGAGGACCTGTCGGGGGTCGATCTCGACCGTCTCGGCTGCGGCGTCGAGCCCGTCGTCGCCGCCAGGGGCGACCGTGACCCGGAGCCCACCGCGGTCAATGCCGGTGGCTGCGGCCTCGATCTCGTCGGCCAGCCCCGAGGGCGGGATTCGGTTGGGGAAGAGCGCCGTGAGGCTGGCGCCGAGCCGAGTCAGGTGGGCGTCCAACTCGACCGGCTCGCCATCGAGGACGAGCAGGGTCTCGATGACCCCCTGCTGACGATCGGGTCGGGGCTGCGCTGACACGGCGGCATTGTGGCAACCTCGCGGACCCGCCCGTCACCAGGCCGCGTGTGAAGACCCTGCTGATCGACAACCACGACTCCTTCACCTACAACCTCTTCCAGCTGCTGGCAGAGGTCAACGGCGAGGAGCCGACGGTCGTCCGCAACGACGAGGCGAGCTGGGCCGATCTGGCAGAGCTCGACTTCGACAACGTCGTGATCTCGCCTGGGCCCGGCCGCCCGGAACGGGAAGCCGACTTCGGCCTCTGCGCCGAAGCGATCCGCGGCTGCGAGCTGCCGCTACTGGGCGTCTGCCTCGGCCACCAGGGCTTAGGTTGGGTTAACGGCGCTGCCGTGGCCGGGGCGCCGGAGCCGATACACGGGCGCATGAGCACCATCGTCCACAACGGCTCACCGCTCTTTGCGGGCATCCCGCGCAAGTTCCGGGCGGTCCGCTACCACTCGCTATGCCTCAACGGGCCACTCTCGCCCGCGCTGAAGCCGCTTGCCTGGACGAGCGACGGCGTGCTGATGGCTCTCGCCCACTGCTCCCGTCCCCAATGGGGCGTTCAGTTCCATCCCGAGGCGGTCTGCACCGAACATGGCCGTCGCTTACTTGAGAACTTCCGCGACTTGAGCGTGCGGGCGGGGGGGAGGCGCCGGGGGCGTCCCCTTCCGAACACTCAAGCG
>DATDAQ010000135.1:0-7527 GCA_036525295.1 Solirubrobacterales bacterium | reverse complement strand
ATCGCGCCCCTCTGCAAGGCCCAGGCCGGAGTTGGCTTTGGGATGATCGAAAAGCTCCTCGTGGCGTAGCTTCGTTGTCCCGCGTCGTCTTGGTGTGCGCCTCCCGACTACGCCCGCTCGTCGATCGTTAGGGGAACGAGTCGCAAAAAGAAACGGCCCCGGGGAAGTAGCCCGGGGCCGTTCAAGTGTGGACACCACGACAGCGTTGAAACTTTAGCGCTACATGGTTGCAGGTGCAAGCCGCTGTTGGCGCCAGTGGTGCGAGCCGCCGCGGTCGCCACTGGGACAAGCGCGCTAGGGTCGCGGCCACGGTGATCGACGACCTGATCAACGTTGCCGACTTTGAGCGGGTGGCGGAAGAGAAGCTCGATCCCGGTGTCGCGGGGTACTTCTTCGGCGGTGCTTGCGACGAGGTCACGCTTGGCGAGAACGTGTCTGCCTGGGGGCACTGGCGCCTGCGGCCGCGGATGCTGGCCGGTCACGGGGAGTGGCGGACAAGGTCGGAGCTGCTCGGCGGCGAGCTCTCGATGCCGATCCTGGTCGCGCCGGTCGCCTACCAGCGGTTGGTCGACCCCGGGGGCGAGCTGGCGATGGCGAGGGCCGCCGCGGCCGCCGGCACCGTGATGTGCCTCTCGACCCTGGCCACTGCCCGGCCGAGTGAAGTGGCCGCCGCGGTGCCGGGGGGCCGGCGCTGGTTCCAGCTCTACTGCTTTCGCGACGAGGCCGTGACCCGGGCGCTGATGGAGGAGGCGATCGACTCCGGCTTCGAGGCCATCGTCGTCACCGTCGACGCACCCCGCAGCGGCCGGCGTGAGCGCGACCTGCGGACCGGCTTCAGGATCCCCGAGGGGCTCGGCGTCCCCAGCGTCCAGGCGGCGCTTGGCTCCGAGCGCGCGGTGACGATCGAGGAGACCTTCGCCCTGATGGAACCGGCACTGGGCTGGGTCGACCTGGAGGAGCTTGCCTCGGACTGCAGCGTGCCCGTCCTGGTCAAGGGCGTGCTCACCGCCGAGGATGCGGCACTTGCCATCGAGCACGGCGCGGCCGGCGTCATCGTCTCCAACCACGGCGGGCGCCAGCTCGACTGCGTCCCGGCGAGCGCCGAGGTGCTGCCCGAGGTCGTCGACGCGGTCGATGGCCGCGCCGCCGTCCTCGTCGACGGCGGCGTGCGGCGCGGCACCGACGTGGCCATCGCCCTCGCGCTCGGCGCCGACGCGGTGCTGGTCGGCCGGCCCGCGCTCTGGGGGCTCGCGGTGGGGGGCGAGGCGGGGGCGCTCCGGGTTCTGGAGCTGCTGCGCTCGGAGCTGGAGCTTGCGCTCGCACTCTGCGGCTGCGACTCGCCGGCCGGCCTGACCCGCGCCCACGCGCGGCGGGCACCGGCCGCGCCCGTATATTCGGCCTAGATGGCCACCCCGCCCAGGAACAGATGGCGCAACGGATCCCCCGCGACGAGTCGCTGAGTCGCGTACACGGCGTCGGCGGCCTCTTCGCCGCTGCCTACGGCAACGTCGGCTCGAGCATCTACTACGCGCTCGGCGTCACCGCGGCCTTCGCTCTCGGCTTGACGCCGGTCGCCTTCGTCATCTCGGGACTGATCTTCGCTGCCACCGCCGCGACTTACGCCGAGGCGACCGTGATGTACCCGGAGGCCGGGGGTTCCTCCAGCTTCGCCCGTCACGCCTTCAACGAGCTGGTCAGCTTCATCGCGGCCTGGGGCCAGATGCTCAACTACGTGATCACGGTCGCGATCTCGGCCTACTTCGTCCCCCACTACCTGGCCGTCTTCTGGGAGCCCCTCGGCGAAGCACCGGGCGACATCGTCGGCGGCGCCGTGCTGATCGTGGCCCTGGCGCTGCTCAACATCCGTGGCTCCCAGGAGTCGGCGAAGCTGAACCTGGTCCTGGCCGTGGCCGATCTCGCCACCCAGGTGGTGCTGGTCGGGATCGGCATCTTCGTCGTCCTCAGCCCGGAGATCCTGATCGACAACATCCACCTCGGCGTCGCCCCGACCTGGAGCGACTTCGCCCTCGGGGTCGCGGTCGGGATGATCGCCTACACGGGGATCGAGACGATCTCCAACATGGCCGAGGAGGCCCGCGACGCGGCCCGGACGATCCCCCGCAGCGTCGGACTCACCGTCATCGCCGTGCTCGGCCTGTACCTGCTGATACCCGTCGTCGCGCTCTCGGCGATGCCGGTCACCCAGGACGCCGCGGGCCAGTACACGACCGCCCTCGGCACCCAGTTCGCCAACGACCCGATCCTCGGCATCGTCGAGAACCTCGGACTCAGCCACGGCCCCACCGAAGCGCTGCGCTTCTACGTCGGCGTGCTCGCTGCGGTGATCCTCCTGATCGCGACCAACGCCGGGCTGATCGGGGTCTCCCGCCTCACCTACTCGATGGGCCAGCACCGCCAGCTGCCCGAACGGCTGCGCCAGGTACATCCCCGCTACCGGACGCCCTACATCGCGATCCTCGTCTTCTCCGCGATCGCCATGATCACCCTGATCCCCGGGCAGACCGACTTCCTGGCGACGATGTACTCGTTCGGCGCGATGCTGTCCTTCACGATCGCGCACGTCTCGGTGATCCAGCTGCGGCGGCGCCACTCCGAGGACGAACGCCCCTGGAAGCCGCCACTCAACTTCCGAGCCTTCGGCACTGAGGTGCCGCTGACCGCCGTCCTCGGGGGCCTCGGCACCTTCGCGGCCTGGATCGTCGTAATGGCGCTCAACCCGCGCACGCTCGCGGTGGGTCTCGGCTGGATGGCCTTCGGGCTCGTCGTCTACGTGCTCTACCGGCGCAACCAGCGGCTGCCGCTCACCGAGACGGTCAAGGTCCTGACGCCCGAGCCTCTCGGGGTCGAGGAGATCGAGTACCGAAGCATCCTCGTCGCCTTCGAGGACGGGGAGCCGTTCTCGGAGGAGATGGTCGCCACCGCCGTGAAGCTCGCGTCCAAACGCCGCCGGGGCATCCACATCCACTCGATGCTGACCGTTCCTACCAACCTGCCGCTGGACGCCGCGCTGCCGGCGCAGGAATCCGAGGTCCAGAGCAAGATCGAGCAGGCCAAGCTGATCGGTGGCCAGCGCGTGACCGGTCACGTGGAGCGTGTCCGTCCCGGCCAGGCCGGCTACGCGATCGCGGACGAGGCGGAGCTGATCTCCGCGGCAGCGGTCGTCGTCGGCCTTCGCTACCGCAACGGCCGCCCGCTCTACGACAAGACGCTGCAGACCGTGCTCGGCCAGCGCCCCTGCCGTGTCATCGTCGTCTCCGACCCGGCCGTAGAATCGCAGGAGTGGGCTCGCCCGAACGGATCTACCGCGGCTCCGTCCGCGCCCTCTCCCTCGTCTTCCTAGCGCTGGGCCTGGCGATCCTCGTCAGCACGTTTGCCAACGGGGGCGGCCCCCTTTCGGTCGGGACGCTGCTCGGCGTCGCCTTCCTCCTGCTCGGATCCGTGCGCCTCTGGATCGCGCTGCGTTGACCGAGCCCGAGCAACCCCGCAAACCGCCGCTGCCGCCCCTCCTGCAGCGCGGCCTCGGCGTTCCCGGCCTCTTCGTCGCCGTCTACTCGGCGGTCGGCGCCTCGATCTACTTCGCGCTCGGGGTCGTCGCCGAGCGCGGCCTCGGCCTGACCCCGCTGATCTTCCTCGCCGCGGGCCTCCTCTTCGTCCTCACCACGCTCAGCTATGCGGAGGGGGCGGGGATGCTGCGCGAGCGTGGCGGCTCCTCCAGCTTCGCCCGCCACGCCTTCAACGAGCTGATCGCGTTCGTCGCCGGCTGGGCGATCCTGATCGACTACCTGATCGTCGCCGCTCTCGCCGCGATCTCGGTTCCCCACTACCTGCAGCCGGTCTCCGCCGACCTCGCCTCCTCCGGCTGGCAGGTGGGCATGGCGGCCGCGGTCATCGTCGTCGCCTGCCTGCTCAACGTCTTCAACGTGACCGGGCGGGGACGCGAGCGCCAGCTGGCCGTGCTCGCGCTCGCCGACATCGTCCTCCAGCTGGCGGTGGTCGCGGTCGGCGTCCTAGTCGTCTTCCACCCCGACAGGCTCACCGCCGAGCTCGATCTCTTCACCGACCCGAACGCCACCGACGTCGTCTACGCGGCGGTGATCGCGATGCTCGCCTATGCTGGGATCGAGGCTGCGGCCGACCTCGCACCGGACATCGACGCCAAGCCGCGCGAGCTGAAGCGGGTCGTCTCGATCGGCGCGATTGCCGTCCCGTTCGGCTACGCGGCGATGGCGACGATCGCGCTGATGGCGGTTCCCGTGATCGCCGGTCCGAATGGCCCCGAGACGGCGCTCGGCAGCGAGTTCGTAGAGGCGCCGATCCTCGGTGTCGTCTCCGCCTACGAACCCGCCTGGGTCGCCGACGGGATGAGATGGGCCGTCGCGATCGTCGCCGCGCCGGTCCTCTTCTGGGCGACGACCACCTCGCTGCTGGGGGTCTCCCGCCACATCTACACGCTGGCGATCAACCGCCAGATCCCCAGCTGGCTGGGCAAGCTGAACCGGCGTCACGCGACCCCGCACGTGGCGATCGCGATCTCGGGACTGATCGCGATCGGCCTCGTCGTGCCGGCCAACGTGCGGATGCTCGCTGGCCTCTACGCCTTCGGCGCCACCCTGGCGATCACGATCGCCCACCTCTCGGTGGTGCGGTTGCGCGTTACCGAGCCGGACCGGGTTCGACCCTTCCGCGTCCCCTGGAACGTCCCCTGGCGAGGGGCGCAGCTACCGGTCCCGGCGATGGCGGCGGCGCTGGTCAGCGGCCTCGCGTTTCTGAGCGTGCTCGGCTATCACGACACCGCGCGTTGGGTCGGTGGAGGCTGGATGCTATTTGGGCTCTTTTTCTACGTCGTCTATCGCAAGGTCTTCGAGGGGACGAGCCTGACCAAGCGCGTCTCGGTGACCGAGAAGGCGCTGACCAAGCAGGTGCCAGAGGTCGCCTACCGCAACATCCTCGTGCCCATCTTCGGCACCAAGCTCGACGACGACATCGTCGCTACGGCCGGGCGACTTGCGGCGGCCGAGCAGGAGCAGGCCGCCGCCGACGCCGACCCGACCCGTCTCGACTTGATTTACGTGATCGAGGTGCCTCTGACAGAGGCTCTCGACGCCGAGCTGGACCCGGAGACCGAGCGGGTGGCAGCCCGCGCCCTTCGCCGCGCCAGCGACGTGGGCGAGGAGTACGCCGACGTGCGAGTGACGGCGGAAGCGGTGCGCGCCCGGGAAGTCGGAGCCGGGATCGTCGGCGCGGCGCGGCGCAGCGGAGCCGAGGCGATTGTGATGGGGGCCGAGCCCCCCACCAAGATCAAGGGAGGTGCGACGCTGGGAGGGATCGGCGCCGCCAAGCCAGCCGAGATCGGCGCCGTGACCGAGTACGTGCTGAAGAAGGCGCCCTGCCGCGTCCTCTTGACCGCACCCCCGGAAGCCCCGCCCGAGCCGGTGACCGAGCCGGCGGCCGCGGACTAGACTCACGGCCATGTTCATCTTGATCGTCGGATGCGGTCGCGTCGGGTCTTCCGTGGCGCGGGCGATGCTGAGCCAGGGCCATGAAGTGTCCTGCCTCGACGAGGACCCCGAGTCCCACGCGCGGCTCGAGGTCGGGCTCGACAAGGGCTGGGAGGACCTCGGCGGGCAGTTCACCGTCGGCGCGGGCCTCGAGACCGATGCGCTCGTCGCCGCCGGCATCGAGAAGGCCGATGCCTTCATCGCCTCGACGGATGGCGACAACACCAACATCGTGATCGCCCAGATCGCCCAGCGCCGCTACGAGGTCCCGAACGTGATCGCGCGCATCCTCGACCCGCTGCGGGCCGAATGGTACGAGCGCCAGGGCATGCACACGATCTGTCCCACGCGGGTCGCGATCGACATGCTCGAGACCGCCGTGACCGAGGGCCCGTCCCGCAACGGCGGCTCCGCCGGCAGCCCGACCGAGACCGGGCAGGGAGGCTGAGGACGTGTACATCATTGTCGTCGGAGCGGGGAAGGTCGGTTGGAACCTGGCCCGCGAGCTGCTCGAAAAGAACCACGAGGTGACGCTGATCGAGAGCGACCGACGTCGCTACCTCACGGTCGAGCAGGAGCTCGAGCACAACGTCTCCTACGGCGACGCCTCCGAGCTCTGGGTGCTCGAGCGAGCTGGCATCCAGAGGGCCGACATGGTGATCGCGGTCACCGGCGACGACGAGGACAACATGCTGATCTGCCAGGTCGCTCGCGAGAAGTACGAGGTCGAGCGGATCATCGCCCGGATCAACAACCCGCGCAACAAGTCCCACTTCGACCTGCTCGGGATCAAGCCCTCGGTCTCCGCCACCGACCTGATCCTGCGCCTGCTCGAGCACGAGGTGCCCGAGTACGGCCTCGTCCACCTGCTCGACCTGCAGGAGGAGCAGCTGGAGATCATCGAGATGCTGCTCGGCAAGGACTCGGGCGTGACGGGACGGCGCGTCGGCGATCTGGAGATGCCCGAAGGGAGCCTGCTGATCTCGGTGCTGCGCAGCGGCAAGGGCTTCGTGCCCGTCGCCGACACCGTGTTGGAAGCCGGCGACGAGGTCCTCGCGGTGCTCGATCCGGGGCACGAGGAGCAACTGAAGGAACTCTTCGGACCAGGCGGCAACGGCACCGGCGACGGTGGCTGACCAGGTCGACTTCCTGCTCGTCGGCGGCGGCCTGGCCTCCGCTCACTGCGCGGCGGAGCTGCGAAAGCGCGGGGCGGAGGGTTCGATCCTGCTCGCCGGCCGCGAGCCAGAGCCGCCCTACGAACGGCCGCCGCTGTCGAAGGAGTACCTGCGCGGGGAGGCCGGCCGCGAGGACGCCTACGTCAACCCACCCTCCTGGTACGAGGAGAACGGGGTCGAGCTGCGCTCCGGCGCCAACGTGATGTCGCTCGACCCGGCGGCGCGCACCGCGACGCTGCAGGGGGGAGAGGAGGTCGCCTTCGGCAAGGCGCTGATCGCCACCGGGGCGATGGTCAACATCCTCCGCGTCGAGGGCGCCGAGAACGAGGGCATCCACTACCTGCGCGCCTACGGCAACTCCGACGCGATCCGGGCCGACGCCGAGGCGGCCGAGCACGTCGTCCTCGTCGGCGGCAGCTACATCGGCGCCGAGGTCGCAGCCTCGCTGACCGCGCGGGGGACCAAGTGCACGATCGTGACGATGGAGGAGGTGGCGCTCTCCCGAACCTTCGGCGAGGAGGCGGGCCGCTGGTTCCACGAGCTGCTCGAGTCCAAAGGCGTCACGATCCACGGTGGCGAGGAGCTCGAGGCTTACGAGGGCGACGGCAGGGTCAGGGCCGTGCTGACCAAGAGCGGCCTCGCGGTCGAGTGCGACACCGTGGTCGTCGGCGCCGGTGTGCGCCCCGATGCGATGCTGGCCCAGCGCGCGGGGCTGGAGGTCGACGACGGAATCGTCTGCGACTCCAAGCTCGAGACGTCCGTTGCGGGCATCTACGCCGCCGGCGACTGCTGCTCCTACGAGAGCGTCGTCCACGGCCGCCGGCTGCGGGTCG
>DATDAQ010000134.1:0-19938 GCA_036525295.1 Solirubrobacterales bacterium | reverse complement strand
GATTCCGCATGGCAGCGCCATGTGGAATCCGCGACGGGGCCGATTCGCGCCGTGTCCTGGGCCGTAGCCAGGGGTGCGATCACCTAACGGGATAGGTCCTGAGGGTGAAACTTGCGCGTGCGTCACGACCTGTGACGAAATACGCCCATGAGCGAGCTGTCACTCCGGGCGCGCATGCGGATGCGGGTGTTCGGTGTGAGCGAGGACGAAGTGAGCATGGAGCGCCGCGGCTTCACGGCCATCGACGATCGGGCGAGGGAGCAGCTCGAGCGGGTCGCGCTCGTCTTTCTCGAGGGATACCACGCCGCCCTCTGCCTTACCGACCATGCCGCGCTCGCTCGGCGACTCGACGCGACCGACGCCGAGTTTCGGGGCTTTGCCCATGAGGGCGCCGCGATGGGCCTCACGGTGCTCGACGGGGTGCTGCCTGGATCGGGGCGTTTGCGCTCGTTCCTGAGTGGGCCCGGATTCCCCTACGCGTGGATGGCGCCAATCGGCTTCGGTTGGGCTCGGGCGCAGATGCGGCGGCGTCCGCGCCGGCCGCACCCCCTCGTCGATCCCCTGCTCGACTGGTTCGAGATGGACGGGGCCGGCTTCCACGACGGCTACTTCCAGCCAAACCGCTTCATCGAGGATCGCCACATGCCGCGTCACCTGAGCGGGACCGCCGCTCGTGTATATGACCAGGGGATCGGGCGAAGTCTCTGGTTCGTGCGAGGAGCCGACGTCGAGCGAATCGGGGCGACGGTCGACCGCTTTCCCGCCAACCGGAGGCCAGACATCTGGAGCGGGGTGTCGAGCGCGGCCAGCTATGCGGGTGGCGTAGGCGAGGACGCCCTGCTCGCGCTGCGCAGAGAAGCCCACGCCTTCCCCCGGGACGTCGCCCAGGGCGCCGCGTTCGCGATCAAGGCGCGGGTAGCAGGCGGAAACATCACACCGCATACCGAGCTTGCCAGCTCCGTCTTCTGCCAGATGCCGGTCGCCGAGGTCGCCCGCTGCACCGACATGGCACGCGAGGGGGCAGTGGCGGGCTACGAGACGCCGTTCGACGCCTGGCGCGACCGGATCCGGGCGATGATCTGCGACGGTGAGCGCCCGGGCAATGAGCCCGACGTCCTTCCCGACGTGCAGCCGGCTTCGCTGCTCAGGGGCGCCTAGCCGATGGTGACGGCCAGCGAGCCCCGGTCGGCGGCGGAGCTTCGGACGGACCGGCCCCTCGACCCGCAACTCGTCCACAAGAGCGCCTTCGAGCAGGTGTTCGTCACCGACTGGACCCATGACGCGGGTGAGAACTGGTGCACGGTCGCCGGCCGCCTGCCCCTGGCACACGCGCGCTTCAGCGACTCGGCGACCCCTTACCACGACATCCTCCTGATCGCGGAGACCGTACGCCAGGCCGGGCTCGTCGTCGCCTCGGAAATTCTGAACGTCGGGGACGACCGCCAGTTCCTGTTGCGCGAGATGAAGGTCGAGCTCGATCCGGTCGAGCACGCCCGAAAGGACCGCGACACCTGCGACGTGCTGATCGCCCACGACTCGGCCAGCAAAGTCAAGATGCGCCCCGGTCGCACAATGGTCGGAGGGTTCCTGCGCGCGCAGGTGACGATCGGCGGGCGGGCGGCGGGGGTCTGCGAGGTGACGGGCGCCTGGGTGCCGAACGATTTCTACGAAAGCTTCCGGAGCGGCAACGCATCGCGGGAGACGAGCCCGCCCACGCCACCGGCACAGGGGGACCTCGAGACGCGCACCGGCAAGCTCAATCCGGCGAACAGCGTGATCACGCCCATACGCCCCACCGGGCAGGCTCATAGCTATGAGGCCTCATTGGCGATCGACACCGAGGATCCGACGTTCTTCGACCACCCCCTCGATCACGTTCCCGGCCTCTACCTCCTCGAGGGGTTGCAGCAGATCGCGCTGGCGGCAGCCTGTGAAGAGCTGGCGGTCGACCACGCGGCCGTGCTCGTCTCCGCGATGCAGATGAAATTCTCCCGCATCGCGGAGTTCCAGCCCGACGTGGTCTGCACCGTGACGCTCGATGACGACTGCCGCGCCGGCAGGGTCTGCTGCGCGCAGGGCGGCAGGGTCTGCTGCGAGGGCACGATCCGGATCGCTCGCCCCGGTCGATGACCGCGCGAGCGCAACAGCCGCTGAGAATCGCCGTCGTCGGAGGAGGCATCGCCGGAATGGCCGCCGCCGAGGAGGTCGGCGCTCGCGGGCATCTCGCGGAGATATTCGAGGCGACGGCAGGCCTCGGAGGAAGGATCGCGCCTGACGGCCTGGCCTCCCGGGAGATCTTCCTCGGCGGCAAGAACATCGGCCGTCGCTATCAGCGGTTCCGCGAGCTCTTCGACCGCCGGGGCCGGGCCGGCTACGAAGTCTTCGGGCCGGAGTCGGGACAGGTCCTGCGCGGCCGAGTAAGAGAGCTGTCCTTCAGCTCACCCTCGATGAAACTGCGACTGGGAGGTCGGTTGGTGCTGCGCGGGCAGGTGGGCGGCGGCAGGCGCTTTCTGCGCCTCGCGCGGCAGGTGAAACGCAATCCTGAAAGCGCCCACCTCGGAGATCGATTCTTCGAGGATCTCGCACTCGAAACCGGCGATCCGACCATCCCCGAATACGTGGGCACGGCTCTTTGCCGAGACGTCGTCCGCCACATGACGGTGAGGATGAACGCTGCCGAGCCCGAGGAGTGCCATCTCGGGAATATGGGAACGAACCTGGGTCTGATCGTCGACCGGTTCGATCAACTGACCGGAACGGCGCTCGGGGACTGGATCCGGACCGTTCAAGCCGTTCATACAACCCACACGGGGACGCGGATCGCCGGGCTCACGAGGAAAGGTGGGCGTGTCAGCGGCATCGTCGGCGTGGATGGAGACGAGCGTCGTTTCGACGGCGTCGTGCTCGCCCTGCCGGCCCACGCGGCCGCCCTGGTGATAGGCGAGCAGGAGGCGGCCCTGTCGAGTCTCCTCTGCACGATCCGCTACTTCCCGGTCGGCGTGGTGGTCGCCGAATATGACCGCCCAGCTTTCCCCGAGGCCTTCGCCGCACTCACGGCGCCCGCGGGAATGGCTCTCAGCAACGCCGGCTCGTATGGCCTTCGGGACCGGCACATCGTGCGCTACACGTTCAGCGGGCGGAGTGCACGCGACCGGATTCGCCCGGACCTGTTCGATCCCGAGGCGCTCTTGAGCGAGGCGGAGGGCTTTCTCGGTCGCTACGCGCCGGTCGCCCGTGCTCGTCGACTGGATTTCACGGCGCGCGCTTTTCAGCCGGGGCTTTGTGCCTACCGCCAGGATCACGCGGTGTGCCTGCGCGAGGCGAGGGCCCGGCTCTCGGCACTCCCGGGGCTGGCACTGGCGGGGGACTACATGCGGGGCGCATCTCTGGAGGCGTGTGTGCGCTCGGGGCAGGAGGCCGCCGAGCGGGTGCTGACGGAGACCCACCGAGCCGACGGAAGTCAGGTCGAGCCCGTCGGCGACCATGCGAGTGTCGGCTGAGACAGGCGACGTCAACCAAGGAGGGAGCAACGATGGAGAGCAGCACGGGAGCGGCAATCGCCGGCGAGGGCGCCAACGGCTCCGCAACGGACGGGCCTCGCCACTACGAGCCGGGCAACATCATCATCTTCGACCAGCCGTGGGAGAACCTGCGACTCGGCGACACGTTCCAGACCCGCTCGCGAACCATCACGGAGGCGGATGTGGTCCAGTTCGCCGCGATGACCGGCGATTGGCACCCGGCCCACTCCGATGAGACATGGGCGACGGAAAACATGTTCGGGCGCCGGGTCGCTCATGGAATGCTGATCGTCTCCTACTCGCTGGGACTGGTGCCGAACGATGCCATCCTCGCGCTGCGAAGGATCCGGAGCATCAACTTCAAGCAACCGGTGTTCTTCGGCGACACGATCCACGTGCTGGGCAAGGTCGCCGAGAAGCGTGAGATGGGCCCCGAGGTCGGCATGGTGCTCGGACGCTGGCGAACGAAGAATCAGGACGACGAAACGATCTGCACCATGGAGCTTGAAGCGCTGTGGCGTCGCGAGGGAGCGTCCCAGGAGGCCATGAGCGCGATCCAGAGTCCGCGGCAGCGGTGAGGGGGCTGCCCAAGACGTGCTTGGTCGGTGCGGGCGCCTCGGGCATAACGACCGCACGGTCACTCGCCGCACGTGGGGTGCCGTTCGACTGGTTCGAGAAAGGAGACCGAGTCGGCGGGATCTGGGCATTTGAAAACGAGAGCGGCCTGTCCTCCGCCTACCGCCAACTGCACATCAATGTCTCGCGTGCACGCATCGAGTTCTCCGACCATCCGATGTCCGACTCGATCGCTCAGTACCCGCACCACACCGAACTGGCCCGGTACTTCGACGACTACGTCCAGCGCTTCGAACTCCACCGGAACCTGCGACTCATGACGGAGGTACGTCGAGCCCGAATCCGCGACGGGATATGGGAGATCGAACTGAGTAGCGGCAAGACCTGCCACTACGACGCCCTGATCGTAGCCAACGGCCATCACTCGGCTCCCCGCTGGCCAACACCTCCTCCGCCCGGCGAATTCTCCGGCGAGCAGATGCACTCGCACGACTACCGGGACAACACCATGCTGCGCGGCAGGGACGTCCTGGTCGTGGGCCTCGGCAACAGCGCCTGCGACATCGCGGTGGAGTCGAGCATGGCCGCACGCAACACGTACCTCTCGGTACGGCGCGGAGCGCACATCCTGCCGAAGACGATGTGGCGCTGGACGTACGATCAAGTGCCCGGTCTCGAGTATGCACTCGGCAGGGGGATCGGCATTGGGCGCTTCGGGTTCCAGCTTCCATGGCGATTGCGGCAGTGGTGGCTCGGCTGGGGACATCGCCTGAGCGTCGGCCGGATGGGCCTTTACGGGCTGCCGGCCCCGGAACACGACTTCGGCGCCACGCACCCCACCATCTCTCCACGGCTCCTCAACCGCCTGTCGAACGGTGAGGTCGAGCCGAGACCCGCAATCGAGCGGCTGGACGGTGAGCTCGTGCATTTCACCGACGGAAGCGCGGCTCGGGCCGATCTCATCATCTGGTGCACCGGGTACGGGATCGGCTTTCCGTTCCTAGGCCCCACCCTGGCACCGGTCAGCGGACAGAACGAGGTCGAGATGTACTGGAACGTATTCAGCCCGGATGTCCCCGGCCTTGCGTTCGTGGGACTCCTTCAGCCAGCCGCGGGCTCCACCATGCAGATCTCCGAGATCCAGGGGAAGTGGGTCGCCTCCTACCTCTCAGGGGAGTACGCCCTGCCGTCGAAGGCGGAAATGAGGCGCAGCATCGCACGGCAACGCCAGCGGGACTCCCGCCGTTTGGTCGCTTCGACGCGCCACACGGTGCAGGTGGAGCAGTTCGACTTCGCCTGGCGTCTCCGTCGCGAGCTCCGCAGGGGACGGCGTCGAGCCCGGGTAGCCTGACGGGATGGAACCGACGCGCTGGTTGGCGGTGATTGCCCTACTGGGCCTGCCTGGTGTGGCCTTCGGAGGCTGGGCTCTGCTGACCTACATCACCGGCAGGGAGGGTCTCTCGCCGGCCCAACAGCGCTTCTTCCGGGACGGCCACGCCCACGCCGGCGTACTGCTCGTGCTCTCCCTCGTCTATGTCAGTTATCTGGACGACACCGGCTTCTCGGAAGGCCTCCAGTGGGCGGCGGGGCTGACGCTGCTCGCGGGCGTAACGGCCCAGTCGGGTGGCTTCTTTCTGCACATGGCCGCCGTCGACACGTCCTCTCCATCGGCCGGGACGAAGCTGACTCGAGCCGGTGCACTGCTGATCGGCGCTGCCCTCGTCGCGCTTTCGATCGGCCTCATCGTCGCGTAATTGCGCGCTCCCTACCCCCTCTCTACTGTCCGCGCCGTGGCCTCTTTGCATGGAAAGATCTGTGTGGTCGGAGTGGGTATATCCGGCCTGGCCGTAGCGCGATCCCTGTCGCGCCGGGAGATCCCGTTCGAGTGCTTTGACCGCGCTCATCGCATCGGCGGCACCTATGCCCTGCCCGGTCGCGGGCAATCGGAGGTATCTCGCGAGCAGCTTCAGTTCTCCGACTGGCCGATGCCGAGGTCCTCGCCTCTCTTCCCCGACAGATCGCGAGTGGCTTCCTACCTGCGCGATTACGCCGAGCGCTTTCGACTCGACGCTCACATCCGGCTGGAGACGGGCGTCGCCGCAGCCTCGCGCACGACGGACGGCAAGTGGGAGATCGAGCTCGATGGCGGCGAGCGTCGGCGATTCGACGCGCTGGTGGTCGCCGGGGGGCGCGATGAGATCGCGTCGAGGCCGCGGACTCTTCCGCCGGGAGAGTTCTCAGGCACCCAGGTACACGTCGACGAGTGTCGCGACGAGTCCGTCATGCGCGCTCGCGACGTCGTCGTAGCGGGTGCCGGCGGCGCCGCGTGCGACGCCGCCGTGACCTCCAGCTATGTAGCTCGCTCGACGCACATCTCCCTGCTCCGCCCCCGCTACGTGCTGCCCCAGATCGTTCTGGGCAGGCCCTACGACCAGCTGCCGGGCCTGCCATTCCTGCTCGGGAGGGGCGGCCCTCCTCGCCGGCTGCGGAGGCGCACGCTCGAAGCCGGTCACCGGGCGCTGCTCTCGCTCCCGCTCCACGGCCTGCCGGCGCCGAGTGACCCCTTGGGGGAGGCAGGAGTCACGGTGGCACCCTCCCTGCTCGAGCGTCTACTGCACGGGCGCATCGATGTCCGGCCGGCGATCGCCCGGTTCGAAGGGGACCACGTGCGGTTCGCCGACGGGAGCCGAGCGAGAGCGAATCTGATCGTCTGGGACACTGAGAGCCGTACCGAGTTTCCCTTCCTCCCGGCCGAGCTGGCGCCGGTCGGAGAGCACCGACTGGAGTTGTTCTGGAACGTGTTCCCACCGGGCGAGCCGGGCCTGGCCTTCGTCGGCTTGATCAACCCGATGGGCTCGCCGACACGAATCGCCGAGTGCCAGAGCGAGTGGGTCGCCGCCTACCTGAGCGGGCGTTACACCCCGCCGAACGAGCGGGCCATGAGGAGGAGCATCGAGCGGCGCCGCGGCGACGAGGGCAACCACGCCTTGTCGTCGGGGGGCGCGCCAACCGTCGAGCAGTATCACTATTTGCGCCACGTAAAGAGGGAGCGACGGGCGGGTCGGTGGCGTGGGCGCCTGCGGCGGCGATGAAATCGACACCCCCGGGAGCCGCGCCTTGAAGCGTCTGGCCTCACTGGCCGTCGCCAGGCCGCGACGCGTGCTCGCGGTGTGGCTCTCCCTGGTCGGGGTGCTCGCCCTCCTTGGCATGGGAGTCGAGTCGAAGCTCCACCGCAGCAACCTGATCATCCCCGGGACGACGGCCCAAAAGGCGATCGAAAGCCTCGAACCGAAGTTCGGGGAGAACTTCGACCAGGTCGTCGTGCTGGAGGGTCCGCGCCAGGCGATCGACCGGCAGGGCCCCAGGGTCACGGCCGCCCTCGAACAGATCGACGGCATCAGCCTGCTTGCCCCGTGGCTGGGCGTCGGCGAAGGCCTGCGGCCGCGGAGAAACACGGCGCTGATCGTCATTCGCGCGCAGGGCGACTTCGACCACGTCTCAAAAGAGGTGGCGCCCGAGATCAGGCGGCGGGCGAAGGGCTCGGTGAGCCCTCCCGTCCGGGCTTACGCCAGCGGCTACCCGGACATCGCCGCGGGGATCCACGGCGGGACCGTGGAGGCGATCCAGCACGCCGAGATCATCGCCGTGCCGTTGCTGATCGCCATCCTGCTCCTGGTGTTCAAGAGCCCGGTCGCCGCCGCGCTGCCGCTTTTCATCGGGTTGACCACGATCGGCGCGGCGAAAGGCGGCCTGACGTTGATCAACGAGGTCTTTGCCCTCGACGCCCTCTCGCTGAACATCGCGTCGATGATGGGGCTGGCGCTCGGGGTCGACTACGCGCTGCTGATGGTGTCCCGTTTCCGGGAAGAGCTCGGTTCCGGGCTCTCGCCCACCGAGGCGGCGCTGAGGACCGGCGATCGAACCGGGCGCACGATCTCCTCGGCTGGGATCGCTCTCGTCGCGGCGATGTCCGCAACGATCTTCGTCGTCCCCGGCTCGCTGCTGCTGGGCGTCACGATGGCGCTGATCTCCGTCGTCGTGCTGAGCGTCTTCGGTGCCCTGATCGCACTACCGGCGGTGCTTGCCCTGCTGGGTACCAACGTCGATCGCTGGACGTTCGGCGACGTGCACCGCCGCAGTCGCTTCGGCGGACTGGCGCTGCGCGCTCTGAGGCACCCGGGGCTCGCCGTCGCTCTGTCGCTGCTCGCTGTTTGCATCTTCTCGGCGATCGCGCTCGCGGTCGAAACCGGTCCCCCCGACCCCCGTGGCCTTCCCCCCAACGAGGAGCGCAGCGACTACCTGGCGGTCAAGCAGGCCCTCGGTGCCGGTTGGATCGCGCCCTACGAAATCGGCATCACCTCCGACGACGGACCGCTGACCGAGCCCGAGACGCTGGCGGCGACCGAGCGGTTCCAGCGTAGGCTCGCCGCGCGGCCCGACGTGGCCGCCGTGCTCGGGCCGGGTCAGCTCATCCGGCGCACCAGGCAGCTCCAGCAGGTGCCCGCAAGGCTCTCCAGCACCCGTAAGTTCCTCAAGGAAGGGCTGGCCGACCAAGGCGAGCTTGCCGAAGGCCTGACCGGAATCGGCTCGGGCGTGAGTCAGATGCGCGGCGGCCTCGCCAGCGCCGCCGGCGCCGCCGGCCGCCTCGAAGCGGGCGGCAACTCAGCGGCGAGCGCCGCAGCGGAACTGGAATCGGGACTCGAAAACGCCGCCCACGGCGCGGAGGAGCTGCGGACCGGCATGTCCGAGTCGCGAGCGGCGATCGACACCCTGTCCGCCGGATCCCGCCGCGCCCGCAGGGCGGCCGAGCAGGTCGGCAACGCCCTCGCCAGGACCCGCCCGGGACTCCTCAGAGGCCTGCCACAGATCGAAACTCTGCGCACCCGGCTCGGCAAGCAGGTCGAAGACCTCGCGCGGCTGCGCGGCGCGGCCGAGGCGACCCAGCGAGGCCTCGAGCGGGGCTTGCAGGCACTCGAGCAGCTGAGCCCTGACGCGAAGCTCGATCCCCACTACAACGACGCCTACAACGCCTTCTCGGGAGCGCTCGGCGCGATCGGCAGCCCCAGTATGGAGGCGTCGCTGGCGGAAGCTGGCGAAAGCGCACAGATCGCCTCCGAAGGGGTCGGGGCGCTTGTCTCTCAAACCCGTGACCTGGCGGCTGGCCTCAGCCGGTTGCACTCGGGCTCGGAGCGCCTGGGACGGGGCCTCGAGCGCCTCGACGACGGGATAGGCCAGCTGCTGGAGGGATTCGAACGCCTCGACGACGGCGACGGGGCGCTCTCCGCTGGGCTGAGCCGCCTGCAGACCGGCAGTGGCGAGCTCGCCTCTGGAGTGGAGCGCCTCGCCGGCGGGGCCGGCACCCTGCGCGGCGGCCTGACCGGCGGTGCCGATGAAGTGGTCACACTCGGCCAAGGGGTAAGCGACCTGCTGTCGGGGGTCCTCGTGTTTCGGGGGCGATCGCACCAGATCGCCGAGCAGACGAGGCAAACGGACCGCCTGACCCCGGCTTTCGAATCGGGCTACTTCACCCTGGCCGCCGTGGACCGGGCAAATCCCCAGGCCCGGCGCAACGCCTCGTTCGCCCTCAGCGTGGACAGCGGCGGCTCCGGAGCGAGGGTCACGGTGGTCGGGTACGGCGACGCCCAGAAGGCGGGGCATCCACTGCGAGACGTGCTCGAGGAGGACATCAAGGCGCTTGCGAGGGAAACAGGTGCCACGGTGCAGCTCAGTGGCACCGCAACTGCCCTGCAGGACTTCGACACCGCGACCTCTGACAGGTTGCCGCAGCTCGCGCTGGCGCTGTCCCTCGTCACCTTCCTGGTGCTGGTCGGCATCCTTCGCTCGCTCCTGCTCCCCTTCCTCGCGGTCGTCTTCAACCTGCTGACCGTCGGGGCGGCGTTCGGCGTGATGGTGCTCTTCTTCCAGGGCTCGGACCCGATACTCGGCGGTCCCGGGTTCATCGACGCGATCACCGCCTACGGAGTCTTCAGCATCATGTTCGGCCTCTCGATCGACTACGAGGTGTTCCTGCTGACGCGTATGCGGGAGGGCTACCTCCGCTCCGGATCGAACGAGAAGGCGATCCAGTACGGCGTCGAGCGCACCGCGGGGGTCATCACGGGCGCGGCGCTGATCATGACGGCGGTCTTCGTCTCGTTCGCGACGACCGGCATCACCGCGGCCAGGCAGCTCGGCCTGGCGATGACGGTCGCGGTTCTCGTCGACGCCACGCTGATCCGCCTGGTGCTGCTTCCAGCCGCGATGAAGCTCTGCGGCAACGCCACCTGGTGGCTACCGAATCCGTTGCGGCGCCTGCCCAGCCAAAAGAAGGCCGATTGAAACGTACCCCTCCTCAGCGAGCATGCGTCCAGGCTCACGGTACGCCTCCCGGTCGGCCGGAGCCCACGTCGCCAGCCCATCCACATACCGGTTGTACATGCAGAACGCGGCGGCGATCAGCACCGTGTCGTGGATCTCCTTGTCGGTCGCACCCTCCTCGCGGGCGCGACCGACGTCCGCCTCGGTGACTTCGAGGCCGCCCACCTTCACCTTTGCGGCAACGGCGAGCAGCGCTTTGAGCTTGTCGGAGACGTCCGCCGACTCAGGGTCGCGGCAGACCCGGTCGACGAGATCCTCCGCCCCGCCCAGGTGGTGCGCCGCGGCCGCTCCATGCGAGGCCTGGCAGAAGTGACAGTCGTTCCGCTTCGAGACGAACGCGGCGATCATCTCGCGTTCTCCACTCGCCAGTGAGCTGGGGGCGCGGAGGAGGACCTCGGCCAGCTCGTTCATCGGCTTTGCGGTCTCGGGGCTGAACGCCATCGGGCCGAGGATGCCGGGCAGGCCGTCGGGAAGGTCTATGTGTGGCATGCGAACTCCCTTTTTTGACTAGTTCGGATCTACTCTGGAAACCTGACCGAGTGCCCGCTTCGCCGCAAGATTCACCAAACACTTTCCGGCTGGTCCTCTGTCTGGCGCTCGTCCTGGTGAGCTCGCTCGCCCTGGCGCCACCGGCGGCGGGCGACCCGGCGCACGGGCGGGCCTGGGAGCTGGTGACCTCCCACGACTCTCTCGGCGTCCAGCTGTTCTCGGCGCGCGGCTGGAGCGTCGACGGCAACCGCGTCGCCTATGCGAGCCTGGGTCCGATGCCCGGCGCCGTCTCCGGCGAGCTGGTCGCCACTTCGGTCGCCGTTCGGGGGGCGAACGACTGGGAAAGCCATCCAATCGGGCAACCGTTCACGGTAGCCGCAACCCAGGCCGGCGGCGTCCTCTCACTGGCCGCGAGCCGTGACCTCTCGACCTGGATCTGGGGGAGCGCCAGCCAGCTGCTGCCCGGCGCTCCCTCGGCACCGATGGCGGGGTTGTATCGACGCGCTCCCGACGGGACGCTCACGCTGCTCGGCCCGATCGCGCCGGGGAGCTTCTTCGGCACGCCCAGCTTCCTCCAAGCGCCGGTCTTGCCCGCGGCCTCCGACGACGTCGGGCACGCCGGACTCAACTCCACCGAGCCGCTCCTTCCGGCGGACTCGGGCAGGGTCGAAGGCCGCGCCGCCTACGAGCTCGATGAATCCGGCCTGCAGTTCATCGGAGTGGACGGCGAAGGCCAGCCACTATCCGCCTGCGGCTCTGTGTTGGGCAACGGGATCTCGGGCGTACTGGCCGCTCTTCACCCAATGTCGCGCGATGGGTCGCGCATCTTCCTCACCAGTCCTGACCCGAGTGCCTCCGCGTGCGCGGAGCCGACCCAGGTGTACCTCCGCGAAGACGACACGACGACCCTGATCTCGGCCTCGCAGTGCACGCGACCGGACTGCAACCCCCCCGCCGACGTGAACTTCGTGGGAGCGCCGCCCGACGGGTCGAGCGCGTTCCTCACGACGACCCGGCAGCTCACCGACGACGACGTCGACAGTGGCGCCGACCTCTACCGCGCGGACATCTCGACGGGCGATCTGACGAGACTCTCGGCCGGGCCAGCCGGCGTCTCAGCCAACGTCATCGCTCCAATCAAGGCGAGCAACGATGGCGACCACGTCTACTTCATCGCGGGCGGTGCGCTGGTACCGGGAGAGGGAACCGCAGGGGGCCGGAACCTCTATCTGCGCGATGGCGGCGAGATCCGCTTCGTCACCACGCTGGCGAAAACCTCGAACCTGAACAGCGCAGTGGTGAGCGAGGACGGGAGTGTCTTCCTCTTCACGACGACGGCAAAGCTCCTGCCCGCCGATACCGACATCCACAGCGACGTCTATCGCTATGACGCCGACGGGGACGTTCTGCAGCAAATCTCGATCGGAGAGAACGGCCAGGGGAACGCTGCTCTCGCCGCCACTCTCCCCGGGCCGGGGGAATACGGGCCTTTCCCCGGCCACAACCCCAACCCGCTGACGGCGGACGGAACGCGAGCCTTCATCGAAACGGAGGAGGCGCTGGTCGCCGGGGACACGAACGAAGAACACGACGTCTACGAGTGGTGGGCGGGGTCGCTCGGGCTGGTCAGCTCGGGAACCGGCAGCGAAAACGGGGTCGCGTTCGCGGGCGCCAGCGCCAACGGCAGCAATGCCTTTTTCACGACCCGCGAGTCCCTCCTGCCGCGTGACGACGACGGAGGCGAAGTCGACCTCTACGTCGCGCGGATCGGCGGGGGCTTCCCCGAAGCGGATCCGCCTTCACCGTGTGAGGGAGAAGAGTGCCAGGGCCCGCTGGCCCCCGCGGAGCCCGAGCGAGCGGCGGCGGCGACCGCAACGCTCGCGCCACTCGGGGGGAGCCCCTCGGCCAAAGGCCAGGAGCGGCGCTTCACCGTGTGGATCGACCCCCGAGACCGGCGTGAACTGGCAGAGACGGGCCGGGCGCGGATCCATGCATGGGTGCCATCTCCCGGTCGCGTCTCCCTGGTGGGTATCGCCAGAGTGGGAGATCGCCGGGTCGTCGTCGCTCGCGAGACCGCCGTCGTCTCGCGGGAGGGAGGGATCGTGCTTCGGTTCCGGTTGAGCCCGGCCGCGCGCCGTGCTCTGGGGGGGCGGGAACAGGTCCTGCACTTGCGGCTGATCGTCCGCCATTCGCAATCCCCTCACCCCCGCACGCTCGTCCTGAACCTGGGGGCAACACGGTGAGCTGGCTGCCAGCCATCGCGGCGGCGCTCGTCCTGGCGCTGTTCCCAGCCACGGCGCAGGGCGAGTTCGGGTTCGCCCCCGGCTCCACCGAGGTCGAGCTCCTGAATTCCGCCGACCTACCCGAGAACCGGGCCGGTGCCCACCCAGACCGAATGGTCATGAGATTCGCGTTCAGCACCACCCCCGGCGGCGAAGTGGAGGCGAACCCGCGGGACATCGCGCTCGAGCTCCCATCCGGCCTGGTCGGGAACGCTCGCGCCACTCCCTACTGCTCCCGTGCGATGTTCGCGCTTGCATCCTGCCCCCCGGAGACGCAGGTCGGCACCGTCACGCAGACGCTCTCGGCCTTTGGCACGCTGAGCGTGCCGGTCTACAACATCGCACCCAGCCCGAGTGAGCTCGCGGAGTTCGGCTTCCAGGCGATCGTCCTCCCCTTTCGCTTCATGGTCGGCCTCGATGCGAACGGCGGGCACCACGCTCGCCTCCTGGCCGCCAATCTGGTCCAGGAAATCCCCGTTCTCGACAGCGAGCTGGAGCTGTGGGGAGTGCCAGCGGACCACCAGTCGGGGACCGCGATTCCCCGCAAGCCGCTCCTGACCAACCCGACTCGCTGCAACCCCGCGCCGGAGAACGTCGTTTTCGCGGTGCGAACGTGGCAGGAGCCCGAAGAGTGGCTGAGAGAAACCGCCCCGATCGGTCCCTTCGTGGGCTGCGCGGAACTGCCCCTCACCCCCACGCTGGCCGTGACCCCCAGTCACGACATGGCCGACACGCCGACAGGCATCGGCATCGACCTCGACCTGCCCCAGAACGAGGACCCGGACGGGCTCGCGACCTCCCACGTCGAGTCGGTTTCGGTGGCACTGCCCCCGGGGTTCTCGCTCTCACCGGGAGTCGCGCACGGGCTGACGGCTTGCATGGATGCTCAGCTCGGAGCGGGCAACGATCCGCCCACCTGTCCGGAGTCGTCGAAGATAGGGACTGCCGAGCTCGCCACCCCACTCCTTCCAGAGCCACTGCCAGGGACGATCTACTTCGCACAGGGCGAGCCCGAGGATCCCTTCCGGGTGTTCCTGAGCGTGAGCGGGCCGGGCTTCACGATCAAGCTGCCCGGCTCCCTTCGGCCTGACCCTGACGGCAATCGGGTCACCGTGGCGATTCCCGAGTTGCCGCAGCTGCCCTTCAGCCATCTGACGCTGCATCTCAAGGACGGGCCCAGGGCGGCGCTGGCGTCCCCGCCGCACTGCACGAAAGGCACCGCGCAGGCGACCCTGACGCCCTCGAGCGGCGGGGGGAACGCGATCGCGTTCGCAACCGTCACCACCGGGAGCGGCGTCGGCGGGGGGCCGTGCTCGTCCGGGGCGCCCTTCGCGCCGAGCTTCTCTGCCGGGTCGTCGCCGGCGAAGGCGGGGCGGGACAGCTCCTTCTCGGCGACTGTCCGAAGAAACGACGGGGAACAGTCTCTGGAGGGGTTCCGGATCGCCCTGCCGACGGGACTGACCGCACGGATCGCGGGAGCCGGGGTCTGTGCGGAGGTCGCCGTGATCGCCGCTGCCTGCCCCCTCGCAAGCCGGGTCGGCTCGATCGTCGCAGAGGCGGGCGCCGGACCGGCGCCGTTCGCGGTCGGCGGAGACGTCTACCTGACCGGGCCCTACGGGGGTGGGCCCTTCGGGCTCGCCCTCGTCCTGAGACCCGCGGCTGACGCGTTCGAGATCGCCCCGGGTGTCGTCCGCGCTTCCCTCTCGAACGATCCGTCAGACGGACACACGACCGTCTCCGTCGACGCACTGCCGCAGGCGCTGTCGGGCATCCCCCTGCGACTGCGCACGCTCGGCATCGACATCGACAGGCCGGGTTTCATGCTCAACCCGACGTCGTGCCAGCCGGCGAGCGTGCAGGCCACGATCGTCTCGGCGGCCGGGACCGAGGTTCGAACGCACACTCCATTTCGGATCGAAGGCTGCGAGGAGCTGGATTTCCACCCCGGGCTCGCGATCGCCCTCCAGGGACGCGAAGCAAAGCACCCAGACCTGGCAATACAGATCCGACCGCGTGCCGGAGACGCGAACATGCGCTCGGTCACGACGAAACTGCCCTCGCTGCTCGAGCGCACCGATGAGGGCGGCCCCATCCCGTGCTCCCGCCAGAGCTTCGCCGCCGGCGTCTGCCCCGAGCGCTCGCGGGTGGGGACCGCCCTGGTTCGCACCCCGGTGCTCTCCACGCCGCTGTGGGGACCCGCGTACATGGTCCGGGGCAGCGACGTGGGCACACCCCAGATCTGGACGTCGCTGGAGGGCCAGGGCATGCGCATGACCGTGAGGAGCGTGCTCTCTGCCACCCCGAACGGCCAGCTGCTCAACACGGTCGTCGGCCTATCGGACCAGCCCCTGACCGCCTTCACGATGCACATGCGCGGCGGCAGGAGCTCGCTCCTGTCTGCAGCGACCCAAGCGTGCGACGCCCGTCCCGATCAGCTGATCGCGGCAAGCACCGCGCGCGCTCAGAATGGCATGCGACACAAGCGGCTGCTGCACGTGCGGGTTCGTCCCTCGTGCCCCCGCTAGCACGTGCGTGTGCGCCGCTGAACAGCTCAGAGGCGGAAGTCACCTCCGCCGGCGCAGTGGAGGTATGGCAGATGCGAGTCCCGCCCCCAGGAGATGCAATCCGGGCCCTCGCGACCGCACTCCCCGCCACGGACCGGGAGCGCGCCGCGCGCTTTTCGAGAGACGACGCACGAGCCCGCCACCTGGCCGGTCGCTACGCGCTGAGAACCGCGCTGGGCGAGCTGCTCGGCGTCCCCCCGGCCGAGCTCCGCTTCGTGCGGCGCTGTCATCGCTGCGGAGGGACCGGCCACGGCAAGCCGGCCCTGAGGTGGCCCCGCGACGAGCGCATCGACTTCAACCTCGCCCACTCCGGGGCGTTGGTTGCAGTTGCCGTCGTCCGCGGGGGCCGCGTCGGCATCGACGTCGAGCGCCTGCGGCCGGGCTTGGACGTCCTCGGCGTCGCCCGCTTTACGTTCTCGGCTGACGAGATCGCGGAGATAGAGGCGATCTCGAACCCGGACGAGCGCCGGGCGGCCTTCTTCCGCTGCTGGACCCGCAAGGAGGCCTATCTGAAGGCCCGTGCCGACGGTCTCCCCGGCAACCTGCGCGCCTGGAGCGTGTCCTGCTCGCGAGCGGCCGTGGTCGTGCCCAACGTGCCGGAGGACCCGTCGCCGGGGGGGCACTGGCAGATCGGCTCGCTGCCCCTCGGGGCCGGCTACGTGGGCGCAGTTGCCTACGAGTGCGACACGGGCTCAGCCACTCGCCCGCTTCAGCTTCACACGGTCGAGGGGCTCGAACACATCGGTCGCGAGTAGGTGACGGCAGCGGAACCGCTGGATCTTGCCGCTCGGGGTCTTCGGCAGGGCACCCGGCGGGAGGAAGACACATTCGTCGAGCAGGACGCCGGCTTTCTGCTTGGCCGTGCGGGAGGCCTCGGCGGCCAGCCTCCCGAGATCGGCCCCCGCGTCTCTCAGCTCGAGCAGCATCACCAGCCGGGCGCGGTTGCCGGCCCCCGCGTCGATCACCGTCGAGCATCCGCTCCTCACCGCGTCGAGTAGATCCACCGCCGACTCGATCTCTCGCGCGTACACGTTGCGAGCGCCCACCGAAAGCATGTCGTCGCGCCGCCCGACCACATACAGCTCGTCCCCGTGCATGAAGCCCAGGTCCCCGGTGGACAGCTCTCCATCGGAGAAGCGCTCCGCGGTCAGCTCCTTCTCGCGGTGGTACTCGGTGGCCAGGCAAGGAGAGCGAATGTGGATCTGAGAGAGCCGGTCCGGCTCCTCCACGCGCACTCCGGCCTCGCCGCGGGGACTACCGGTGGAGACGATCTCGGTCGTCCCATCCCCATGCTCGTCCACATAGACGACCTCCTCGTTGGCCAGAGCGGCGCTGTCCACACGCCGGAAGCTCGGCCGTGCCGCGATGTCGATGCTGCTCACCACGAGCGTCGCCTCCGCCATGCCGTAGGCGGGCATCCACATCTCCGCGGACAGGCCTTTCGGGGCGAACACCTCGGTTGCCGCTTCGAGCACCGACCAGGCGATGCTCTCCCCGCCGATGACGCAGGACTTCAGGCGATGGAGCGATCCCGACTGGGGGCGCCTGCGCTCAGCCCGGGTGGCGATGTTGAGAGCCGACGGCGGGCCCGCCGAGATCGTGGCGCCGAACTCGGCGATGTCTCCGAGCCAGGTTCGAGGATCGACGACGAACCTCTCGGGAGACGACAGGGCGAGGGGGAGGTCGTAGGCCCACGGAAAGAGGAGACACCCGAATGCGCCCATGTCATGGGACAGCGGCAGCCAGGACGAGAAGGAGTCCCCCGGCGCCGCCTCGAGCATGTCGCCGATCATCTTCAGCTGTATCCCCATCGCCCGCGGCGTAAGCACACACCCCTTGGGCCTGCTGGTGCTGCCCGAGGAGTACTGGATGAAGGCGGGCTCGTCATCGCCCGGGGGGGTGGGTTCGAAGGATCCGTCGACCGGCAGTGAGCTCCAGCCGACCAGCTCCACCTCTCCGTCGATCGGTCCTCGCAGCGCCTCGATCAGCCGGTCCTCGATCAGGAGGACGTGCGACCCCAGGTGCCGGCAGATCGCGACCAGCTGGCTCGCGTAATCCTCGATGCTCATCGCACGAGCCGGCACGGGCAGCGAGGCCACGGCGCCGCCGGCCAGCCAGACGCCGAGCATCCCTCGCACGACCTCGAACGAGTTCGTCAGTACGCAGGCGACGGGCACCCCGGTCCGGATCCCCGCGCGCCTCAAGCCCAGCCCGGCGCGGTGCGCCTCGGCCACGACGCCGTTCCAGGGCATCTCCGCGAAGCTCCCCCGGTCCCACCACTGAAAGGACTGGAGCTTCTCTGCGGTGAGGGCGTCGAAGAACTGCATCCCGGGCCGGGCGAACCTACGCCCGCCTCCTCCCCGCTGTCAATTCGCCACCCCACTCCGCGCGAGCAGCCAGCTCGCGCACCAGGAGGATCAGCCTGCGGCCACCCCAACCGAGGGGAACCCCTCCAGGCCTCTCGCACTCGAAACGGCTCCCGGGAATCGCGCGCACGTAAGAGCGAGCCAGCTCGTAGGGGTGACGCGGGTCGAGCTCGTCACGCGTTCCCACGACCAGCACCGGGCCCTCGACGGCGGAGAGCGCCGCGAAGTCGTCGAACGGCTTGGCTCGCAGGTTTGCCTTGACCGCATCGCCCACGGCAGTCAGGTCATGGTGCTCCCTGAGCCGGCGGCGCAACAAGGAGTGCGCCGCTCGAATCCCAGCGGACTCGCGCGAGCTCCCCTCAGGGATCCACAGCGCCGCCATGAACCCGTCGACCCCGCGCTCCCGCACACCCGCCGCGAGCGCGTCGGCCTCCGCCACGTTCTCCTCGTTCGGGTGGTCCTCCGGGTCGAACGCCGGCGAGACGATCGCGAGGGCGGCCGAGCGGTGCGGCTGTTCCAGCGCAAGGCGCAGGGCCGTGTGCCCGCCCATAGAGATGCCGGCCAGGACGGCCCTCTCGATCCCGAACGCATCCATGACCGCACCCAGGTCCTCCGTCAGCACGTCGTATCCGTACTGCCGGGGATCGGCCGCGGGCTCGGATCCGCCGTGACCGCGCGCGTCGAAGGAGATCACCCGGAAGCCGGCGCTCTCGAGCGCGGTCGTGTTCGAGAACGCCTGGTTGGCAGTCATCGTCAGGCCGTGGAGCAGGATGACCGGGCGGCCCTCGGAGGGCCCTGATTCCCACGCCACCAGGGTGGGCCCGGACGGAGAGCGCACCGACACCTTTCGCCGCCTTCCCGCCTCGCCGCCCGGCTTCACGCAACCGCCCCCAGCTTCGTCAGCCGTCCGACCGCCACCGGCGCACCGGCCGCGAAGGCCGCGGCACCGGCTTCGATCAGGCCGGCGGACGAGCGCTCCCCCACTCGCATCGAAACGGCGGGCGGTCCGCCGATCTCGGCCATCAGGCGGGAGAGGATCCGGCCGGGCCCGACCTCGAGCATCAGGTCTGCCTCACCGGCGAATGCGCTTCCTGCTTCGGAGAATCGAACCGGGTCGACGATCTGCCGGGCGAGAAGCGACCTCAGGTCGGCGCCGGACTCCAGCTCGCCACCGGTCACCGATGAGATGACCCGCCGGCGCGGTGGCTCGAAGCGCTCCGCCTCGAGGCTGCGCTCGAAGTCGGCGACGGCCGGTCGCATCAGCGGCGAGTGGAACGCGCCGACCACGTCGAGGCGCATCGCCCGGATCCCGCTCTCCCTCGCCTCGTCGACGAGCTCCTGGATCTCGCCGAGGGCACCGGAGACAACCCGCTGACGGGGCGAGTTCAAGCAGGCGACCGTCACGTCCCTGCCTCGCGTCAGCTCGGCGAGTGCCCGGTCGTCGGCCCGAACCGTGGCCATCGTTCCCTTCGCGACGGCCGGTCCGGCCATCGCCGCGCCGCGGGCGCCGGCAAGTCGCAGCAGCGCGTCCGCATCCAGCGCTCCCGCCCAGTGCAAGGCAGTCAGCTCGCCCAGGCTGTGCCCGACCGCGACGGTGGCCTCAACCCCGAGCGCACGCAATGCCGCCAACGCCGCCAGCGACGACGCGACCACCGAGAGCTGCACCTTCTCGTCGGCCACCTCCGCCGGATCGGCCGGGAGTCCCGCCCGAGCAAGGATCTCGGCCGCCTCCGGCACACGCTCGCCCAGCCCACCCGCGCCG
>DATDAQ010000133.1:0-31014 GCA_036525295.1 Solirubrobacterales bacterium | reverse complement strand
GGGGCATCCGGCATCCCTCTACCCAACTACGCCAGCAGCTTCGCCTTCGCCTTCTCGAACTCATCAGCCGAGAGCGCGCCCTTTTCCTTCAGCTCATTCAGCTTGTGCAGTTCGTCGGCCGGTGTCGCGTGAGCCTGTTCGCGGATGTAGGAGTCCATGTGTTGCTTGGCCTCGGCCTGCGCCTTGATCGTCCGGTCGCGCATGCCGTTGCCGCGGGCGATCAGGTAGACCAGCGCCGTCAGGAAGGGGATGAAGACCAGGAAGAAAACCCAGGCGGCCTTGGTCCAGCCGGAGATCTCATGGTCGCGGAAGACGTCGGTGAGGATGGTGATCAGGATCCAGATCCAGATCACGAAGAAGAAGATCTCGAAGGCGAGCAGCATAGCTTCGCCCAGGTTGATGTTTGCGAGGGGCAAGGGGACGATCCTTTCGGGTCGGGGATAGCGTTGCGTCCACGCTACCTCAGTAGGCGCCGTGCGAACAACACGGCAGCGACCGCGGTGGCGAGGTTGAGGCTGGAGACGCCCTCGCGCATCGGGATCGCCAGCCGGGCGTCGGCGCGGTCGAGCAGCTCCTCGCTGAGCCCGTAGCGCTCGGTGCCGAAGGCGAGGATGGAGCGGGGCGAGAGATCGCGCAGGTCGGCGTCCTCGCCGTCGGGGTCGATCGCGACGAGCGGGCGATCCGAGCCGGGCAGCGCCTCGACGGGCGCCACCGGCAAGGCGAAGTGCAGCCCGGCGGCCCCGCGCAGCGCCTCGGGGTGCCAGGGGTCGTTGCTGCCGGTGGTGAGGACCGCCGCGGCGTCGGCCGCCGCCGCCACCCGCACGCAGGCCCCCATGTTGCCCATCGTGCGCGGGTCCTCGAGCAGGACCACCGGCGCGGGCCTCTCCTCCGCCAGCACCGCGGCCACGTCGACCGGCGGGCGCCGGGCGATCGCGACCGCGCCGGTGCGCGGCGCATGGGGGACCATCCGCTCGATCTCCCCCGCGCTCACCTGCTCGACCCGCCCGGTCAGCGAGCCTGCCAGGTCGGGGGCCAGCTCTGCCGCAAGGCGCTCCAGCTCCTTCGGGTCCGAGGCGACCGCCACGACGATCTCGGCGCCGAAGCGCAGCGCATGCTTGAGCGCGTGGAAGCCCTCGAGGACCGCCAACCCGCGATCGCGGCGGGCGGCTCGGAAACGCTGCACTAGGGCGTCGCTCACCGTCTCATCATGACCTGGATCAGGACATCGACGGCGAGCCGACGACCGGCGCGTGACCGCTGTCGTCGGAGAGCGAGTCGAGGAACGACGTCAGGTAACGACCGATCACCTTGCCGTTCTGCGCAGGCCACTGCGGTCGCTCGCTGAGGCTGGAGGTCTCACCGTGGCCGCCGGTCGGCCGCCCGTAGAGGTACCGCGGCTCCCGACCGGTCCACAGGACCCCGCGCAGGACCGGGTCGAACGGCTCGGAATCTACGCCGGCCCCGCATTCGCGGGCGATCAGACCGGCCGCGACGTCGGCCTGCTGGGTCGCGATCCCACCCTGCTTGATCGGGAACGCGGTCACGTCGCCGGCGGCGAAGACGCGATCGGCACCGATCGCCCTGCCGTACTCGTCGACGCCGACGAAGCCCTCGGGGTCGTGGGGCAGCCCCACGACCTGCCGGCCCTCCAGGCGCGGCAGGCCGATCACCGCGTCGGCCTCGACCGCTTCGCCGGGCGCAATCCGCAGCCGCCCGTCCTCGAAGGCGACCGGGTGGGCGCCGGCGAGGACCTCAACCCCGCGCTCCTCGAGCAGCTGGCCCATCTGCTCTCCGGCGCGGCGGCCGAAGAGCTCCAGCGGAGCGTCCTCCGGAGTGACGACCGTGAGCCGGGTGCGGCCGCGACCCGCCTTCGCCAGCTCGCTGGCGGCGAACAGAGCCAGCTCGTAGAGCGGCAACGCCCAGTTGGGCCCGCCGGGCATCGTGAAGACGAGGCTTCGCAGCCGGCCGGCGCGCAGGTCGGCGACGACGTCCCCGACCTGACCCTCGTCGGCGACCCCCCAGAAGGTGACGGCACCCGGCACGGCCCAAAGCATCCGCACACCGGTTGCGAGCAGGAGGAAGTCGTAGGAGAGCCGCTCTCCGTCGCGGGTTACGGCGAGCCTCTGCCTGGGCTCGACCGAGACGATCCCGTCGGGGTGAAAGGACGCGCCGCAGCGTGCGGCGAGCGCCTCCATGTCATAGCGAAATATCCGGGCCGCCCCGTAGGGCTCGCCGACGGCAAACGGGCGGAAGGCGAACTCGCGTCGCGGGTCGCGCATCTCGACCTCGACCAGCTCGCCGGCAAGATCGCGCAGGGCCAGCGCGGCCTCGACGCCGGCGATGCCGGCGCCGGCGATCAACACCCGTGCCCTCTCGCCTTCCCGGTGCTCTATCTGACTCGCCATGGCATGACACTACGTCCGGGACGAGTCGAGTCCATCCGCAGGAACCCGCCGAGTCGGATACGGATTTTCCACGGTAGCCCCGGCGGTCAGACGTCGCGCGTCAAGCCGCCGCGTTCCTGGGTGGGCCGAGCACCGAGATCACGTCCTGGTCGGAGACCTGCGAGAAGTCCCGGTACCACTCCCCCACCCCGTAGAGCTGCGGCGGTTCGGCCAGGCAGACGACCTCATCGGCCTCTCCGCGCAGCCGCGCGGCCGAGTCGGGCGCGCAAACGGGAACGGCGAGGACGAGGCGGCGCGGCCCCCGGCGACGGATTGCCCGCAGCGCCGCGGTGTCGGTGACCCCGGTGGCGACGCCGTCGTCGACGACGACGACGGTGCGGCTCCTCAGCTCCATCGCCTCTCGGTCTCCGCGGTAGGCGGCAACCCGGCGGCGCAACTCGGTGGTCTCGCGCTCGACGATCGAATCGAGCACGCCACCGCTGATCCCGAGGACCGCCAGGGCCTCGGCGTCGAAGACACGGGTACCGTCCTCGGCGATCGCCCCGATTCCATACTCGGGGTTGTGGGGAGCGCCGAGCTTGCGCACGGCGAGGATCTCCAGTGGCGCATGAAGCGCCGCCGCCACCTCACCGGCCACGGGAACGCCCCCGCGCGGCAGACCGACGACGACCGGATCCTCCGCGGCCAGGGGCAACAGCCGGTCAGCCAGCCGGCGCCCGGCATCGCGGCGGTCGCGAAACCGCGTGGGCTGGGGATCCCCGTTTGCCGAAGCCATCCTCGGCCGATTGTCCAGTGGCTCGGGGCCGGAGGCAACGGTGTATTGCCCCCACATCCGTTCGGCTTTTCCCGGATAGCCGCCGAGCGAACGCCGCGTCGATGAGCACGCCACTCTCGCCGTCGACGATCTGGTCCTGAATGCCGCCGTAGGGCGGCTAGTCGTCGAGGTCCCGCCACTGAGGACGGCAAATCGAGATCGGGTCGAGCCGGCATGGCATGACCAGATCGACGAACCGGCGTGGATCGACCTCTTCGTAGAGGCTCGGCTTGTCATCGTCGAGGCCATCCGTCTCGCCGGCAGGCGGGCAATACGCGAAGGCGCGCCCATCCTCGGTGAGATGCAGATAGCGCCTGGTGCCCATGTGCTTGTAAGCGTGAAGCCGGGTTCCGCCTTTTAGCTCTACCTCGAACATCCACATGAACTCGCCGACATAGACGCGAGCGAGGTAGAGCAGCGGCTCCCAGTTAGGCGTTTCGTATTGGACCGTCCGACCTGGAATTCGTTTCTTCTTGGGCATAGCCCAACCCTTGCCCGGCCAGACGCACGAAACAAGGCTCGTTCGTGGCAGGACTGAGACTTTTCCGTCCTCGAGCTGCGATCCATTCACGTCCAGTGGGGGCTACGAACCGACGTAGCGCGCCACGGCCTCGCGGGCCAGATCGCTGACCGAGCGCCCTTCTCTCTCGGCTCGTTCCTCCATCGCCAAGTAGAGCTCGGGCGTGATGCGAAAGCTCATTCGAGGGGATGTTCCATTGCCCGAAAGGGAAGGCCGGCCTACGAACTGGCGTTTCGCCTTTGACAGGTCATAGCCGCGTTCTGCCTCGTCGGCTAGCGCATCGGCGATCTCCGGAGTTATCTCAACGCCAGACTTCGTTCTGGGGTACTTCCCCTTCTTTTTCACTTTCGGCATTTCTTCGCCTCCTCGTACCGATCTCGGTAGCGCCTGCGCAACTCCATCGCGTGAATCACAAGCAAGCTCTCATCTTCGAGTTCGATCGCCAGCACCTCCAGGGCAACCCCATCCGCATCGTCGCCAAGGAAGGCGAGGCGAGGATCGCACCCGCCGGGGGCACCGGATGGGGGCTCCTCCCTGAAACGCAGGCTGCAATGTTCGATGACGTAGCGAGAGCGTGCACGGGATATGCGGTGTCTAGTTGCCGAGCGGGTCCACTGGAGACCCCTGGTCGACCAGTTATTTTGTCCGACAATACTAGCATCGTCGGGGTGCCAACCAGCCTGATTCGACATCGCCGGAGCGTCAGCCAGTCGCGCGCACCGAACAAGGCCCAGGTGCGCCAGAGTCGAAAATTCAATCCGACGAAAGTCGAGCCGCACAAGACAAGACGCATTCGAATCGGAACTGGATTTCTTCTCGATCGAATTTCCCAGCACGCTTCTCGGGTAGGGAGAACCCATGCCTGAACTCGTACTCGGCCCGTTGCTTCGCTACGTCTCGGAAACCGAGGCGACGGTCTGGGTCGAGACCGACGAGCCTTGCGAGGTCGAGGTGCTCGGGCGTCGCGAGCGGACCTTCGGGGTCGCGGGGCACCACTACGCGCTGGTGCGGATAGAGGGGCTCGATCCGGGCGGCTTCTACGAGTACGAGGTTGCCCTCGACGGCGAGTCCGCCTGGCCGGAGCCGGGCCACGACCTGCCGCCCAGCGCGATATGCACGCTCGAGCCCGGCAAGCCGCTCGATATCTGCTTCGGCTCCTGCCGGGTGGCCGTCCCGCACGAGAAGCCGTACACGCTGACCCAGGACGAGCACGACGATGGCCATGAGCTCGACGCCCTGCGCGTGCTGGCGGCGCAGATGGCGCGCCAGGAGCGCAGCAAGTGGCCCGAGCTGCTCTTCCTGCTCGGCGACCAGATCTACGTCGACGAGGGCTCGCCGCGCACGCGCGAGAAGATCCGCGCCAAGCGCGACGTCAGCCAATCCCCAGGCGAAGAGGTAATCGACTTCGAGGAGTACACCTGGCTCTACGAGGAGTCGTGGAGCGATCCGCTGATTCGCTGGCTCTTCTCGACCGTCTCGATCTCGATGGCCTGGGACGACCACGACATGAGCGACGACTGGAACATCTCGCGCTCCTGGCACGAGGAGATGGACCGCAAGGAGTGGTGGCACGAGCGCGCCGTCGACGGCATCGCCAGCTACTGGATCTACCAGCACCTCGGCAACCTCTCGCCACACGAGCTCGACGACAACGACGTCTACGCCAAGGTGCGGGGAAATCCCGACGCGACCGAGGTGCTGCGCGACTGGGCGCGGGAGATCGAATCGACGGCCGCCGGCACGCGCTGGAGTTACTGCCGCGACCTCGACGGGACTCGGGCGATCTTCCTCGACTCGCGTGCCTCCCGCGTGCTCTCCGAGGAGCATCGCTCGATGTTCGACGACCGCGTCTGGGAGTGGATCGTCGATCACGCCAGCGGCGACTTCGACCATCTGCTGCTCGCGACGACCGTCCCCTACCTCCTCTCCCCCGGCTTCCACCACCTCGAGGCGTGGAACGAGCGCCTCTGCGACGGGGTCTGGGGAAAGCCCGTCGCGCGCGGCAGCGAGCGGCTGCGGCGCGCCCTCGACTTCGACCACTGGGCCTCCTTCCAGTTCTCCTTCCAGCGCCTGCGCGAGCTGCTCGAAGAGGTCGGCTCCGGCAAGCGCGGCAAGCCGCCGGCATCGATCGTGCTGCTCTCGGGCGACGTCCACCACGCATACCTCTGCGACGTCGCCTTCCGGCTCGAGGCAGGCGTGCGGAGCGCCGTCTACCAAGCCGTCTGCTCGCCATATCGCAACCCCCTCGACGCGAAAGAGCGCCGAGTCATCCGGGCCGGCTTCAGCCGACCCTTCGAGCAGCTCGCCCGCGGCTTGTCCCATCTCTCCGGCGCCCCCGACCCGGGAATCCGCTGGCGTCTGCTCGAGGGCCCCTACTTCGACAACCAGGTCGCCACCCTGCGCCTCGATGGCCGCAAGGCGATCGCCCGCCTCGACAAGACCGTCGCCGGCGACGAAGAAGAGCAAGCGCTGGAGAAGACCTTCGAGCGCCGCATCGCCTGAGCCTCCAGCGCAGCCGACTTTCACCCCACTCCCGTGTGGTCAAAGTCGGCTGCGCCCTCAGTGGCCGCGGAGCTGGAAACGCCCGGGCCGCTGCAGGGAGTCGCCGAGGATGAGGCGGGCGCGGTAGTAGAGAGCTTCGAAGGTCTGGGTGTCGAGCTCCTCGACGCTCCCCTCCCTGGCCGGCTGGGTGGTGCCCCCCTCGGTGGGGCCGCCGCCCGGGTGCTGGCGCAGGACGCCGTTGAGCCTGCCGCGGGAGACGAAGGTCGTGTGGGTCGGTCGCTCGCTCATCGTGTATCCCCTTTCTTGTGTTTATTGACTATCTAACTCAAGAATAGCACCGTGCGCCGCGCAACCGCCTTTCGTCCGAGGGGGCGCATAATCGGTGGGGATGGCGGTAGGGACGGGGCACTACCCGGCAAAGAGAGCGCCCCGTCCCATCACCTCTTCAGGCGGCTGCAGATACCTCTGCGCCCTCGCCGCCGTCTGGGCGGCGGGGAGTCGAGGCCCCACCCCCCTCGGGCGGCGGGGCATCACCGCTGAAGCTCTTTGTCTGCCCGGGCCGGAGGTAGACGATCTGGCCCTCGCGCAGCTCCAGCTTCTGGAGTTCGGCGCGGGTCAGCTGGGCCCAGACCTCGGTGCCGTCGCCGAGCACGAACTCGACCCGGATCTCGAAGCCGAGGGCGACGATGCGCTGCACCATCGCCTCCTCGGCGCCGTCGTCGCGGTCGAGCCCGACGGTCATGTCGTGCGGCCGCACGAAGTGCTCGCCGAGCCGGTTGACCTCGCCGACGAAGCTCATTACGAACTCGTTGGCCGGGTGGTCGTAGAGGTCGTCGGCGCTGCCCGACTGCTCCACCCTCCCCTCGTTCATCACGACCAGCTGCTCGGCGACGTCCATCGCCTCCTCCTGGTCGTGGGTGACGAAGATCGTCGTCACGTGCATCTCATCGTGAAGGCGGCGCAGCCAGGTGCGCAGATCCTTGCGGACCTTCGCGTCGAGCGCCCCGAAAGGCTCGTCGAGCAGCAGCACCTGCGGCTCGACTGCCAGCGCCCGGGCCAGGGCCATGCGCTGACGTTGTCCGCCGGAGAGCTGGTCGGGGTAGCGCTCGGCCAGCCCGTCGAGCTGCACCAGGCGCAGCAGCTCGTGCACGCGGTCGCTGATCTGGGGCTTTGACCACTTGCGGATCTTCAACCCGAAAGCGACGTTGCCGAACACGGTCATGTGCTTGAAGGCGGCGTAGTGCTGGAAGACGAAGCCGACCTCGCGCTTCTGCGCCGGTTTGGCCGTCGCGTCCTCACCGCTGATCGTCACCGTGCCGGCGTCGAGCGTCTCCAGCCCGGCGATCGCCCGCAGCAGCGTCGACTTGCCGCTGCCGCTCGGCCCCAGCAGGGCGGTGAGCGAGCCGTCGGGCACGTCTATCGAGACATCGTCAAGAGCCTGAAAGTCACCGAAGCGCTTGTGCGCTCCCTCGACTGCGATTCCCATCAGGAACCCTCCTTCTTGTTTGACGTTGAGATGGCGGCGTCGCCCGTGATCGGGATCGGCCCGCCCTGAGCCTTGGCCTTGCGCCCGCCGACGCTCATCAGCAGCAGCGTCGTGAGAGCGAGCAGAGCGAGCACGATCGCGCCCGCGTAGGCGGCTTCCTCGTTGAACTGCTCGAAGGCCTTGGCGACGAACAGCGGCAGGGTCTCGGTCTCCCCCGAGATCGAGCCGGAGACGATCGTCACCGCGCCGAACTCGCCCAGCACGCGGGCGGTGGTCAGCACGACGCCGTAGGCGACGCCCCAGCGGATCGCCGGCAGGGTGACCCGCCAGAAGGTCTGCCAGGCGTTGGCGCCGAGCGTCGACGCAGCCTGCTCCTGCTCGGTGCCGATCTCCTGCAGCACCGGCACCGTCTCGCGGACGACAAAGGGAAGCGAGACGAAGACACTGGCGAGGATCATCCCGGGGGTCGAGAAGAGCACCTGGATCCCCCATTCGGAGAGCGTCGGCCCGAACCAGCCGTCGGTGCCGTAGAGCAGGAAGAGGGAGAGCCCGACCACGATCGGGGAGATCGCGAAGGGCAGGTTGATGATCCCGTCGATCACCGCGTTGCCCTTCCACTTGTGGCGGACGAGCAGCAGCGCACAGCCGACCCCGAAGACGGTGTTGAGGGGGACGGCGACGGCGACCATCAGCAGAGTCAGCCAGATCGCGTGCAGCGCGTCGGGCGAGGTCATCGCCTCGATCGGCGGCCCGAGGCCGTGCTCGAACGTCTTGTAGAAGATCATCCCGACGGGGGCGAGCAGCAACAGGCCGAGATAGCCGAAGGCGAGGGTGCGCAGGCCCCACTTGGCGGGCGTCGGAGTGCTCATCGACGAGCCCCCATCCGGGCGAAGAGGCTGACCGCGATCAGCAGCGTCAGCGAGATCGCCAGCAGCACGACCGAAACCGCCGAGGCGCCGGCGACGTTGCCGGACTCGATCTGGCTGCGGATGAAGACCGAGGAGACCTCGGTATCGAAGGGGATGTTGCCCGAGATCAGGATCAGCGAGCCGTACTCGCCCAGCGCCCGGGCGAAGGCGAGCAGCACCCCGGCGAGGATGCCGGGCAGCAGGTTGGGGAAGATGATCCGCCGGAAGACGGTGAAGCCGCCGGCGCCGAGCGAGGTCGCCGCCTCCTCCATCTGCTGGTCCATCTCCATCAGAAGCGGCTGGACCGCGCGGGTGACGAAGGGCAGGGTGATGAAGCAGAGCGCGACCACGATCGCCACCCGGGTGAAGGCGATGTCGAGGCCGAAGGGGCTGTCAGACCCGTAGAGCGTGAGCAGCGTCAGGCCGGCGACGATCGTCGGCAGCGCGAAGGGCAGGTCGATCAGCGCGTTGACCGCCCCCTTGCCGGGGAACTCGTCGCGGACCAGTACCCAGGCGATGATCGTGCCGAAGACCGCGTTGATCGCGACGACGATCAGCGAGCAGATAACGGTCAGCTTCAGCGCCGCCAGCGACTGGCTGCCGGTGACCGAGTCCCAGAAGGCGCCGAGCCCACCGCTGGTCGACTCGGCGACCACGGCCGCCAGCGGCAGCATCACCATCAGGGACAGGTAGAGCACGACGAGGCCCCTGCCGAGGCCGACGCCGAGCCCGGGCAGGCGGACGCCTGCCCGGGGTGCTGCCGATACAGGGGGAACGCTTGCCGGGTGAGCGTCCATCAGCCGCTCGTCGAGACTCCGAGTTCCTTCTCGATCTCGGCTACGGAGCCGGTTTCGTCATCGAAGAACTCGTCGTTGACTTTTTCCCAGCCACCGAACTCGTCGATCTTGAAGAGATCCTCGGGGGTCGGGAACTGCTTCGGGTCGACCAGGTCGGGGTTGACCGGCCGGTAGCCGTTCTCGGCCCACAGTTCCTGGCCGGCGTCCGACCAGATGTAGTCGAGGAAGGCCTGGGCCGCATCGGGCGCGTCCTTGGTGACCGCGATCGGGGTCTCGATCAGGATCGTGCTGGGCGGGATCACGTAGTCGACGTCCTCACCCTCGTCCTGGGCCTTGATCGCCTCGTTCTCGTAGCCGAGCAGGACGTCTCCCTCCCCCTGGGTGAAGGCGGCAAGCGCGTCGCGAGCGCTGCCGGGCTGAACCACCGTCTTGTCCAGCACGGTCTTGACGGCGTCGAGCGCCTGCTGCGGGGACTTGCCCTCGTGCAGCTGCGAGCCGTAGATGGCCATGATGTTCCAGCGCGCGGCCCCGGAGCTGAAGGGGTTCGGGGTGACGATCTCGACGTCCTTGGTGAGCAGATCGTCGAGCGACTCGAGACCCTCGGGGTTGCCCTTGCGGACGGTCATGACCACAACCGAGTCCTGGGCGATGCCGTCGTATTGCTTCGTGTCCCAGTCGGCCCCCACCTGTCCGGATTCGACCAAGCGGATCATGTCGCCCCCCTGGGCGAAGTGGACGACGGAGGCCGGCTGGCCCGCCTCGACCGCGCGGCTCTGGTCGCCGGAGGCGCCGAAGGAGTTGCTGAAGCTGACGTCGGTCCCCTCGGAGGTGCCTTGGAACCCGGGCTCGAGAGCTTCCTCGTAGACGGCCTCCGGAGTCGAGTAGCCGACGACGTCGAGCTTGCCGCCCGAGGATGAACCGGTCGCCGAGTCGTCCCCTCCCCCGCAACCCGCGACGACCACGGCGGCCACCAGTGCGAAGAGGAGGCCAAGCTTGGCCCTATGCCGGGTTGACTCGCGAGCTGCTCTCATAAAACAAATCCCTTCTTTGTTGACTGATTTAGTTTTTTGACTGACTTAGTTATCAAAGAGAGCGGCACCCTAGCACAATGTTGATCGGCAAAGTCGGAAAAACTGAGTCGGGCAATTCTCCGAGCGGTGCCGGGGATTTCGCGCCACCCCGGGGGGCAAGAGCCCGGGGTGGCGGAGGGGGTCGAGAGAGTGCCTGGCCAAGTCGAGGCTGACAACGGTTTCCCGTCCTGGCCAGGCCGCGGCACGATACCGGACTTACGGGCTATCTACTGGTTTGCGGGAAACAGCAAGGGGACCGCGTGTTTATGCTCGAAGGAGGGTTGGCCCATGGCCAACCCGAGAGGAAAGAGCGAGGCCAACCGGGCACTTGCCCTCGGTGCGTTGCTGCGTAAGCTGTGCCGGGACCGCGGCTACACCCTGGACCAGCTCGCCAAGCGCATCCCGATGTCAGCCTCCAACCTCTCCCGCGTGGAGCTGGGCAGCCAGGGCCCGCCCCCCGACGAGGTGATCGAGCGCGTCGCCAAAGCGCTCGGGGTCGAGACCGCCGAGCTCCTGCATGCGGCAGGGAGGGTCGGCAGTGGCGAGTCCTTCGAGCAGGCCGTCCTCGAACGGCTCGACGCGATCGGGCGCGACGTGCGCGAGGTCAAGGAGGCCGTCGTCGATCGCAAGGAGACGGAGCCCGGCGTTTCCTAGCTTTCCCGAGTCTCGCTCGCCGTCATGCGCTCAGCGCGGGCTGGCGATGCCCCCGCCTACCGAGGGAGGTGGCGCGGGGACCGGTTCGGGCGCTGGTTCAGGCGCTGGCTCGGGGGCGGCTTCCGGCTCGGGCTCCGGCTCCTTGCCGCCATCCTCGTCTTTCTTCGACGGCTTGTCGGTCGATTCTTCTTCGTCGTATTCGTATTCGTCGGAGTAGCCCGAGGACGAGGTGTGTTCGCTGTCGAGGCCGGAGAGCTCGGGGAGGCTGGCGGGCTGTGGGAATTCGGGGCAGTTGCCGGCCACCGCCGATTCCATGTAGTAGCGCCAGATCGGTCCCGCGGTGGGCCCGCCGTAGCCGGTCGCTTCGCGCGACTGCGGGTGCCCGACCCAGACCGCGGTCGAGTAGAGCGGCGTGTAGCCGACGAACCAGGCGTCGGAGAGGTCCTCGGAGGTACCGGTCTTGCCGGCCGCGGCGGAGCACCCCATGTAGGTGTAGCCGGCGCCGGTCCCCTGGGTGATCACGCCCTCCAGGATGCGGGTCACTTCATAGGCCTCGCCTTCGGTCATCACCCGCTCGCCGGAGTCGGGGTCGACTTCGTCGACCTTGCCGTTCGGGAACTCGACCCGGTCGATCGCCGTCGCGTCGTGGTGAACGCCGCCGTTGGCGAGGGTGGCGTAGGCGTCGGCCATCTCCAACGGCGTGACGCCGACGGCGAGACCGCCGATCCCCTCTGCCGGAACCGACTCCAGCGGCGAGGTGATCCCCATTTCCTCCGCCGTCTTGGTCACCTCCTCGGGCCCGACGTCGAGATCGAGCTGGGCGAAGATCACGTTGACCGAGTGCCAGGTGGCGGAGTCGAGCGACATCGTGCCACCGCCCGGCTCGGAGTTGTTGACGACCCAGTCGGGACCGCCGCCGGGGATCTCCAGCGTCTTCGGAGAGCTCCCGTCGTAGTAGGTGCTGTCGGGGTCGACGCCCTGCCTGATAGCGGTGGCGAGGACGAAGGTCTTGAACGAAGAGCCGGGCTGGCGCTGAGCCTGCCATGCGTAGTTGAACTGGCTTTCGCTCGCGTAGCCTTCGGTCGAGGCGAGGGCGACTATCTCGCCCGTTTCGGGGTCGACCGAGGCCAGCCCGGCCGCCGGACCGCCTTCGGGATAGCAGACGCCGCAGGATTCGACCGCTTCCTGCGCCCGTTCCTGCAGCTGGGGGTCGATCGTCGTGTAGGCCTTGAGGCCGCCGTTTCGGACCGTGTTTATCCCGTATTTGTCGATCAGCTCCTGCTGGACGAGGTCGAAGAGGAACTGGTCGCGGATCACCCGGTACTTGTGCCCGGGATTGAGCCCGAGGCCGCTGGCGATCGCCTTGCGGGCCTCCGAGGACGTGATGTAGCCCTCGTCCTCCATCGCTTCCAGCACCTCGTTGCGCCGGTCGATCGCGGCCTGGGGGTTCAGGAACGGGTTGTATTCGGAGGGGGCCTGGGGCAGGCCGGCGATCAGCGCCGACTCGGTCAGGTTCAGTTCCTTGGCCGGCTTGCCGAAGTAGGTCTGCGCCGCCGCCTCGGCCCCAACCGCGGTCTCGCCTTCGACCGTCCCGTAGGGGGCGGTGTTGAGGTAGGCGGTCAGGATCGACTCCTTCGAGTGCTCCTGCTCCTGTTCGTAGGCGAGATGCGCTTCGATCAGCTTTCGTTCAATCGTCTCTTCGGGGTTCTGGATGTAGAGGTTGCGGACCAACTGCTGGGTGATCGTCGAGGCGCCCTGCACGGCCTTGCCGCCGGCCATCAGGTTCTTCCAGGCGGCGCGCACAATCGCGGGCGGATCGATCGCGCCGTGCTCGAAGAAGTTCTTGTCCTCGATCGCCACCGTCGCGTCCTTGAGTGTCTGCGGCAGAGCCCGCGAGGGGACGGGCTGGCGGATGTTTTCGGACTGGATGAAACCGATCAGGGAGCCGTCGGCGGCGTAGATTGCCGAGGAACGGCCCTTCTGCACGGGTTTCAGGCTCGAGAGCGGGGGCGCCGATTCGTAGACGTCGATCGCCCAGCTCGCGGCGACGCCGCCCGCGATTGCGCCTGCGGCGGCGAGGATCCCCAGGAGGACCAGCAGCTTCTTCTTCCAGCTAGAGGTGTGCGACCGTCGTTGCCGTCGCGTCCGGCGGGCCATTCGGCTGCAAATTGTAGGGGGGGCGATAGCCTTGGACCCGATGACTGCCTTCCTGCACACGTGCTACCGGATCGGCGACATCGACCGCTCGGTCGAGTTCTACGAGAAGATCGGCTTCCGAGAGGTCGCCCGGATGCCGATCGGTGAGGAGGCGATCAACGTCTTCCTGGCGCTCCCCGGCGAAAACCCCTGCCTCGAGCTGACCTACAACCACGGCGTCGACTCCTACGACCTCGGCACCGGCTACAACCACATCGCCCTCACCGTCGACGACCTCGACGCCACCCTCGAGGATCTGGCCGCCAAGGGCATCGAGCCCGAAAAGCCCCCCTACCGCCCCGGCGGCCGCACCGAGGGCCACTTCATCTGCTTCCTGCGCGACCCGGACGGGTACCGCATCGAGCTGATCGGGGCTTAGCTCCCGTTAGATCCGCATGACGCGCCGAACGAGTGCGTCGAAGGCGCGGTCGGGCAGGACGCGGCGGGCCAGGGCCTGGCCACGGGCGTCAGCGCCGACCAAGTAGCGGGTGCGGGGGCGCCCGGAGGTGAGGGCGTGGGCGATCGACTTCGCGACCTTCTCGGGCGGGATGCCGCGCTCGGCGGTCCGCTTCACCGCCGCCCGGAAGCGCTCGATCGTCTTGCCGTAGAGCTCGTCCTGGGAGTCGTGGGCGCGCTCGGAGACCTCGTCGGCGATCCGCTCGCCGCGCTCCCAGATCGCGGTGTCGATCGAGCCCGGCTCGATCACGGCGACGTCGATCTTCCACGGTCGCAGCTCCTGGCGCAGGCAGTCGGCCACCGCCTCGATCCCGTACTTGGAGGCGTGGTAGGGCGCGCCGAAGGGCAGCGCCATGCGCCCACCGATCGAGCTGACGAAGACGATCCGGCCGGTGGCGCGGCGGATCAGTGGCAGAAATGCCTGCGTGATCGCGACCTGGGCGGTCAGGTTGACCTCGATCTGCCTGCGGAAATCGTCGATCGGGATCGTCTCCAGCGGGCTCAGCACCGCGATCCCAGCGTTGTTGACGAGGCCGTCGAGACCGGCCTCCCCCACCTCGCCGGCGACCTGCTCGGCCGCCGCCGCGATCTGACCTGCATCGGTCACGTCGAGCATCACCGGCACCAGCCGCTCCGAGCCCGCCTCCCGCAGCGCCGCGGCGTCCTCCTCACGGCGCACCGCTGCGAACACTCGCCACCCCTCCGCGTCCATCCGCAGTGCGCTTGCTCGGCCGATCCCGGTCGACGCCCCGGTGAGGAGAACCGACTTCATCAGCCGCGGCTCGCCCGGTGACCCTCCAGCTCGGCCACCATCAGCTTGGTGTGGAGGGCGGCGATCAGGTCCTGGAGTGGCTGGGCGCCGGCTTCGAGCATCTCGACCACGCGCTCGGGCGGGACCTCGCCGGCGAGGCGCTCCATGACGACCTCGACCTCCTGGCGGACGAGGTCTTCGAGCGCGGTCTTGTAGCGCAGGGTGTCGTAGACCGTAAAGCCGATCTCCTCGTCGTAGCCGCCAGCGCGGAAGCGGCTGATCGCCTCGATGATCTTGATGTCGGAGGGCGAGTAGCCGCGGCTGTTGGGGCTGAGGATCTCCAGCTCCTCGAGCCGGTCGAGGGCGTCCTTGGGCATGCCGTAGCGCTCGCGCACCTCGGCGGCGCTGGTGCGGGTTCGCTCGCCGGCCAGGGCACGGTCGAGGATGCGGTCCTCCAGATCGACCAAGGCGCGGGCGCGCTCGGGATCCTCATCGAGCACCGACTTGATCGCCTTCAGCGGCATGAAGCGCTCCTCCTGCAGCTGCTTGATCAGCCGGATCCGGTCGACGAACTCCGGCGGGTAGTAGGCCATGTTGCGGCTGGTCTTGACTGGCTCCGGCAGCAGGCCCTCGCGCAGGTAGTGCTTGATCGTCGGCGCCGGCACGCCCGAGGCCTCGGCCAGCTCCCCCATGCGCAGCAGGTCGCCGTTGGCGCCGCTCATGCCCGGAAAGTGGTGGCCGCGTCGGCGCTGGGGCCGGCAGCGGCTCCCGACTCCTTCATCGCGGCGATCTCCTCGGCCGAGTAGCCGACCTCGGCCAGCGCCTCCTCGGTGTGCTCGCCGAAGGCGGGCGCCGGCCGGGTCGGGTCGGCGGGGGTGCGGCTCATCTTCACCGGGGCGCCGAGCTGGCGGATCGTCCCCAGCTCGGGCTGCTCCATCACGACCACCATCTCGCGCCCGCGCACCAGCTCGGAGTCGAGCGCCTCGTCGATCTCCAGCACCGGCTCGATGCAGCAGTCGTGCTCGTCGTTGAAGGCCTTCCATTCCGCCCGCGTGCGGGAGCGGAAGACGTCGGCGACCTTCTGCCAGCCCTCGGAGCCGGGCGTCGCGAACTGCTCCTCGATCAGGTCCGGGCGCTCCACCCCATTGCAGAAGGCTGCCCAGAACTTCGGCTCCAGCGCGCCGCAGCTGATCCAGCCGTCGCTCACCTCATAGGGCAGGTAGCAGGCCAGGCCGCCGGCGAGCTGCTGCTCGCCGCGCCGCGGCACCTCGCCGTCGCAGAAGTAGCGACCCGCGACCATCGCCAGCCATGAGAGGGCGCCGTCGGCCATCGATACGTCGACCATCTGCCCCTCGCCGGAGCGGCCCCGCTCGTGCAGCGCCGCCATCACGCCGAAGGCAGCCATCAGGGCGCCGCCGCCGAGGTCGGCGATCTGGCCGCCCGACTGCACCGGCGGCCCGTCCTTGGCCCCGGTCAGCCCGAGCACCCCGACCAGCCCGAGGTAGTTCATGTCGTGACCGGCCCGCTGGGTGTAGGGGCCGTCCTGGCCGTAGCCGGTGATCGCGCAGAAGACGATGCCCGGGTTGGCCTCGCGCATGCGCTCGTAGCCGACGCCGAGCCGGTCCAGCACTCCCGGGCGGAAGCCGTCGATGACGACGTCGTGGCTTTCGACCAGTCGCAGCAGGGCCTCGCGGCCCTGCTCGGACTTGAGGTCGAGGCGGACCGAGCGCTTGCCGCGATTGAGCGAGAGGTAGAGGGCCGAGCGCGTGCCCAGCTCCTGCTGCTCGTCGGTCCCGTAGTAGGGCGGGGCCCAGCGGATGTAGTCACCCATGCCGGTGTCCTCGACCTTGAGCACCTCGGCGCCGAGGTCGGCGAGCAGGAGCGAGCAGAAGCCCCCCGGCAGCAGCCGAGACAGGTCGAGGACCTTGACGTCGCTAAGCGGGAGAGCGCTCACGCTTCGGCACTCCCAGAAGCTCGCGGGCCTCGGCGACGGTGGCGGCACGGCGACCGACGTCCTCGGCCATCTGGCGTGCCTTGGCGATCAGGTCGCCGTTGGAGCGCGCCATCTCGCCGCTCGGCAGGTAGAGGTTGTCCTCGACCCCGGCGCGGACGTTGCCGCCCAGCACCAGCGAGGCGCCGAGCAGCTTCCACTGGTCGCGAGAGATGCCGATCACCTGCCATTGGTTCTCGCCCTCGGCGCCGCCGGGGATCTGCTCGGACATGAAGGCGACGTTGCGCGGCGTCGGGCGGATGCCGCCGTTGACGCCCATCACGAGCGAGATCTGCAGCGGCGTTCGCTCCAGCAGGCCCATGTCGATCAGCGGGTCGAGGTTGGCGACGTGGCCGGCGTCGAAGCACTCGTGCTCGGGCTTGATCCCCAGCTCGCGCATAGCCGTGAGGAACTCGATGATCGTGTCGAAGCTGTTCTCGAAGACCGTCTTGAAGACGAAGTCCTTGCGCCGGGAGCTGTACTTGGCGTAGTTCATCGAGCTCATGTTGAGCGCGGCCACGTCGGGCTTCAGCTCGCGCAGGTACTCGATCCGCTTCTCGATCGGGATGCCGATCGCGCCGGTCGAGTAGTTGACGATCACGTCGCCCACCTCGGCCAGGATCGCCTCGGTGATCGCGCGGAAGTCCTCGACCTCGTAGGAGGGAGTCCCATCCGGCGTACGGGCGTGGATGTGGATCTGAGAGGCGCCCTCGTCGACCGCGCGCCGCGCCTCCGCCGCGTACTCCTCCGGCGTGTAGGGGATCGCCGGGCACTGGTCCCGGTTGGCGATCACCCCGCTGATCGAACAGCTGATGACTACGGGGTTCTCAAACGAGCTCATACCGGCATCACTCCATGTCGCTTTTTGGGCTTCTCCACGTGCTTGTTCTGAGCCATGCGGAGGGCGTTGACGATGGTTGGCCTTGTCTCGCGCGGGTCGATGACGTCGTCGATCACGGCGTTGCCGGCGGCGATGTAGGGGTCGATCTGCTCGCGGACCGCGTTCAGCATCGCCTCTTTCGTCGCCTCGGGGTCGTCGGAGGCCTCGATCATCGAGCGGCCGATGATGTTGACCGCGCCCTCCGCCCCCATCACCGAGATCTCGGCACCGGGCCAGGCGACGATCAGGTCGGGCTCATACGCCTTGCCGCACATCACGTAGTAGCCGGCGCCGTAGGCCTTGCGCACGACCACGGTCACCTTCGGCACCGTGGCGCGGCTGACCGCGTAGAGCATCTTCGCCCCGTGGCGGATGATCCCGGCGTGCTCGACTTTGGCGCCGACCATGAAGCCGGGCACGTCCTGGAGGAAGACGAGCGGGATGTTGAAGGCGTCGCAGAGGTTGATGAAGCGCGCCGCCTTGTCGGCTGAGTCGTTGTCGAGGATGCCCGCCAGGTGCTTGGGCTGGTTGGCGACGATCCCCGCCGGCTGGCCGCCGAAGCGGGCGAAGCAGGTGATCAGGGTCTTGGCGAACTTCGGCTTGATGTCGAAGAACTCGCCGTCGTCGACGATCTCGCGGATCACGTCGTACATGTCGTAGGGCTGGCGCGAAGAGTCGGGGACGATCTCCATCAGCTTCTCCGAGGCCCGGTCGACCGGGTCGGAGACGTCGAGCACCGGCGGCTTCTCCTCGCAGTTGGCGGGGAAGTAGGAGAGGTACTGCTTGACCCGTTCGATGCACTCCGCGTCGTCCTTCACCTCGAGGTCCCCCACTCCCGACTTGCGACAGTGGACCTTGGCGCCGCCCAGCTCCTCCATCGTGATGTCCTCGCCGGTGACGGCTTTGGTCAGGTGCGGGCCGGCGAGCGCCATCGCGCCCTGGCCGGAGACCATCGGGACGAAGTCGGCGAGCGCCGGGATGTAGGCGGTGCCGGCCGCACAGGGCCCCATCATCGCCGCGACCATCGGGATCACGCCCGACATCTCGACCTCCTCGCGGAAGAGGTGACCCGAGCCGGCGAAGAGCGACCCCGCCGCCTCCTGGATGCGGGCGCCGGCCGAGTCGAGCAGCCAGATGAACGGCATCCGCTTGGAGAGGGCCATCTCGCGCAGGCGGGTGACCTTGAGCTCGCCGGTCATCCCCATCGAGCCGGCCATCACGGTGAAGTCGTAGGCGGCGACGCAGCAGGGACGGCCGTCGACGTCGCCCCAGCCGGTGATCACACCATCGGCGGGAGCCTCTTTGCCCTCCATCGCCCGCTGGGCGAAGTGGGGACGGCCGTGGACGCCCATCTCGACGAAGGTCCCCTCGTCGACGAGCAGGGCGATCCGCTCGCGCGCGGTCAGCTTGCCGCGCTCGTGCTGCTTGGCGATCTTCTCCTCGCCGCCGCCGAGCTTCGCCTTCTCGCGCCGCTCGTGAAGCTGTTCGGTCAGCTCGCCCAAGGGCGCGGTGCCCGGAAGCAGATGCTTGGTCTCCTGGTCAGTCGCCACTACCGTCCCTTCCACTGCGGATCGCGTTTCTCGAAGAATGCGGTGACGCCCTCGACGATGTCCTCGGTCGAGAAGGTGAGCGAGAGCTGCGAGCGCAGGTAATCAAGCGCGTCGTCGACCGCCATGTCCTGCTGGCGGTACATCGCGTCGTGGCCGAGCCGCATCAGCACCGGGCTCTTGGAGGCCAGCTTCGTCGCCCACTCTGCGACCGCGCCGTCGAACTCCCCGGCCGGCACGACCTTGTTGGCGAGCCCGTACTCGACCGCCTGCTCGGCGCTCAGCCGCTCGCCCAGCAACATCATCTCGTTGACCTTCTTGCGCGGGACGTTGCGGTAGATGATCGCCATGATCATGTAGGGGAAGGCGCCGACGTTGATCTCCGGCGTGCCGAAGGTGGCGCCCTCTTTGGCGATCAGCAGGTCGCAGGAGAGGGCGAGGCCCATCCCGCCCGCCAGCACGTGGCCGTTGGCCGCGCAGAGGCTTGGCTTGCCCAGGCGCGGCATCAGCCTGAAGTATTCGAGGAAGAGGTCGGTGGCGAAGTGTTTGGCGACGAGCGGGACGTCGGCCGCGAAGCCGCCGAGGTCAGCCCCGGCGCAGAAGACCTTGTCGCCCGCCCCGGTGAGGACGACGGCGCGGACGTCCTCGGCGTCGCGCGCGGTCTTCATCGCGTCGACCAGCTCGACCAGCATCTGCCCGGAGAGCATGTTGCGCTTCTCCGGGTTGTTGAGGGTCACCGTGGCGACGCCCTCGGCAACCTCGTACTTGACGACCTCGTAGTCCATCGGCGAGGCACCATAGCCGACTCCGTAGGAAGTGGGAAGTGCTACTGTCCACCCGCGCGAGGCGTGTCTGAGTTTTCCCGCCACATATGGCGGCTTAGATCAGACACGCCCGGCCCAACGAACTGCGAAACGAGGAGAGAGACCAGTGGCGACCGCGACCGACGGCTCCAAAGTCATCAAGCCCAACTTCGAAGAGGGCACCAAGAGCTTCATCTTCAGCCAGGAGCACGAAGACCTGCGCGAGTCGATGGAGGCCTGGGTCAAAAAGGAGATGTGGCCGCACCGCAACGAGTGGGAGAAGACCTACTGGCCGACCGAGAAGCTGAAGCGGGCCGGTGAGCTCGGCTTCCTCGGCCTCTGCTTCCCGGAGGAGTACGGCGGACAGGGCGGCGACTACTACTACTCGCTGGTCCGCGCCGAGTGCATGGCCTACACCGGCTCAGGCGGTACCAACATGGGCTTCGCCGTGCAGACCGACATGGTGCTGCCGCCGATCCACCTGCTCGGCACCGAGGAGCAGAAGCGCAAGTACCTCGAACCGGGCCTCAAGGGCGAGAAGGTCGGTTGCCTCGGGATTACCGAGCCGGGCGCGGGCTCCGACGTCGCCGGCATCCGCACCACAGCGATCCGCGACGGCGACGAATTCGTCATCAACGGCTCCAAGACGTTCATCACCAACGGGCCGCGCGCAGACTTCATCGTCCTCGTCGCCAAGACCGACCCGGAGGAGCGGCATGCCGGCATCACCCTCTTCGTCGTCGACCTGCGCGACGAGAAGGGCGAGAAGGTTCCCGGCTTCACCGTCTCGGCCGAGTTGGAGAAGATGGGGATGCACGCCTCCGACACCGGCGAACTCGCTTTCGAAGACGTCCGCGTCCCGGCCAGCGCCATCCTCGGCGAAGAGGGCAAGGGCTTCTACCACATCGCCTGGGAGCTCCAGGGCGAGCGCCTGGTTGCCGCCGCCGGCTCCCACGCGGGTGCGGAACGGATGATCGAGAAAACCCTCGAGTACGCCAAGGAGCGCGAAGCCTTCGGTCGCCCGATCGGCAAGTTCCAGGCGATCCGCCACAAGTTCGCCGAGATGGCGACGAAGGCCGAGGCCGCGAAGCAGTTCACCTACGCGACCGCCTGGCGCTTCGGCAACGGCGAGTACCCGGTGCGCGAGATCACGATGGCGAAGCTCTTCTCCTCCCGCATGGCCTGCGAGGTCGCCGACGAGTGCATCCAGATCCTCGGCGGCTACGGCTACATGAAGGAGTACGAGATCGAGCGCGCCTACCGCGACGTCCGCCTCAACCGCATCGGCGCCGGCACCGACGAGGTAATGCTCGACGTGATCGGGAAGAGCTACGGGCTGTAGGGAGGGACGCCCGCATGGGGTCCCGGGTCGACCACATCCGCTCCTACTACGAGGCGCTGAACACGGGCGATGCCGAGGCGGTCGCCCGGCATTTCACCGATGACGCGACGCACTACTACACCCGTCTCGGCCCGCACGAGGGGGCCGAGACGATCGGGCAGATGACAGACCTCGCAGTCAAGAGCATCGAGGCTCAGTGGTTCGTCGAGAACACGCTCGAAGGCGAGGACGAAGCGGTGATCGAGTGGACGATGACCTGGCGCGATCCCAAGAGCGGCGAGAAGCGGCTGGACCGGGGCACCGAGTGGTTCGTCTTCCGCGACGGCCTGATCGCCGAGGTGCGCGCCTACCACCACGGTGGGAAGAAGAACCCCCAGGGAGACCTGCTCGGGTTCGACCACGAGGGCCGCGGCTACACGATGCTGGAGTCGAGCTAACCGCCGCTGATGAGGATCGATGCGATGACACCAACCAAACCCATGCCCAAGCCTCCGCCGACCCGAAGGATCGCGAGGCGCAGCGCGCCGATATCGGCGCGCACTTCTCGGATGTCTTGGTGGACCCCTTCAAGGATCCGGTCTAGGTTGTTAAACCTGTCGTCTAGTCGCTCGTCCGTCCACATCGTTCGCTCCATGCCGGCGACGCTAACAGGCCCCGGCGCACGTGAAATGCATTGTCTGCAACGAAAGTGTAGCTATACATGCCCGTAATCAAGGACACCGGTGCCCGCGCCATCTTCCCGCCCTTCGGCGAGGAGCACGAGGAGCTGCGGGAGACCGTCACCCGCTTCGTCTCCAAGGAGATCGCGCCGAACGTCGACGGCTGGGAGGACGCGCGCGAATTCCCCCGCGAGCTCTACGGCCGCTGCGCCGAGCTGGGCTTCCTCGGGCTGAAGTTCCCCGAGGAGCTGGGCGGCCAGGGCGGCACCCACCTGCACGACGCGGTCTGGGTCGAGGAGCTGGCCCGCAGCGGCGGCTCCGGCGGGGTCGCCGCCGGGCTCAACGCCCACACCTCGATCGCGATGCCGCCGATCTTCAACTTCGGCACCGAGGAGCAGAAGCAGCGCTGGCTGGTGCCCGGCATCGCCGGCGAGAAGATCGGCGCGCTGGGGATCACCGAGCCGGGCGCCGGCTCCGACGTCGCCGGCATCTCCACCTTCGCCAGGAAGGTCGACGGCGGCTACGTCGTCAACGGCTCGAAGACCTTCATCACCAACGGCGTCCGCGCCGACTTCCTCGTCTGCGCGGTGAAGACGACGAAAGAGGGCGGCCACGGCGGCATCTCCTTCCTCGTCCTCGAGCGCGAGATGCCCGGCTACGAGGTGGCGCAGAAGCTGGAGAAGATGGGCTGGCACTCCTCCGACACGGGCGAGCTGGCCTTCACCGACGTCGAGGTGCCCGAGGAGAACCTGCTCGGGGAGGAAAACGGCGGCTTCAAGCTGATCATGGCCAACTTCGCCTGGGAGCGGCTGCTGATGGCGATCGGCGCCGTCGGCGCGATGCAGCGCCTGATCGAGATCTCCGTCAACTACTCCCTAGAGCGCGAAGCTTTCGGCCGCCCCATAGGCAAGTTCCAGGCGACCCGCCACCACATCGCCGAGATGGCGACCAAGGCCGAGGCCTCCCGCGCCATCACCTACAACTCCCTCCGCCTCTTCCACGAAGGCCACAACTGCATAAAAGAGGTGACCATGGCCAAGCTCGTAACCCAGCGCGCCGTCCTAGAGATAGCCGACCAAGCCCTCCAAATCCACGGCGGCTACGGCTACATGAAGGAGTACGGCATAGAGCGAGCCGTCCGCGACGCCCGCCTGGGCCCCATCGGCGGGGGGACGGACGAGGTCATGAAGGAGATATTGGGAAAGCTGATGGGCTTGTGACGAGCGGCTGAGCTGGTTGCCGCCGCTGACAGCCGACGCAGCTAATACGTTTCGCCAATGGGCGGTCCCTTCATTCGTCCGCTTGCTGCGGACGCTCGCATTTTGGTGGAGCTTGAGGGTCGCCCGCTGGAGCACTATGCCGTCATGCTGCAGCTGCGGATCGAGGGGCGTTGGCAGACGATCCGCTTGGTCGACAACGCTCATGGAGATCACGATTTGCACCGATACACTGGATCTGAGAAGCAACCTGCAGAGCGGTTTGCCGAGGGCACGGTCAACGAGGTCGCGCCGGTGGCCATCCGCTATCTGATCGATCATTGGGAAGCAATCGCGGAAGCATGGAAGAGCTAGAGCACAGCAAGTTCACCGCAGCCGGCGAGATCGCCAACGAGCGGCTGATCGAAGCCGCGACCGACCCTGATCGCTATCCGGAGGGAACCGCCTTCATCGCAGCCGATCAAGAGGGACTCGGGGCGATCCTCGCTGAGGCAGTAGCGGAGCATCGGCCACTCGCGATCGTCTACCCCGACGGTCGGGAGATAGTTGCCGCGCCGCGAGGCGGCGCCCTGGCCTTCTTCGAGCATCTTCTGACACGGCGACGCGAGCCACGGGGCGAACGGCCATCCGTGCCCTTGCCGGCGGACTACCAGGTCGAGATCAGGGAGCTCGCAGTCGGCTGACGCCAGCCTGCCGGGCTTCGTGTACCGCCCGCACACCGAGGGCTATCGCCTCGTCTTCAGTGAGCGCGTTGCGCTTTTGCATGGTCCGAAGCGTCGCTCGCCCGAGCATCGATAGCACCACCGATTCGAGCAGCTCGCGGTCGGTCAGCCCCGGTCGCCGCTGGCGCAGCCGTTCGAGGAGCGCCGTTTCGACCTCGACACTTGTTGTCTGCGACATCTCAAGATCGTAGTCGGGGCGGACACGATCCGGACACATGGCCAGACCAAGCGCGATCATTCCCGGCCGTTGCTTTCCTCCCCGAACAAGCTCATTTGCAGCGAATCCGTGTCCTCCGATGACCCCGCGTGCCCTTCCGTGCCATGCTCGGAACTCATGAAGGAGATCCTCGGGAAACTGATGGGACTCTGACCGCTTCTTCGAGGATCTTCTTGACTTGGGCGAAGGCCATGGGGACGTGGGGGATGGCCACGTCGGGGTCGGCTTCCCTGGCCGCGCCTTCAAGCCTGTCGGCGAGTTCTTTGAACTTGCCGATTGGCTGACTCAGATCCTCCGCATCGTCGATCTTCCCCGCCAGACGGCTGCGAATCTCCATCACCACGGCCTTCGCGTCGATCGGCCAAGGGTCATCACTCGCCCTTGCCATCACATCGAGCGACTCCGACAGGCCGGACAACGCCTTTTCGAAGTGGAGCTGATTGAGTCGCTGGGCTTCGGGAGTCGGACGATCGGCAAGGGACCAGATCGCCAGATAGGCGTTGAGCGTCCCGTCTCCGGCTCTCCCGGCGCACACCGCCCACTCGTACAACAGTGACCTTTCTCCCTGCGGATCGACCATCGAGTCGAGTTCGTAGTACGTGCGGCGGGCCAGCTCCATCCCCTCCCGCGCCCGGTCCGCTCTCCGCAGCGCGCTGCAGAGGTTGGTCCGAAAGTTGAGTTTTTCCGGTTCTTCGTCAAATGGCGCTTCGGCGGCACGCAGCGCAACCCGGGGATTGCTGCGAAGCCTGCGCGAGATGAAGACGATGTCGGCGAGGTCGGGGATGTATATGCCTTCGCGGAAGGTGCGGACCGTCCCCTTGAGGATGTCGTAGTAGATCTCGGCAATGTCCTGCCCCCAATCGTCGGCGAGGCGCACCGCCGCCTCCGCGATGGACCGGTGGCGGACCATCAGGTGAGATCCGGCATGGGTGAGAGCCGCCTCCTCGCCCAAAGGCCAAATCACGTCGCCGTACATTCTGCTCCGCGGTATCCCAAGCGCGGCTGCCAGCGCCTCCGGCCGAAGGGTTGTCACCCCGTGGGCGTGGACGCAGGCAACGCAGAGGAATGCCTGAAGTAGGGTCGCACCCGAGTCGAGACCGATGCCCTCGAGACGCTCACCGAGGGTCCTAACGTGGTCGGTCAGGCCGTCGCCGAACCGCACTCGAAGCATCGCTCCGAAAAAACAGCCTTCGCTGCCGGCCGCCTCCTCCTGTGCCGCGCGGAGGAGGGCCTCGCTCCTGCGAGCCGGCTCGTGTATTCGCGCCAGGTCGCCAAGGCCTCGCTCTCCCGCTGTCGACCATGCCTCGACGATGGCCGACGCGTCTCGGTCGTCCAGACCCTCGACCGGAATCGTGATGAACTGGGCGTAGCTCGACCACGGCCGTGCCGGGTTGCGACCGGCCCGCCAGTCGGTGGTACGAGTGGCGAGAAGGAACGCCACATCGCTACGACCGCGCTCGTGCAAAATCCGGAGTGCCTCAAGACATTCCTTTCCGACCACGTCTGCGTCATCGATGACCAGCAGCCACGGCCTATCCCCCTGCGGTAGCCCAGAGACATCGATATGCCCCTGCACGTCGGCCTCCCGCCAAAGTACGCGCCAACCGCCACCGGCGGCGCACGCAGCGGCAACCTGACGCAGTGCCGTCGACTTCCCTTCGCCCGCCGGACCCTCGAGGAGCACCACCTCGAGGGTGTCCGGTTTTTTCTCCGCGGCCAGCAGATCGAGCGCCTTCACTGCCGGGCCGAGCAGCGGAACGTCTGGCGAAAGCGCAGTTCGCCAAGTCGGCACCTGGCCGTCGAAAAAGCGAACGAGGTCGGATTCGCCGACGCTCTCTTGGTCGGCAAGCAGGGTGGAGGTCAAGGCGGTGAAGCCCTCGAGCGGCGAGCGGAAGTCGTCCGCGGCGAGCGGCCCCACACCGGCATCCTCGGCGTCCGCCGGCCTAACGCCGGCGATCGTGTCGAAGAGGGACTCGCAGTCAACGCCACGGTAGAAGGTGACGCGTCCGGGAACGAATCCGACGCTGGCGAAGAGGTTCGCGTGCCGGCTGGAAAGCTGATCCTCGTCGTCGCTGTGGAAGGTCCAGAGGACATCGAGGTCTCCCGCCCCGTGCCGACGGATCGCCGCCACCAGGGCAGAGGTGAAGGCATCGTCCCAGCCGCCGTACCCGGCGACGATGGTTGTCCTCTCTCGCAAGATGCCTTCCAGCGAAGCCTGGAGCCCCGTTCTCTCGTGCTGCAACTGAGCCGGCACATGCGCCGTGTCGTCGCGCCGCCAGAAGCCGTGCAGGTGTGCGACGACGATCGCGCCGTCCGTCGCGACGTCCTCCAACCGCCCGTCGGCATCGAAGATCTTCGTTATCGCCGTGCCTCCGGCACGGCGCACCGCGAGCTCTACTAGAGGGTCGAAGTTCGTGGTCAGAACCAGGCCGTCGTGGTCCGTCAATCTTGAAAGGAGAAGACTGGCAAGGCTCTGCACGGCCCCCGGGACGATCCAGTCGTGTAGGTCCCGTTCCGCGGCGACGCAGTAGTCCTCGTCGAAATCGTCAGCGGTCAGCTGGCCGCTGGCGAGGCCATTGATGCTGGGCTTGTGAGCGTTCAGCACCATTGACCGCACAGTCATGTTGAGAGCCTGCTGGCCACGGAGGCCGAGGAGGATCTCGGCGGCGGCCTGATACTGCTCACCGCCAGCCTTGTTGGACACCGCCGCATCGAATGCCGCCCGAGCCTCGGAGCCTCCACCCAGCTCCGCCTGCATCCACCGGAGCGCTTCGCTCACACCGGGAACGCGTGGCGCGGTCAGGCCGGAGCCGACGACAAAAGCGTAGTCGCCGCTCAGGCCGCGGAGGTACCCCAGCCGCGAGGAAAGGATCTCGCGAGAATGGATGACTGGCACGAGGTCAGTGTATTTATTTAGGTATGTCCTGATGTTTGGGTGGAACTCAGCGGGCAGGTACCGTCACTCCGTGATCTATCTACTCCGACACGGTGACGCCGAGGACGGAAACGGCGCCGACGACGCGCGGCGGCTGACGCCGAAGGGCGAACGCCAAGCCGATGCCGCCGGCAGGGCGATTGCCGCGATGGGCACCGAGCTCGACGCCTGTCTCGCCAGCCCCAAGGTGCGGGCGCTCGAGACAGCCCGACTCGCCTGCGAGGCGCTCGGCCTCGAGCCCGAGATCGCCGAGGAGCTTCGCGGTGGGCCCTTCGACTCCCTCGCACTGATTGCCGGGCGCGGCGGCGTGCTCCTCGTCGGCCACGAGCCCGACTTCTCCGGCGAGGTCGGCCGGCTGACCGGCGCCAACGTGAAGCTGAAGAAGGGCGGCCTCGCCATCGTCGATGGCAGCGTGCTGCTGGCGCTGCTGCGGCCGAAGGACTTGGCGGCCATCGCTTCGCGGTAGTTCGGTCGGACCGGTTTTGACAGACCGCCCACGAGGCGTACGATCGGCCGGAGACCCAGTCCACTCGACAGAAGGAGAGACCAGATGCTCTGCGCACTTACGGTCCGCAACCTCAAACCCGGCACGATGGAGCAGTTCAAGCAGGCCTTCATCCCCGACGACGTCAGCAACGTCCCGGCCGGCTGGAAGCAGTTCTACGCCCTACAGAGCGTCAGCGACCCGAACCAGGTCATCACCTTCGGCCTCTTCGACGGCACGCTCGAGGAGCTGCGCGCCGGCCAGCAAGACCCCGACGCCGAGTACGAGAAGCGCCGCGCCGCCGCCGACGAGTTCGTCGAGTCGGTCGGCACCGACGGCGTCTTCGAGGTGGTCGAAGAACGGACCATGGGGTAGGAGCCGGCGGGGCCGTCGGTTAGGGTCGTTCGCAATCGCACAACCCGCAGGGGAGAAACGAGGAGCCATGGCTTACGAAATGCAGATCCGGCAGAGCCAGGACCGAGTCAAGATAAGGAGCCCCTGGGCGGCGGCGCTGCTGCCGATCGTCACGCTCGGCATCTACCACCTCGTCTGGTGGTACCGGATCAACCGCGAGCTGCGCGACTACGGCAAAGCCAAGGGCTACGACCTCGGCCAGAACCCGACCAACTCGGTACTCGCCCTCTTCCCCGGCGGGATCGTCATCATCCCGGCGCTGATCACCTACTGGCGCGGGACCAAGCGCGTGATGGGCGCTTCTCGCCTCGCCGGCCAGGAGCCGCTCAACGGCTGGATCGCGATCATCCTCTACGTGCTCATCGCCCCCGCGTTCTGGGCTTACATCCAGGTGGAGCTCAATAAGGTCTGGCAGGCCGAAGCCGACCCCGTCGAGGGCCAGCTAGCGCCACCGGCCCCAGCCGGCGAGATGCCACCCCCACTACCTCAGCAGCCGGAGGCCGGCGAGCAGCCGCCTAGCCCGCCGCCCCCGGGCCCGGCCGCCTGACACCAGGGGATGAAGCAGCGCGTCAGCTTGATCACGCTCGGCGCGGCCGACCTCGGCCGCGCCCGGCGGTTCTACGAAGCCCTCGGCTGGCAGACCGGTGCCGGGCCCGGCGACGACGTCGTCTTCTTCCAGGCCGGCGACATGGTCTTCGCGCTCTGGGACCGCGCCCGGCTGGCCGAGGACAGCCGCGTCGAGGACAGCGGCGGCTGGGGCGGAATCGCGCTGGCGCTCAACCTCGGCTCCCCGGAGGAGGTCGACGCCGTGACCGAGGAGGCGCGAGCCGCCGGAGCGACGATCGGCCGCGAGCCCGCCGAGACCTTCTGGGGCGGCTACAGCTCGCTTTTCCTCGACCCCGACGGCCATCCCTGGGAGGTCGCCCACAACCCACACTGGACGATCGCCGAGGACGGCGGCGTCAGGCTGGGCTGACGTGGACGGCACCCGGCGCGCCCACCTCAACCTGATCGACAGCTCCCGGCTGCTCTTCGCGCTCGACCCCGACGCCGAGATCGAGGACGAGCCCGGCTGGCTACTCGGCGCCGGCAGCGCCAGCCATCCGGTGATCTCCAACGCGGCCTTCCGCCGCGACGACGGCGCCGATCCCGAAGAGCTGCTCGCCCACGCCAAGGAGTTCTTCGGCGCGCGAGGGCGAGGCTTCAGCGTCTGGTGCCGCGACGGGCAGGACGAGGACGGGGACATCCTCGCCGCGACCGACGCGGCTGGGCTCCAGTTCGTCTACGCGATGCCGGAGATGACCCTCGGAGCGCCGGTGGAGACGCCGGCCCTACCGCCCGGCGCCGAGCTGCGCCGGCTGACCGCAGGCGAAGAGGCCGAGGATTACTGGAAGGTGGCCATCGCCTCCTACGCCAGCCTCGGCTTCCCGCCCGAGGTCTTCGCCGGCTACAGCGACCACTCTGGCCTGCTCGCCGGGAACGTCGCCGCCTTCCTCGCCTACCTCGACGGCGAGCCGGTCGCGATCGCGCTGACGATCGTCAGCGATGGCGTCGCAGGCGTCTACTGGGTCGGCACGCTCGAGCAGGCGCGCGGCAAGGGGCTCGGCCGGGCCGTCACCGCCGCCGCCACAAACGCCGGTTTCGAGCTGGGCGCAAACCTCGCTTCCCTGCAAGCCTCGCCGATGGGCAAGCCGATCTACGAGGCGATGGGCTACGAGACCGTCTTCGAGTACCGGCTAATGATGGTGAGCCCTCCGCAGGCGCGTAACGAGCGGTACCGATAACCGACTGGCCAGTCAGCCAGCGCCCAATCCCTATAGCCTCCTGGGCCGACTTTCACCTATGGAGAAGGAGAACGCAGACTGATGGGACTTCTTGACGGGAAAGCGGCGATCGTCACCGGGTCGGCGCGCGGAATCGGCCGGGCGACCGCTGAGATGTTCGCCGGCGAGGGCGCCAAGGTTCTGATCAACGACCTCGACGCCGACGTCGCCGAGCAGGCCGCGAGCGAGATCGACGGCGAAACCGCCGTCCATGCCGGCGACCTGACCCAGCCCGAGGCCGCCGACAAGCTCGTCGCCGCCGGCATCGACGCCTTTGGCGCCATCGACATCGTCGTCAACAACGCCGGCTACACCTGGGACGGCGTCGCCCACAAGATGACCGACGAGCAGTTCCAGGCGATGCTCGACATCCACACGATCGTGCCCTTCCGCGTTGCCCGGGCGCTGGCGCCGCACTGGCGCGAGGCGGCCAAGAACGAGCGCAACGAAGGCAAGGAGGTCTTCCGCAAGATCGTCAACGTCTCCTCGACCTCGGGCATGATGGGTAACGCCGGCCAGGTCAACTACTCGGCGGCGAAGATGGCCGTAGTCGGCTTCACCAAAACCCTGGCCAAGGAGTGGGGCCAGTTCAAGATCAACGTCAACGCGGTCGCCTTCGGCTTCGTCGAAACGCGGCTCACCGCCGCCAAGGAGCAGGGCGGCGAGATGACCTCGCCCACCGGCGAGAAGATCGAGCTGGGCATCCCCGAGCAGATGCGGGCGATGGCCTCGGCGATCATCCCGCTCGGCCGTCCCGCCACGCCGGAGGAGGCATCGGCCCCGATCCTCTTCCTCGCCTCGCCGCTGGCCAACTACGTGCACGGCCAGACGCTGAACGTCACCGGCGGCATGTTCGGCGGGATGTACACCTGAGATGACCGCGACGGCGACGGAGAGCAAGCAGCCCCCGCGTTACCTCGACGTGGTCGAGAAGACCTGGCCTGCCCTCCGTCGCTTCGCCGGTCTGCACGTCTGGCTGTACCGCGTCAGCGGCGGTCGCCTCGACGCGATGCCGGGCCTCCCCGGCGGCAAGGTGCTGCTGCTCGATCACGTGGGCGCCAAGAGCGGCACCAAGCGCACCGCGCCGCTGCTCTACTTCCGCGATGGCGACGACATCGTCATCGTCGCCTCCAAAGGCGGATATCCCAAGCATCCGGCCTGGTTCCACAACGTCAAGGCCAACCCGGACACCACAATTCAGGTCGGCTCCGAAAAGCGTCAGGTCCGCGCTCGCGTCGCCAACCCCGAGGAGCGCGAGCGCCTCTGGCCGCTGGCGCTCAAGACGTACCGCGGCTATGCGGACTACGCGGCGCACTCGGGGGGGCGCGAAATCCCCATCGTCATCCTCGAGCGGCGCACGTAGCGGCTCACTCCTTCGGGCGGCGCTCCTCGGCGACGGGGTCGCCGGACTCGCTGGCGATG
>DATDAQ010000132.1:0-9750 GCA_036525295.1 Solirubrobacterales bacterium | reverse complement strand
GGGGGGCGGTCGCTCGCCGGTCTCGAACGGCTCGGGAACCGAGCCGGCGGGGCTTGCGCCCAGGCCCTGCCGCAGGATGGCCAGGTGCTGCGAGTGGCTGGCCGCGAGCGCCGCGGCGAGCGTCCGGGGGGCATCGAACCGCAGGCGCGGCGACGCCTCCAGCGCCAGGGCAAGGGCCCTGTTCTCCTCTTCGTAGCCGAGCGTCAATGCCTCCCCCCTCGACCGCGGACGGAGAGGCGCGCCGTCATCCGGCTCGGCGTCGGTTTCGCCGCCCAGGCCCCGGATCGCCTTGGTCAGGGCGTCGGCATGAGCCTGGCTCTGGCCGCGGAACTCGGCGGCGGCGGCAAGCATCGGGCCGTGCAGGCGGTCGAGGCTATGCCCGTACACCCCGGCCAGGGTCAGTTCCTGCGCGAGGAGCCCGTTGAGGATCTCCACGTCGGCGGCCTTCTCGGGGTCGGTCTTGGCACCCTGACCGCTCTTCCCGCAGCCCGCGACGGCGAGGGCCAGCGCCGTTGCGGCGAAAAAGAGGGCGACGCGGCAAGTCACGCCGCGCCGCCCACCGACTTCCGTTCCCTTCGGCTCCATGCCCATCGAGGGCGCGAAGCTTATGTACTCGTACTGCGTTTACTGGGGTCGCTAGGCCCTCTTGGAAGCTTTTTTCGCTTTGGACTTTTTGGTCGTCCGCCCGGACTTCGATCCAGTTGGCGCGCCCTCGAAGTTCATCAGCACGACGGTAGCGGGGATACCTTCCTCGCCGGATCTGGCCAGACGTTTGGCGCTCCCGCTGTGGATCTTCATGATCTTCTCAAGCGTTTCGTTGACGAGATCCGTCGATTCATCCCAGCCCTGCTCATCGATGACACCGGGCGTCCAGCTCATATGCACGTCGTCGCGCTTATTGAACTTTCCCGTTTGCATCGAACCGACCACGTCAGCGACCATGCTCTCGAAAACGGAGGCGCTCACCCCGGGTTTGATCGAGTCCGGCAGGTGCTTCCAGTCGCGATCGGCGAGGAAGGCTCGAGAAGTAGCTCTGTAGTAGTGCTCGACAGCTCCGCGACGCGGCTCGGTCTTCACCATCTCGATGCAATCGAAGTCCTTGAGAACTTTGACGTGGTAGCTGACCTGGCTAAGGCCCTCCTCTAGCTCCTTCGAGAGTTCGTTGGGGCTTGCCATCCGCTCGTTGAGGATCATCAGGATCTCAACCCTGAGCGGGTGGGCTAGGGCCTTGACCAGTTTTTGATCGACGCCGCTGGTCTTCTTGCCCTTTTTTGCTGACTTGGTCTTGCTCTTTATGGCCAAAGCGACTCCTCCGATTCGTTTTCGTGGCCCTCTAGCACTCCATCCTATTAGACGCAAAGCCAAATTTGCAAACCAGATACCCCTTTTTGCGATCTTTCCAATGATTACTGGAACTAATTCCAGTAATCGAATGGTCTAAGGATCTAGTTCGGGAGAGTCGCGACTTCCCTACCGCAAGTGCTGACGATTGCGAAGGGGGTGAGGCAGGGTGAAGATCGGAAAACGAGAGGGCGTCGTTCCCGTGCTCTCGACCATCAAGGGCCGTTAGAAACGTTGGGTGGGCCCGATCTCAGCTGACGGGATCGGGCCCCTCCGACTTCAGTATCCGCGACATGATTCAGTTCCAGCGCGATGGCCGCACTACCGAGCCAGAGGCACCCCGGCAGCGAGGGCTTCGAGGCGCTGGCCGCCGAGATCCATGCCTGCCGCCTCTGCCCTCGCCTGGTCGAGTGGCGCGAGGAGTGCGCCGCCGATCCGCCCCCCCGCTTCCGCGGCGAGGAGTACTGGGGCAAGCCGCTCAGCGGCTTCGGCGACCCGGGCGCGCGCGTGGCCCTGGTCGGCCTCGCCCCCGCCGCCCACGGCGCCAACCGCACCGGCCGCATGTTCACCGGCGACCGCTCGGGCGAGTGGCTCTACGCGGCGCTGGACCGGGCGGGCTTCGCCAACCAGCCAAGCTCGGAGCGGCGCGACGACGGGCTGCGGCTGCGCGACGCCTACGTCACCGCGGTCGTCCGCTGCGCCCCGCCGGCCAACCGGCCAGCGCCGGGGGAGCGCGACAACTGCCTGCCCTACCTCGAGCGGGAGCTGGCGCTGCTCGAGCGCTGCCGGACGATCGTCGCCCTCGGTGCCTTCGGCTGGGACGGCGCGCTGCGGGCGATCCGGGCACTCGACGGCGAGGCACCGCGGCCGAGGCCCCGCTTCGGCCACGGTGCCGAGGTCTCCGTGGGGCGCTGGGCCCTGCTCGGCTGCTACCACCCGAGCCAGCAGAACACCTTCACCGGCCGCCTCACCGAGCCGATGCTCGATGCCGTCCTTGCTCGCGCGCGCGAGCTGGCGATTACCTAGCGAGAGGCCGGAAGAGCCCGCGAGCTCGGGGCTAGGCGCATCAGCGTCGCTGGGGCAGTCATCTATGTTCCCTAAGTACCGTTAATTAATTGAAACGAATTTGAGCATTAGCTCGGTCTCAAGCGGTGCAAGCCACAAGGAGGGCCCGCGATGGACCGACCGCGAATCAAGCGCACGACCCAAAAACTGGATGCGCCCAACGGCGACCTCTATCTGCTTCGGCCGAGTGCCGGCACCGACATCCACATAGAGAGACCCGGCAAGGCCGGCAGGATGCTCCTCGAGGCGCTCGACGGCACCCGCACGCGCGAGCAGCTGATCGAGGAGTTCGGCGAGGACGAGGTCTGCGACCTGCTCGCCCAGTTCGAGGAGCTGGGCGTGGTCGAGGACGCCACGGACGACGAGCGGATCGCCGAGAAGGTCTTCGAGCGCTTCGACCGCCAGCTGCGCTACTTCAGCGACATCTCGACCGGGCCGACCGCATCCGAGTGTCAGGAGAGACTCGAAACCGCGAAAGTCGCCGTCCTGGGCGTCGGCGGCCTCGGGGGCTGGTCGGCGCTGAACCTGGCCTGTTGCGGGGTCGGGGAGATGCTGCTGCTCGACTTCGACAGGGTCGAGCTGAGCAACCTCAACCGCCAGGTCCTCTACAGCGAGGCCGACCTCGGCCGCTTCAAGGCCGAGGCCGCGGCCGAGCGCCTGAGCGGGTTCAACTCCTCGATCAGGGTCGAGGCGCGGGTGCAGAAGCTCGACAGCGAGGCGGCGGTCGCCGAGACGGTCGCCGGTTACGACATGGTGATCGACGCCTGCGACTGGCCCGCCCACGACATCGAGCACTGGATCAACTCGGCCTGCTTCGCGACCGGCGTTCCCTTCATCGCGATGAGCCACTTCCCGCCGGTCGCCCGGGTCGGGCCGCTGTACGTGCCGGGGGTGACCGGGTGCTTCGCCTGTCAGGAGGCCGGCTACAGGCGCACCTACCCGCTCTTCGACGTGGCGATGGAGCAGCAGCGAGGCCACACCTCCCCCGCGGCGACCCTGGGACCGGCGTGCGGCCTGATTGGCGGCCAGGTCGGCCTCGACGTGATGCACCACCTGACCGGCCTCGCCCGTCCCTCGACGCTCGGCGCCGGCCACATCTACGACCTGCGGACGATGGCGGTGGAACGCGAGCCGGTCGTCCCCGAGCCCGACTGCCCGATCTGCGCCGAGGCACGGAGCTCGAGCCGGACGCGCGCTTAGGGCGAGGCGGGGCGGGGCGGGACCACCGCCTCGCTCCTACAATGTTCCGGACCCGCCGACGTAGCTCAGCTGGTAGAGCACTTCACTCGTAATGAAGGGGTCCCCGGTTCAAATCCGGGCGTCGGCTCTCAGCGCGAGGCGAGTCTTCGCTGGCCCATTGCTCAGGATTCATCGGACTGCTTAACCGCAGGCGCTACAGTCTTCCTGTGCAGGGCCCGTGGGGGGCCGGGACACGTTCGTGTCGTTCCCCCGAGCTTAGGAGAGATATGAAGCGCAGATTCGCGGTTTCGGCCCTCGCAGTCGCACTCCTCACCTGCCTGGCGGCAACGCCGGCAGAGGCAGGCCCAGGCGCTTCGGCCGCCAAGCAGAAGGGCAAGGGAAAGCAGGCCAAGAACAAGGTCTTCCTCGCCTGCCGGCACGGCTGCAAGTTCCGCACGATCCAGCGGGCGGTGGACGCCGCGGGGTCGTTCAAGGACAAGCAGAAGAACGGCAAGGTGCAGGCGATCGTCAAGGTCAAGCCGGGTAAGTACGTGGAGGGCGTGGTGCTCGACGGGCGGCTGCGCAAGAAGGAGTTCGACGGGCTGAAGATCGTCGGGCTGAAAAAGGACCCGCACAAGCAGATCCTCGAAGGCAAGAACGCCAAGGGCGAGCTGGGACCGGCCCAGAACGGGATCGAGGCGGTCGACGTGAACGGCCTCGTGATTCGCAACCTGTGGGCGCGCAACTACGAATCGAACGGCTTCTTCATCCACGCCGCGACCCAGGCGGGGCAGGAATGCGACGGCTTCAAGATGGAAAACCTGCTCGCCTCGAGCAACCGCTCCTACGGCCTCTTCGCCAAGGGCTGCCTGGGCGGCAAGATGCTCCACTCGAGCGGCTGGCGCCACGGCGACTCGGCCTTCTACATCGGCGAAACGCCCTGCGACACCACCACCTGGACCAACCACGGCGACGCGCCGCCGCCCTGCCAGGCGAAGCCGAAGTGGACGGTCCTGCGCGACCTGAACAGCTACGAAAACGTGCTCGGCTACTCCGGCACCAACTCGAAGTACGTGAAGATCGTCGACTCGAACTTCTTCAACAACGGGGCCGGGATCGTGCCCAACACGCTCGACAGCGAGGGGTACGAGCCGAACGGCTGGAACTACATCGAACAGAACAACGTGTTCTGGAACAACTACGACTATTTCCTCGCCGGCTCGTCCTTCAAAACGATCTCGGCCGGACTGGGTGAGCTCTCCGGCCTGACGATCAACTACCCAATGGGGACCGGCATCATCCTCTACGGCGGCGCCGGCAACATCGTGCGGCAGAACAACGTCTTCGGCAACTACAAGTGGGGCATCGCGGCCTTCTCGGGGCCGGGGGAATCCTTCGTCGCCAACGAGGGCAACGACGCCAAGAGCATCAACAACCAGATCGCCGAAAACACGATGGGACGGGACGGGGCCGACCCGAACGGGGAATACGACTTCCTCAGCGACGCCACCGGCGGCGGCAACTGCTGGGCCGGCAACAGCGCCGGCTCGAGCTTCGCCCCGGGCAACGGCTCGGTGCCGCTGGGCCAGATCTATCCCGGCTGCCCGCAGCCTCCCGTGCTGGCCGACCGGGTACAGAGCATCAACCTCTTCGCCGGCATCCAGGTCGTCCTCACCGACCTCAGCGACCCGGCGACGATCCTCGGCTACGCCGGGCAGAGCCCGCCGCAGAACCAGGAGTGCAGCTGGGTGCGGCGTGTGCCGGCCCACCCAGCGTTCGAGGGCTTCACGCCGGTCGAGGTCCCGGCCCAGCCGGGAGAGGTGGCGTGCCCGTGAGGGGCAGCCGAGAGCGGGCTGTGGCGGGGGCGGCTTGCCTGGCCCTCGCCACTTTCGCCGGCTCTGCGGCGACGAGCCCCCCTGCCAAGGCGGCGAAGCCGGCGGTCGTCGAAGTCGTCGACTTCTTCTTCGGGCCGAGCGCGGTGACGATCCGCAAGGAAGGCAAGGTCAAGTGGGCGTGGGCGGCGACCAACGTCGAGTCCCACGACGTGTACCTGAAGCAGGGCCCGAAGAATCTGAAGAAGAAGGGCACGTACTCGACCAAGACGACGGCGGTGACCAACGCCACCTTCGTCAAGGCCTTCCCCACTCCGGGCAGCTACCGCTACATCTGCACGATCCACCCGACCAAGATGAAGCTGACGGTGACGGTGAAGAAGTAGGCGGCGGTGAGCCCCAGCCCGCTAGACCGCCGCTCCTTCCTCGGCCTAACCGGGGCGGCCTTCGTCTGCACGCTGGCAGGCCAGCGGGTGAGCACCGAGGAGGGGCAGATCGACGTCGACCGGCTGGCCGGCGGCGTCGAGGTGCCGCCGCGGGTCGCGGCGGCCAACGGCAGCGCCGCCTCGGCCTCGGTCGCCGCGACGGCGACGGCGAGCGCGCGGGTCCGTGAGTACTGGGTCGCCGCCGAGCAGCGGCCCTGGAACATCGTCCCCACCCACCGCGACCAGATGATGGCCGAGCCGGTCAAGGCCACAGCACCTTCGAGGCCTACGCCTACCGCCCCTACTCGCCCGGCTTCGAGGCGCCGCTCGGGCCGGCCACCGTACCGGGGCCCTTGATCGAGGCCGAAGTCGGCGACACGGTCGTCGTCCACTTTCGCAACAGGCTGAAGGCGCCGGTGACCGTGCACCCGCACGGGATCTTCTACTCGAACGAAATGGACGGCGCCTACAAGGGCAAATGGACCGACCCCGGCGGCTTCGTCCAGCACGACCGCACCTTCACCTACGTCTGGGAATGCCGCGAGGGGACCGAGGGGACCTGGCTCTACCACGACCATGGGCCGATGGACCCGCTGCCGGTCTTCCGCGGTCTCTTCGGCCCCCTGCTGATCCGCAAGGCGGGGGAAGCGGCCCCCAACCGCGATTTCTTCCTCGCCTTCCACACCTGGGACCCCTCGACCACGGGGCTGCGCAACACCTACTACTGCGTCAACGGCAAGGCCTACGCCGGCAACACACCGACCCTGGAAGCGAAGGTCGGCGAGCGGGTCGCGTTCCACGTCTACGGCGTCGACAATTTCTTTCACACCTTCCACCTGCACGGGCATCGCTGGACGGAGCCCGACGGCACGATCGTCGACAACAAGACCTTCGGCCCGGCGGACTCCTTCAGCTTCGAGATCGCCGAGGACAACCCGGGCCGGTGGTTCTACCACTGCCACGTCTTCCAGCACCTCCATCAGGGAATGAACGGTTGGTACGTCGTCTCCTAAGGGACTGCGGTCGCAGTCGTGTCCGCTATGCGGCGATAACTGCGACCGCAATGACGCTGCTGGCGGCCCCCGGGGCCGACGCCGCCAACACCCGGGTCTCGATCTCCAACTTCGCCTGGTCGAACGCCCGGGTCGAGATCGACCTGAACGAGAAGGTGACCTGGGACTGGATCGGGCCGGACCTCGCCCACTCGGTGACCGGGACCTCCGCCAACGCGCTCGGCTTGGACTCCGACCCCACCACCGACGCCCCCGGCCACCAGCTCGGTTACAGCTTCACGCTGCAGTTCCCCCAGCCCGGCACCTACCTCTTCCAGTGCAAGCTGCACTCCGCGGTGCGGGGCGAGGTGATCGTCTCCGACGTCCCCGGCAACCCGAGCTCCGACCCCGGGCCGCAGGCGCCCCTCAACCTCGACGTGAAGAGGCCGACCCTGGGTGCGGTGAGCGTCAAGCGCCAGCAGCTGCACGGCCGCGGCGGCACGCCGACCGCGGCCCAGATCAGCGAGCGCGGCACGCTCGAGGCCGAGTACTACCGCCTCCGCCCCAAGGGCGGCCGCAAGTTCAACGGCTACGCCGAGTGGAAGGCGTTCATCGGCATCAACCGCTTCTTCCTGGGCGCCCACGGCAAGCACTTCAAGGCCCGCCCGGGCCGCTACCTGGCCGTCCTCCGCGCCACCGACTCGGCCGCCAACACCTCCAAGCCGGTCCGCAAGCGCTTCGCGATCCTCGGCTAGACCACGCCCGGCATGTCGCTCCCGCCTTCGAACTTGTAGCCGACGCCGCGCACGGTGACGACCAGTTCGGGGCGCTGGGGGTCGCGCTCGACCTTCTGGCGGAGGTTGGAGATGTGGACGTCGCAGGCGCGCTCGTCGCCGTCGAACTCGGTCTGCCAGAGCTCCTCCATGATCTGACGACGGGCGAAGACCTCGCCGGGGCGGCTGACCAGGAGGCGGAGGAGCTGGAACTCGGAGCGGGTGAGGCTGATCGGCACCTCGCGGACCATCGCCACGTGGCGGACGAGGTCGATCGCCACCGGCCCGGCTTCGATCCGCACGGCCTGGTTGAGCGGGCCGCGGTCGAGCTCGCGGCGGCGCAGCTGGGCGCGCACACGGCCGAGCAGCTCGCGCACCGAGAAGGGCTTGGTGACGTAGTCGTCGGCACCGACCTCCAGGCCGACCACCTTGTCGACCTCGGCGTCCTTGGCGGTGAGGACGATGATCGGTACGGCGCTGCGCGATCGCACCTCGCGGCAGATGTCGAGGCCGCTGGGCCCCGGCATCATGATGTCGAGGATCAGCAGGTCGTAGGGGACGGTGTCGCCAGCGACTTTCTCGGCGGCTTCGGTGCCGTCCTCGGCGACGTCGACGTCGAAGCCATCCTGGGCGAGCGCGTAGCCGACCGACTCGCGAACGGAGGGCTCGTCGTCGGCGACGAGGATGCGTCCGATGCTCACAGGCACATCCGATCGCGCTTCGCTCGCGGCGCGAAGAACCAGATATGCACGCTTGCTCGCTCCGCGCTCATGCCACCGGGGTCGGGCTCGGCTGGGCGATGGGGAGGCGAACCCAGAAGGTGCTGCCCTCTCCCTCCGTCGAGGTGGCGCCGATCTGGCCGCCCATCACGTCGACCATCCGCCTGGCGATCGCCAGGCCGAGGCCGAAGCCCTCCTGTTTGCGGGTCTCGCTGCGGCGGTAGAAGCGCTCGAAGACGCGCTCGATCTCCGCCGCGGGGATGCCCGTTCCTGTGTCGATGACTTCCATGATCACGTTCGTCTCGCTGTCGCGACGGCCGCGAACCGTAACGGTGCCGGGGGGTGGCGTGTTCTTGAACGCGTTCGTGAGCAAGCCGATCATCACCTGGCGCAGCAGGGTCGGGTCCCCCTTGGCGGCCAGATCGGGCTCGGCCTCGACGACGAGATCGATGTGTTTGGGTGGTTCGACCGCGGCGACGACGTCGCGGATCGCGACCGGCACGTCGACCACCTCGGTCTCCCCCGCCCCGACCGACTCGACCCGGGCGAGGGTGAGCAGCGACTGTGTGAGGCGGTTCATCCGCTCGGCGTCCTCGCCGAGGCGGGTGAGGAAGTGGTCGCGGGCCCGGGGGTCGTCCTTGGCGCCGTCCTGCAGCACCTCGATCGCGCCGGAGATCCCGGCCAGCGGGTTGCGCAGCTCGTGGGCAGCGTTGGAGACGAAGTCGGCTTCGGCGAACTCGCGCCGCATCTCTTCGGTGCGATCGCGAACGACGGCGAGGACCGCTCGCTCGCCGGGCAGGGCGCGCGCCTGCATCGCGTAGGCGCGGTCGCCGATCCGCAGCGCCGGGTGGGCCGCGAAACCGAACTCGGCGGCGCGGCGGAGCTGGGGGAGCATCGCCTCCGGCGGCCGCCCGCCTTCGAGCAGCTCGACCGCGGCGCTGTTGGAGAAGCGCACCGGGCCCTCGTCGTCGACCACCATCACCGCGTCGGTGAGGCCGTCGAAGATCGCCTCGAGCTTGTTGCGGTCGGCGGTGAGCACGCCGAAGCTCTCTTTGAGCGAGGCGCGCATCGACTCCAGGGCGCGAGCGAGGTCGCCGATCTCGTCGGGCCCGGAGACCTTCAGCGGCACGTCGAAGGACCCCGAGGCCATCTCCCCCGCCGCCTGGGCCAGGCGCGAGACGCGGTGGGTGATCGCGACCGCGATCAGGAAGCCGGCGAGGACGCCGATCAGGACCGAGACGACGAGAGCACGCTGGTCATCGCCGAAGAGGTAGACGGCGAAGGCGGTGATCAGCGAGACGGCAGCGAACGCGCCGCCGAGCCACAGCCTCATCCCGATTCTTCTCATGAGGAGTTACTAACACAAACGCCGTTCCGGCAGGGCGTGTCTGAGTTTTCCCACCGCATGTGGCGGGAAAACTCAG
>DATDAQ010000131.1:0-3725 GCA_036525295.1 Solirubrobacterales bacterium | reverse complement strand
GGTCCGACGGAGCCTCCCCGCTGTTGCTCCGACGGACCCTCCCCCGGCCCTCCCCGCCTCAGGGCTCACTGCGTTGCTCTCCCGCCTTGAGGAGTCGCTCCCGTAGCTCGCGCTCATCCTCCGGCGTCGGATCGAACTTGGACGGATCGGGCAACTGGTCCAACCCGGACAGACCGAACAGCCGCTCAAAGAGCTCCGTCGTCTTGAAGATCGCCGCCCCAAACTGCGAACGACCCGTCTCCTCGATCAGCCCCCGCTCGGCCAACGTCTGCACCGCCGACTCTGAGGTGACGCCGCGAATCCTCGCGACCTCGGGGCGGGTGACCGGCTGCAGGTAGGCGACGATGGCGAGCGTCTCGGCTTGAGCTTGTGTCAGCGGCGGGGTGCGGGGCTTGGCCAGCAGGCGCCGCGCGGCTGCCTCACTGCTTGGATCGCTGGCGAGGGCGAAGCCGCCGGCGATCTCGCGGAGAACCACTCCCCGCTTGCCCTCGGCGAGGTCCTCGCGCAGAAGCCCGATCGCCTCCTCGACCTGGCCCTCGGTCGCCTCGGCCGCCTCGGCAAGGTCGCGGGCGCTGACGGGCTGCGGGGAGAGGAAGAGCAGCGCCTCGATCGTCCGTGCCAGGTCACTCATTGCGCGCCTGCCTCCCGCTTGCGGATCTGGATCGGGCCGAAGGCCTCGGTCTGCTCCCAGGTCACCTCGCCCTTGCGATAGAGCTCGAGCAGGGCGAAGAGGGTCACCGCCTGGGTGAGCCGGTCCTCGCCGCCGAACTGCTCGTCGAAGTCGATCGTCGAGTGCGCGCGGAGCGCGGCGCGCAGGGCCCCAAGCCGCTTTTCCAGCGAGACGGTCGGGCGGATGTGGTCGAGGTTCAGCTCCGGCGGCGCCGTCAGCAGGTCGCCGAGGGCGGTCCCGAGGCGGTCGGGTTCGTAGACGGCCGTCGCCGCGTCGAGCGCAACCTTTCGCAGCTCCGGGGGCAGCGGCGCCGAGCGGTACAGATAGCCGCGCGCCGCCTCGAAGCGCTGCTCCAGGGTCGCCGCGGCGTCGCGGTAGCGGCGGTACTCGAGCAGGCGGGCGACCAGCTCCTCGACCGCCTCCTCCGGCGTCACGTCCTCCAGCCCCTCCTCTTCGCCGGGCAGCAGCAGGCGCGACTTCAGCTCCAGCAGCGAGGCGATCAGGACGAGGAACTCGGTGGCCACGTCGAGCTCCAGCTCGTCCTCGCGCTCGAGATGCTCGACGTAGGCGACGACGACCTCGGCCAGGGAGACCTCGAGCAGGCTCACCTCCTCGCGCAGCACGACCGCCATCAGCAGGTCGAAGGGACCGGCGAAGACGTCGAGGTCGAGGTCCAGCTCGGCGACGGTCACGGTTTCAAACTTAACGCGATGGGCCGATGCCCATGCGGTCGCGAACCTCGGCGAGGGTGCCGGCGGCGATCGCGCGGGCCTTCTCGGCGCCGGCGACGAGGGCCGCCTCGATCGCCGCCTCGTCGGGGCGCAGCTCGGCGTAGCGCTCGCGGACCGGGGTGAGAAGCTCGACCGTGGCCTCGGCGACGGCCTTCTTGAAGTCGCCGTAGCCCTTGCCCTCGAACTCGCGCTCGACCTCGGAGGGGTCGATGCCGCGGGCGACGGCGAGGATGTCGATCAGATTCGCGATGCCCGCCTTGCCGGGGCCGCGCAGCACCTCGCGGCCCGAGTCGGTGACGGCGCTGCCGAGCTTCTTGCGGATCGCGTCCGGCTCGTCGAGGGCGAGGATCGTCCCGTTCTCGGTGCCGCCGGTGGTCGACATCTTCCGCTCCGGCTCCTGCAGGTCCATGATCCGGGCGCCGACCCCGGGGATGAGCATCTCCGGCACCACCAGGGTCTCGCCGAAGCGCTCGTTGAAGCGGCGGGCGATCTCGCGCATCAGCTCGACGTGCTGGCGCTGGTCGTCGCCGACCGGCACCTCGGTCGCCTTGTAGGCAAGCACGTCGGCGGCCATCAGCACCGGGTAGAAGAAGAGCGCAGCGGAGACCAGCTCGCGCTGCTTCGCCGACTTGTCCTTGAACTGGTGCATGCGGTTCAGATCGCCGTGCGAGGTGACCGCCGAGAGCAGCCAGGTCAGCTCGGCGTGCTCGCGCACGTCGGACTGGCGGAAGAGGATGCAGCGCTCGGGGTCGAGGCCGGCGGCGAGCAGGATCGCGGTCGTGTCATAGAGCCGCTCGCGCAGCTCGGCGGGGTCATAGGCGACTGAGATCGCGTGCAGGTCGACGATGCAGAAGATCGCCGGGTCGCCGCGGTCTTGGCCCTCTACGTATTGGCGGATAGCGCCTATGTAGTTGCCGAGGTGCTTGCGGCCGGTGGGTTGGATTCCCGAAAAGACGATCGGTTTGGACATTGGGCCGGAGCCTATTGGGGGCCAGGGACGGGGTGCCCTCGTCCCGACAAATGCCGGTCTGAGAAACCGGCATTTTGAGTATCCGCCGGTCCGAGGGCACCCCGTCCCTGGCCTCAAGCGGGTTCGGTAGCCGGCTTCGGCTCAGGCCGGCTCGGCTACGGGTGCTCGCTCAGGCTCGGCGCAGTCGGCGTCAACTCCGTGACCGCACTCGCCGGCTTGGGCAGAACCCCTGCTGGGGATAGCTTGGGTGGTGCGGCGCGGGTTCTGGATTCCGACGGCTGAGACGGCGCCGCCGACGATCATCAGGAGGCCGGCAATGCCGATGCCGAGGTGGAAAGCCGAGGTGGAGGCCTCGGCGGAGGCGGTGCTCACGCGGGCTGCCTGGGCGGGGGGAAGCTGGCCGGTTGCCGGCACAGCGAGCGGTTGGGCCTTGGCGTCGGAGACGGTTCGCTCGGCGCGGGGGCCGAGGGGGCGGTCGCCTAGGTTGGAGTCGAGGGTCGAGCCGAAGTAGGCGGAGATCACGGCACCGAGCACGGCTATCGCCAGCAGGCCGGCGACCCTCGAGACACCGTTGTTGACGCCCGAGGCGATGCCGACGTGGCGTTCCTCCACGGAGTCGAGCACCGTCGCGGTCAGCGGCGCCACGGTGGCCGAGAGGCCGAGGCCGAAGACGAGGATCCCGGGCAGGACCTCGGTGAGGTAGTCGGCGTCGCTGCCGATCATCAGCAGCATCAGCAGGCCGATGCCGCCGACGATCGGGCCGACCGTCATCGGCAGGCGCGGGCCGGTGCCGGAGGCGAGCCTGCCCCAGCGCGGCGAGAGGAAGAAGAGGATCAGCGATATCGGCGTCGTCGCCAGCCCCGCCTCAAGCGGCGAGTAGCCCGACACCTGCTGGAGGAAGAGGCCGACGAAGAAGAGGCCGCCGATCAGCCCGGCGTAGGCGGTCAGCGTGGTCAGGTTGGCGACGGCGAAGTTGCGGATCCTGAAGAGGCCGAGGTCGAGCATCGGGTGGCGCGCCCGTGCCTCGTGCCAAACGAAGAGCGCGAAGCAGACGATGCCGGCTACGAAGGGCACCCAGACCAGCGGATCGCCCCAGCCCCGGGTCGGCTGCTCGATCAGGGCGAAGACCGGACCGCCGAGCCCGGCCGCCGAGAGTCCGATCCCGGTCCAGTCGATGCCGCGGAAGGCATCGGGATCGCGGCTCTCCCGAACCGAGTGGAGGGTGAGCGCGACCGTCGCCGCGATCAGCGGCAGGTTGACCCAGAAGATCGCCCGCCAGGAGCTGAGGCCGATCAGTGCTCCGCCGCCGGCCGGGCCTAGCACGGTGGCGATCCCGGACCAGGCCGTCCAGGTG
>DATDAQ010000130.1:0-7470 GCA_036525295.1 Solirubrobacterales bacterium | reverse complement strand
GGGGGAGGGGGGCACTGCGGGCGGGCCACGGTCCGTCCTCGACCCCCCTCACCCCACGCCACCCGCGGTCGAATCGGCCAGGGCCTGACCGGAGGCGAGGGCCGCTGCAAAGAAGGGCGGATCCTCGACGATGGTGCGGCCCATCGTTCGAGCAGGGAGTCCGGCTTCTTCGTAGCCGGAGAGATTGACTGGAGCCTCGCGGAGGCGGTGACGCCAACCCGCGGCGGTGGCGAGGATTGCGATCGGGACCGGGTCGCTGGCGGGGACCGGAATCTCGACGGGGCCTAGGAGCATCTGGAGGACGGTGAGGGTGTGGTGGCTCACCGGTTTGTGGCGCTCGCGGGGATCGGCGTTGGAGAGGCGGGGTGAGAGGAGGGTCGGGAGGCCGAGGGCGAGGGAGGCGTGGGCGGTGTCGAGGGCTGCTATCCCGCCGTGGCCGAGGCGAGTGTCGGAGCCGATGATGCCCGGCCCCGGTCCTGCGATCGCTGCGTCCCAGCCGAGGGATTGGGCTGCGGCGTCGAGCGCGCCCGCGACCGAGAGCGCCTCGTGCTCGCCTCCGTATGCGGGAGCGGCGGTGACGTGACCGCAAAGCAGATCGCGCTCGCGCAGCTCGGCGACGTCGCGGCTGAGCGAGCCCGGCAGGGCCCCTCCCCCTGTCTGCACGTAGCCCACCTTCAGCCCCGGCGCCCCCTGCGCCGCTGCCCAGGCCGCCGGCGCCAGATGCCCGTGAAGCGGCAGGACCAGTACGGGCATGATCGCTTTGACCTCTTCCGGTGCGCCTTTTCCCGGTATATCGGGGATAAGGCGCGCCGGAAGCTCGATTGGGTCGACTGTGTGCTGGAGGGAGGTGTAGTTGAGCTTCATCACGTGCTCCTCGCCTGGCGGACCGCCCTGCAGGCCGCGGGTCAGGTTGACGTGGACGACGTCGAGGCCGCCCGAGCCGAGACCCAGGTCCAGGGCCTCGACGTTGACGACGACCTCGTCGCCCTCGCGCATCTCACCCAGCAGGGCCGTGTCGGCCCAGGCCGCCCGGCGCTCGCCGTCGACCTCGACCATCAGCGGCTCCGCGCTGACGACCACACCGCGGCGCAGCTTCAGCCGGCCGCTCACCGGATCACTAGGCCGCCGCCGCGACGATGCCCTCGCAGACCTCGAGCATCGCGTCGAGGTTGCGAGCGCTCACGGCCTCGTCGGACGTGTGGTTGGCCTCGGTGCCGTTGGCGAGCAGGACGCAGTCGAAGCCGTCGACGATCAGCGCGTTGGCGTCGCTGCCACCTCCGGTTGCCGTGCGCTCGGGGTCGAACCCTGCACTCCGCAACCCCGCCTCGGCCAGGGCCAGCGCCGGCGAGGAGGACGGGATCCGGTAGCCGCGGAAAAGCTCCTCGATCCGCACGTCGGCGTCGCAGCCATGCTCGCTGGCGCCCCAGGCACAGGCATCGCTGAGCGACCCGGCGACCTCGGCGGCCCGACCGGAGTCGAGACTGCGTGCCTCGGCGACGATCGCGCAGTGCCCGGGGACGACATTCCCCGAGGTCCCACCGGAGATCACGCCGACGTTGGCGGTCGTCTCCTCGTCGAGTCGTCCCAGCTTCATCCGCGAGATCGCGGCTGCCGCGGCGGCGATCGCGTTGCTGCCGTCCTCGGGCCGGATGCCGGCGTGCGCCTCGACCCCGTGGAAGTCGGCGAGCACGCGCTGCTGGGTCGGCGAGGTGACGATCACCTCGCCGATCGCGCTGGCGTGGTCGAGGACGAAACCGCGCTTCGAACGCAGGGCCGAGACGTCGAAAGCCCTGGCACCGCGCAGGCCCTGCTCCTCGGCGACGGTCAGGACCAGCTCGATCCCGACCGGCGGCGGCTCGGTGACGTGACGCGCCACCAGCTCCATGAAGACCGCCACCGCCGCCTTGTTGTCGGCCCCGAGGATCGTGTCCCCCACGCTGCGGAAGACGCCCTCGGACTCGACCACCTCGATCTGGCCCTTGTGCGGGACGGTGTCGACGTGGGCGCAGAACATCACCCACTCCTCGCTCGTTCCCGGCAAGCGGGCGAGGATGTTGCCCGCACCCGCCTCGGCTGGCCCCGCGGCGTCGTCCTCGCTCACCTCGAGCCCGAGCGCGCGCAGTTCGGCGGCGATCGTGTCCGCCACCTCGCGCTCCTCGCCCGTCGGACTGCGGATCTCGCAGAGCCGAACGAAGGTCTCCAGAAGCCTCTCCACGCGGAGAAGGCTAGTGGGCTACAGAGGAACCCTCGGACTCGGGCAGCTCGCTGCCGTCGGCCGGACGCTCGCCGGCGTGGCGCGCCGCGGCGCCGACGAACTCGCGGAAGAGCGGCTCGGGGCGGTTCGGGCGGGAGTTGAACTCGGGGTGGAACTGGGAGGCGACGAAGAACGGATGGTCGGGGAGCTCGACCATCTCGACCAAGCGCTCGTCCGGCGAGGTTCCGCCGCAGACCAGGCCCTCGTCCTCGAGCCGGCGGCGCAGCTGGTTGTTGACCTCATAGCGGTGACGGTGGCGCTTGTAGATGACCGCCTCGCCGTAGATCTCGCGCGCCCGCGTGCCGTCATGCAGCTTCACCGGGTCGGCGCCGAGCCGCATCGTGCCGCCCATCTCGGAGACTTCCTTCTGCTCGGGCAGCAGGTCGACCACCGGGAACGGCGTCTCGGGATCGAACTCGGCCGAGTTGGCGCCCTCCATGCCGGCGACCGTCCGCGCGAACTCGACCACCCCGATCTGCATCCCGAGGCAGATCCCCAGATAGGGAATCGAGCGTTCGCGGGCGATCCGCGCCGCCGCGACCTTGCCCTCGATCCCGCGCTCGCCGAAGCCACCTGGGATGAGGATCCCGTCCGCGCCCTCCAGCCGCTCGGGGTCGAAGTTCTCGGAGTCGACCAGCACGACCTCGACGTTCGCGCCGTGGTGGATGCCGCCGTGCTCGAGCGCCTCGATCACCGACTTGTAGGCGTCGGCGAGCTGCACGTACTTGCCGACCAGCGCGATCCGCACCTTGCCCTCCGCCGTGTCGGCGCGGCGGATCATCGCCTCCCACTCGGCCAGGTCGGGCGCCGGGGCCTCCATGTCGAAGTGGTCGAGCACCAAGTCGTCGACGCCCTCGGCGCGGAAGACCAGCGGCACCTTGTAGATGTTGTCGACGTCGTTGGCCGAGATCACCGCGTCGACCGGGAGGCTGGCGAAGAGCGCGATCTTCTCGCGGATCTCGCGGTCGAGCCGTCCCTCGGAGCGGCAGACCAGCGCGTGGGGCTGGATCCCGATCCGCCGCAGCTCATTGACCGAGTGCTGCGTCGGCTTCGTCTTCAGCTCGCCGGCGTGGCCGACGTAGGGGACCAGGGTCAGGTGGACGAACATCGACCGCTTCGGCCCGAGGTCGGTGTTGAGCTGGCGGATCGACTCGAGGAAGGGCAGCGACTCGATGTCGCCGACCGTGCCGCCGATCTCGGTGATGACGAAGTCGACTGCCTGGGACTCGGCGACGATCAGGATCCGGTTCTTGATCTCGTTGGTGATGTGCGGAATCACCTGCACCGTGGCGCCGAGGTAGTCGCCGCGGCGCTCGCGGTTGATCACCGAGTTGTAGACGGCGCCGGCGGTGACGTTGGAGGCACGCGAGGTGTTCTCGTCGGTGAAGCGCTCGTAGTGGCCGAGGTCGAGATCGGTCTCCGACCCGTCCTCGGTGACGAAGACCTCGCCGTGCTGGAAGGGGCTCATCGTCCCCGGGTCGACGTTGATGTAGGGGTCGAACTTCTGCAGCTGGACCCGGTAGCCGCGGGAGACGAGGAGGCGGCCGATCGAGGCGGCGGCAATCCCCTTTCCGAGAGCCGAGACCACTCCGCCGGTGACGAAAATGAACCTCGTATCTCCTTGGGAGGGCCGACTCATGCTCTGCCGAGCGAGTCTAGCCATCGCAGTGGCGGAACCGAATCGATCGCGGCGGAGATCGAACGCAACTCTCCGTAAATGGTCAGTCCGGCGACGGCGGCAAGGGCGAGGAGGCGGGCGTCGGCGCCCAGCGTTGTCAGCAGCCAGACCCCGGCGACCGCGCCGAGCAGGTTGGAGCCGGTGTCCCCGAGCATCGCCCGCTCGCGCAGAGTGAACCAGGCGCCGACCGCCACCGGGCCGGCGAAGATCCCAAGCAGCTCCAGCGGCGCGAAGGTCCAGGCGCCGAGGCAGAGTCCAGCCCCGAGCAGTGCCAGGCACTTCTCCGCCCGCCCCGGCCGCAGGTCGAGCAGGTTGAAGGCGTTGGTGGCGAGGATCAGCAGGGCAACGTCAGCGAGGTAGCGCCAGGACTCCAGCCCGCGCCCGGAGACGACGTAGGCGGCGAGCGCCAGCGCCCCCAGCGCCTTCACGGCCCCGGTCGAGAGGCTGCCGCGGCGCAGCGCCCTCGCGTGTCCGCGCCAGCCGCGCGGCGCGCCCGTCGCCTCGCCCCGCCCCAGCGAGTCGTCGAGGAAGCCGAGGAAGGCGATGCCCAGCAGGTAGGGCATCCAGCGTCGCAGTTCCGGGACGAGCAGGTCGATGTCGGCGCGGTCGTCGAGGAAGGCGAGTGGCGCCAAAGCGACCAGCGCCGCCGTCGCCAGCACCGCGCCCAGCGGAAAGGCGAGCGAGGCACCGCGGTAGTTCTCCCGCACCAGACCAGCGTCGAAGAGGCCGCGTACACCAGCCGGCACGACGAGCAGGGCGACCGCGATGGCGACCGGGAGCCCGACCCAGGTCACGGGCTCGCAGGCTCCACCGGCGGCAGCAGGTCCGGCAGCAGGCGGTCGGCCGAGCCCTTGACCCCGAAGCTGCCCTTGGCGCCGAGCAGGGCGAAGACCGTCGCGACCCGGCCCGCCGCCAGCTCGACGTCGTCGACGCTGGTCAGGTCGTTGCCGTTGAAGAACGAGACCGACGACGGTTCGGCGTCGGAGGTCTCCACGCCGACCGCGGCCGTGCGGGTGCCGGCGATGCCGGCGATCAGCGCCGATTCGAACCTGCTCGCGTTGGCGCGCTGCACCTGGCCCATCTCTTCGGGCACGTCGCGCACGACGACGACCCCGTCGAGCGCGCCGAAATTGCCGCTTGCCCGGGAGAAGAGGTGGCCACGCACAAGCTCGGGCAGGGTGCCGCCACGGACGATCTGCCGTCCCAGCCCGACGCCGAAGGCGGTGAGCGCCTCTGGGTCGCGGCGCAGCGCGGCGAAGCGCGTCTTCGAGAGGTCGCCCGCTAGGCCGCGCAGGTCGACCGGCTCGCGCACCACGCCGACGCCGACCAGGCGCGCCCCGGTCGGCTCCAGCGCGTCCTCGATCGCCGCCGAGGTCTCCCCCGGCAGGTCGCCGAGGGCGACGACCCCGATCCGCCTCCCGGAGAGCCGGTCGCTCACCAGCGCGGGGTAGACGCCGCTGGCGAACTCGTCGGAGCGAGCCAGTTCGGCGCTCAGCTCGTCGGCCCGGTCGCGAGCATCCTGCAGGTTGCCGGTGAGGCTGCGCTCGAGGTCCCGGCGAGTATTAGTCAGCGCGTCGCCGCCGAACTCGGCACCGATCAGGATCCCGATCGCGAGGGCGAGGAACACGGCGATCATCGAGGTCGCGTGGTATTTGGCGCTGTAACCCATCGAGGCGGAGAAGGCTAATGGCGACCCCGACGGGCCGCTAGTGGTCCATCCTGTAAGTCCCGTGCCGATATGGCGAGCGAAAACCGAGCACGCCGCGGACGCAGGGAGGCCGAATAGTTGTGACTATTCGGCCGACCGAGGACAAAGGCGGGCGAAGGTTTGCAGCCGCCAGATCGGTGCGCGGAGTTGCAGGATGGACCACTAGAGCCCCAGCCAGATCTTGACCTTCAGCCAGACCAGGTCGAAGAGGTCGCCGAGGGCGGGCGCGGTGATGACGACGATCGCGACCAGGATCGCGAAGGCGGCCACGAAGAGGACGAGCGGGCCGAAGGGGGAGCTCGGGTTGTAGAGGCGGCTGACGCCCTTCGCGTCAACCAGCTTCTCGCCGATCCGCAGCCGGGTGAGGAAGGTCGAGGACATGCCGCCGCGCTTGCGGTCGAGGAACTCGATCCGGTTGAAGTGAGCGCCGACGCTGACGAACAGCGCGGCGCCCTTCTCGAAGGCCATCAGCATCGCGACGTCCTCGCTGGTGCCGGCGGCGGGCAGCACCGTGTGATCGAGGCCGAGATCGAGCAGGCGTTGCCGCCCGGGGGCCAGCCCGTCGGGATAGGCGTGGACGACCAGCTCCGCCCCGCAGCGCAGCGCCTCGTCGCCCGCGGAGTCCATGTCGCCGAGGATCAGGTCCGGCTTCAGGCCCGCCTCCAGCACCGCCTCGGCGCCGCCGTCGACGGCGACGATGAGCGGGCGCACGTCGCGGATGTAGGCGCGCAGCGCCTGCAGGTCGCGGCGGTGGTGCTCGCCGCGAACCACGATCAGGACGTGACGGTCGCGGAAGGAGGCGCGTGTCGGCGGGAACTCGACGGCGCCGGTGAGCAGGTCGGTCTCCTGGCGCACGTGGGCGACCGTGTTCTCGGCGAACTCGGCGAGCGCCTCGTCGACCCGCTCGCGCTGCTCTTCGAGCTGGATCTCCAGCTCCGCGACCCCGAGCACGCGGCCGCGCAGGACCTCCTGATCGCCCGCGAGCACGGCGCCGGCGTCGATCGTCACCCGGTCGCCCTCGCCGAGCAGCTCGAACGGGTCGGCGCCGTCGGCGTCGACCAGCACCACGCCTGCGCGGGCGAGCAGCAACGGCCCCGCGTTCGGGTAGCGACCGTTGGAGGACGGCGCGGCGTTGATCACGACCCGGACGCCGGTCGCGATCAGCTCCTCGGCCGCGATGCGGTCGATGTTGACGTGGTCGACGACCGCGACGTCGCCGGGGACGAGGCGCTTGACCAGGTGCTTGGTGCGGCGGCCGAGCCGGATCGTGCCCTCGATCGCCTCGGCCGGGGATCCGCCGTTGCGGCGAGAGAAGAGGGCGGGGAGACGACGACGGCTGGCAGTGGTTGCCACCGGAGCAGGTTAGCCGCTCTGGCAAGCGCCGCAATCTGCTTAAGGCAGGTTCTCAGGCCGCGGCGAGCAGCTCCCTGGCATGCTGAGTCGCCGCCTCGTCGGACTGCTCGCCACCGAGCATGCGGCGGATCTCCGCGACGACGCCTTCCCCCTCCAGCCGCCGCACGGTGGCGCTGGCGCGCTCGCCGGAGACGTCCTTCTCGAGCGTGAAGTGCGTCTGGGCCTGGGAGGCGACCTGGGGAAGGTGAGTGATACAGAGCACCTGGCGGCCCTCGCCAAGAGCCCGCAGCCGCTCACCGACCGCCCGGGCCGTCTTGCCGCCGACCCCCGCGTCGATCTCGTCGAAGACGAGCGTCCCCGCTCCCCCCGCGCCGCCGAAGCCGCTGAGGGCGAGCATCACCCGCGAAAGCTCGCCGCCGGACGCGGCATCGCGCAGGGGCGCCGGCTCCAGGCCAGGATTCGGGGCGAGGCGCAACT
>DATDAQ010000129.1:0-9798 GCA_036525295.1 Solirubrobacterales bacterium | reverse complement strand
AAGCGCCGGGCCAGTTGGCCCGGCGCTTTGAGTATCCGCCCGTTCGAGAGATGCCCCGCGTCTCGGGGGCGATCCGCGTGGACGGCGGCGCCTATGAGATTGGCGCCGCAGCCCGAGGTTTTGCTTACGACAACGAGCGGCCGCGCCACGCGGTCGAGCTGGCGCCATTCGAGATCGATCTGGCGCCGGTCGACAACGGCTCCTACCTCGCCTTCGTCGAGGAGACCGGCGCCGAGCCGCCGCTGTACTGGGAGCGCGACGGCGAGAGCTGGGTGCGCACGGCGATGGGGCGTCGCGAGCCGGTCGATCTCACCGAGCCGGTGATCCACGTCTCCTGGCACGAGGCCGACGCCTTCGCGCACTGGGCAGGCAAGCGCTTGCCGAGCGAGCACGAGTGGGAGGCCGCACATGACCGTCTCGCAGGGGTCGGCCAAGTTTGGGAGTGGACGTCCTCGGACTTCCTCGCCTATCCGGGCTTCGAGGCCTTCCCCTACCGCGAGTACTCCGCGCCCTTCTTCGGCGACGAGTACAAGGTGCTGCGCGGCGGCTCGTGGGCGACTCATCCCAGCGTCATGCGACCAAGCTTTCGCAACTGGGACCTGCCCCAGCGCCGACAGATCTTTTCCGGCCTGCGCTGCGCAGGGGACGTGAGATGACAACGACCGAGCCTCCGATCGAGATCGAGGTCCACCTCGACGCGGACGGCGGTGAGAGGATGCGGCGCGACATCCGCGCCGGCCTCTCGACCGATCCCAAGGAGCTGGCGCCTAAGTACTTCTACGACGAGCGCGGCTCCCAGCTCTTCGAGCAGATCACCGAGCTGCCCGAGTACTACCCGACCCGGGCCGAGCGTTCGATCCTCGGCGACCGCGCCGGCGAGATCGTCGCCGCGGCCGGGGGGCCGCGGACGCTGGTCGAGCTCGGCTCGGGCTCTGCCGCGAAGACCCGCCACCTGCTGAGCGCGATGCGCGATGCGGGCTGCCTGCGGACCTATGTCCCGGTCGACATCTCCGCGGAGATCACCCACGAGACCGCGGAGTCGCTGGTCCAGGAGTACCCCGGTCTCACCATCCGCGGCCTCGTCTGCGACTTCGAGCACGACCTCGAGCGCATCCCGGATGACGATGGCGCTAGGCTGGTCGCCTTCCTCGGTGGCACGATCGGCAACCTCTACCCGGACGCCCGGCACGACTTCCTCTCCAGGCTCGCGGGTCTGATGGCCCCCGAGGACCGCCTCCTTCTCGGTACCGACCTGGTCAAGGAGCCGGAGCGACTCGAGGCAGCCTACGACGACTCGCTCGGTGTCACGGCCGAGTTCAACAAGAACGTCCTGCGCGTGCTCAACCGCGAGCTCGGGGCCGATTTCGACCTCGACGCCTTCGAGCACGTCGCCCGCTACGACGCGGGCGAGGCGCGCATGGACATCCGCCTGCGTTCCCTCGCCGAGCAGACGATCCGCCTTGAGGAGCTCGACATGGCTGTCGGCTTCGCCGCCGGCGAGGAGATGCGGACCGAGATCTCCTCCAAGTTCACCCAGGGGCGCCTGGAGGGCGTCTACGAGGAGGCCGGCCTGGCGATGAGCGGCTGGTTCACCGACACGGCCGGCGACTACGCCCTCAGCCTCGCTCGGCCGCTGTAGCTCCGGCGTGCGGTCAGGAGTCGCTTCGGCGGCGGTGGGTGAGGCCGTCGAGGACCACCTCGACCGGCGAGCGGTGCTTGGAACCGCCGGCTGACTCGCGGTTCCTGCGCAGCTCCGTCGCCAGCTCCCCTACGTCCATTCCGAACTGCCCCACGTCTCTCGCCGCCCGGGCGAGGTCCTGCGACCTGATCTTCACCTTGGGGCGCCGCAGCGCCTTCGACTTGCGAGCCTGGCGAGCGCCGAGCGCGAGGCCTCCGGCCGCACCGGCCATGGCCGCGCCCCCCGCCAGCAGCGGCGCCTTCGCCTTACGCGCCGCCCGCCCGACGTTGCGTCCGGCCTCACTCACACTGTGGCCCGCCTGCTTTGCGGTCCCCTCGACTGCTTTGAGTGCGGAATCCGCTTGTCCGGCGCCGTTCGTTGACGAGCGACTGCGCGGGCGTGCTTTGCGCGCGTTCGCCGGTTTGCGTTTGGCCGTTGCCGTTTTGCGAGTGGTCGTTTTGCGACGCCCGCTCGGGGCGCGCGTTTTCGTCTCAGCCATGGTTTCCCTCCTTCGTTGCCTCCTTTGCCTGCCGAAGCTGCTGCTACCCGGCAGGAAATGAGCTAATCAGGACGGCCCCAGCGCCTCGATCAGCTCGCCCATCTTGTCGGGCGTGGTGATCGGGGTGAGGATCGGCAGGGTGACGCCGCCCTCGACGAAGGCGCCGATCCGCTCCTTCATCTCCTCCGGGGAGCCGAAGATGAACATCGCCTCGATCAGGTCCCATGGTGCAGCGGCAGCCGCGCCCTGGCGGTCACCCGACTCCCAGGCGGCGATCATCGCGTCGATCTCCTCGCCGTAGCCGAGCCAGCGGTAGAAGGCGGCGTAGACCGGCACGGTGATGTAGGAGGAGAACATGAAGCGGGCCAGCGGCTCGACCGCCTCGCGCTCGCCCGGCAGGCAGAAGAAGCGGCAGAGCAGCTCGAACCCGTCGGGCGCCCCCTCCAGCTGCGCGGTCACCTTCGGCAGGCCGCCGAGCGGCAGGAAGTTGGTGAAGGCGCCGTCGGCGCGCTCCACGGCCAGGTCGAGCATCTTGCCGCGCAGGGCCGCGAGCATGATCGGGACCCGCTCGGCCGGCGCGGTCTCGAGCTTGAACCCGGTGGAGGTGCGCTCGCCTTCGAGCGCGACCCGGAGGAACTCGAGCGTCTCGCGCACCTTGCTCAGGGGGCGCTCGAAGGGGATCCCGTTCCAGCCCTCGACGATCCGGTCCGAGGAGGAGCCGATGCCGAGCACGAAGCGCCCGTCCGAGGCGCTGGCCAGAGCCGCTGCCTCCTGGGCGAGCAGGGCGGGGCCGCGCTGGAAGACGCCGACGATCCCGGTTCCGAGCCGCGCGCGCTCGGTCCACGCGGCGCTCAGCGCCAGCGGCGTGAAGCCGTCGGGCCCGTTCGTCTCACCGCTCCAGAAGTCGGTGTAGCCGGCGGTCTCGGCCTGCTTCACCAGCTCCTCGTGAGCCGCGAGCGAGAGCCCCGGCAGCGGCAGCGTCAGTCCCCAGCGTTGAGCCACCGGCCGACCCTATAGCCTGCCGGGCCGATGGGGGAGACCTCGCAGCAAAAGCCCGACCGCAACCTCGCCCTGGAGCTGGTGCGCGTGACCGAGGCGGCGGCGCTGGCCGCGGCCCGCTGGGTCGGCCGAGGCGACAAGATCGCCGCCGACCAGGCGGCGGTCGACGCGATGCGCTTCGTCCTCGACTCGGTCTCGATGGACGGCGTCGTCGTCATCGGCGAGGGGGAGAAGGACGAGGCTCCGATGCTCTACAACGGCGAGCACATCGGCGACGGCAGCCCGCCGGTTGCCGACATCGCGGTCGACCCGCTCGAGGGCACGCGCCTCTGTGCCCTCGGCATGCCCAGCGCGCTCGCCGTGATCGCGCTCGCCGAGCGCGGATCGATGTTCGACCCCGGGCCCTGTGTCTACATGGAGAAGATGGCCGGTGGCGAGGAGATCGCCGACCTGCTCGATCTCGACCGCCCGCTGCCCGAGACGCTGAAGCTGATCGCCGAGCGCAAGGGCGGCAGCGTCGGCGACGTCACCGTCGTCATGCTCGACCGCCCACGCCACGAGGACGCGATGCGCGAAGTGCGCGAGGCCGGCGGCCGCATCCGCCTGATCACCGATGGCGACGTCTCCGCCGCGCTGCTCGCGGTAAGCGACCGCTCGCCCGTCGACCTCCTCTGGGGCATCGGCGGCACTCCCGAGGGCGTGCTCTCCGCCGCGGCGCTGAAGTCGATGGGCGGTCAGCTGCTCGGTCGCCTCTGGCCGCGCAACGACGGGGAGCGCAGCGCCGCCCTCGACGCCGGCTACGACCTCGACCGCATCCTCACCGCGAACGACCTCTGCTCGGGCGAGGATGTCTTCTTCTCGGCCACGGGCGTCACCGACGGCGACGTGCTCCAGGGCGTTCGCTATCGCGGCCCTGGCGCGACCACCGAATCGCTCGTCATGCGCTCCCGCTCCGGGACCGTACGCCGGGTCCACGCCCGCCACGATCGCGCCAAGCTGCGCGCGATCATCGGCGAGCGCTACGGCTAGGTCCCGTTTGGCAGGCTCACACTCCAGATCGGCCTTGCGCCGGGCGCTACGTGCGCCGTCTTGTCCTGATCCGGTACTCCGGATATACTGATCCGATATTTTCAAGTATTCGAAGGGAGCTGTCAGGGAGCGCAGCGTCCGCGCACGCCGCTGAGGCGAGTCAGCGGCCCCGAGCGGGCACTGCCGTCCTCAGCCTGCTCTCCGTCCCGCTGAATGCGCTCGTCCTGAGGGTGCTGGCCGGCGGCCCGATGCGGCTCTCAGACCTTCGCGCCGATCTCGGCGGGCCGGCGCAGTCGACGCTTCGCGGTCACCTCTCGAAACTGGTCGAGTTGGGAGCGTTGACGCGCTGCCGTGGCGAGCGGCCGAGCATTCTCGCCTACGAACTGACCTCTTTCGGCCGCGACCTCCTACTCGCCGCCGAGGCAGCGGAGGGTTGGCTGCGACTCGCGCCGGACGGGCCGGTCGCGCTCGACAGCGCGGCGGCCAAAGTGGCGCTCAAGGCCCTGGTCGGAGGCTGGTCCTCGACCATCGTTCGCGCTTTGGCGGCACGTCCGCTGACCCTGACCGAGCTCGACAAGCTGATCGACAACTGCACCTATCCGGCGCTGGAGCGGCGGCTCTCGGCGATGCGGCTGGTCGGACAGGTCGAGCTCGGTCCCAACGACGGCAGCAAGGGCCGTCAGTACACAGTCAGTCCCTGGTTGCGTCACGCGATCGGTCCACTCAGCGTCGCGGCTCGCTGCGAGCGACGCCATATGCCAAGCACGACGGGGCCGATCGGCCGCCTCGACGTCGAGGCGGCCTTTCTCCTGGTCGCCCCGGCGATCGAGCTGGGCGCGGACTCCAGCGGCACCTGTCAGGTCGCGGTGGAAGCGGGTCGCGGCGACTCCGGCAGGCCCTGGGCGGGGGCGCAGCTGACGCTCGAGAAGGGTTCGGTGACCTCATGCGTCGCCAAGATCGAGGCGCAACCCGAGAGCTGGGTCCTCGGCCCGGCGACGGCCTGGCTCGACGCCGTGATCAGCCGCGATCCCGAGCGCCTCGGCTTCGGCGGCGATGCGGAGCTCGGGCGGGGGGTCGTCCAGGGGCTTCACGACGCGCTCTTCGGCGTTCGCTCGGCACAGCCGCAGTCCTCGTCCGGAGCCGCCGCGGAGCCCGCGGGCGCGTAGGGAAGCTCGCCCGTGTCGTGCAGCTCGTGGCGCAGCGAGTTGATCACCGCGCCCGCCAGCAGTGCCAGGCTGAGCACGTAGAACCAGAGCAGGGCGATGAGGACGAACCCCAGCGTCGAACCGAAGCGCGAGAGGCTGGAGACGTTGGCCAGGTAGAAGGGAAAGAGCCAGTTGGCGAGGCCGGCACAGAGGGTGACGAAGGCGGCGCCGGGCCAGACCGCGCGCCAGGGCATGTGGCCCTTGGGCACGGCCCAGAAGATCACGCAGCAGATCAGGAAGACGATCAGGATCGCTGCCCCGAGCAGCAGGACCGTGTCGATCGCCTTGATGCTGGAGAGGCCGAGCGGCAGCCGGTCGGTGCTCGCGACCAGCGTGCTCTCCATCGTCGGCAGGAAGATGCTGGCGGCGATGAAGAGGAGGACGACGACGAGCATCGCGAAGGAGAAGCGCTTCTGCTCGACCCAGCTGCGGCACTCGACGTGGTAGATGCGGCAGAAGGCGGTGTCCATCGCGCCCCAGAAGGAGGCCCCGATCCAGAGCGAGCCGAGGAAGGCGGCGATCCCGATCGTGGTCGAGTTCTGCTCGATCCGGTTGAGGACGTCGGTGAGGGTTTCCTGCTCGACGTTGGGGAAGAGGCGCTGGAGGTCGTCGAGCACGCTGGCCTCGACGCCGCCTATCTTCAGCACCTGGCCGAAGACGAAGAGCACCAGCAGGGCGAACGGGAAGACCGCCAGCATCAGGTTGTAGGCGACCATCGCCGAGAGCCCGGTGACGTTCTCGCGGTACGCTCGCTGCCAGAAGGCGCGCAGCCAGGGACGTGAATGTCGCATTGATTTGGGCATTGACTTCAGAAACTGAAGCGGCTAAGATGCGAACAGACGTTTGAGCGTTTCCAGACGCCCGTCCTAGGCCCTTGGGGCCAGCGCAGACTAGTCAGCTTCTCGGACCGGATAGCCGGTCTATTTTTTCGCGACTTTCCGCCCATGGGGGCGTTCCAGTCGTAGGACTTAACCACCTAGCGCAAAGAAATGAGCAGAGACGAATGCTGGTAGCAGAGCTTCAGGAGCTTGAGGAGGTCAAAGGCCTCATAACCAGAGGGCAGCAGCTTGGCGTGCTGACCTTCGGCGACATCGCCTCCGCGGTCTCGGAGGTCGACTTGGACGAGTCCGACGTCGAGGACCTTTACGGGCACCTCGAGAAGTCGGGCATCGAGCTGGTCGAGGACATGGACCCGGCCCAGAAAGCGGCCGCCGAAGCCATGCCCGCCGACACCGGCAAAAAAGGCCGGCGCCGTCAGAAACAGGCGCTCGACCTGAAACCGGACATGACCACGGACAGCCTGCAGCTGTTCCTCAAGGACATCGGCAAGGTGCGCCTGCTGACCGCCGCTGAGGAGGTCGAACTCGCCAAGCGCATCGAGCGCGGCGACCTCGACGCAAAGCAGAAAATGGTCGAGTCCAACCTGCGCCTGGTCGTCTCGATCGCCAAGAACTATCGCAACCAGGGCCTGCCCTTCCTCGACCTGATCCAGGAGGGCACGCTGGGCCTGGTCCGCGCGGCGGAGAAGTTCGACTACCGCAAGGGGTTCAAGTTCTCCACCTACGCGACCTGGTGGATCCGCCAGGCGATCGCCCGCGCGCTCGCCGACAAGGCGCGGACGATCCGCATCCCGGTCCACGTGGTCGAGAAGCTGAACAAGATCGGCCGTGCCGAGCGCAAGCTGGTCACCGAGCTCGGCCGCGAGCCGACCCCCGAGGAGATCGCCGAGGTGACCGGCATCGATCCCGAGGAGGTCGACTCGATCAAGCGCTCCGCCCAGGCTCCGGTCTCGCTGGAGAAGCCGGTCGGCGACGAGGAGGAGTCGGAGTTCGGCCAGTTCATCGCCGACGAGAAGGCCGAGTCGCCCTTCGACCGTGCGGCCGACCTGCTGACCAAAGAGGCGCTGAAGGAGGCGCTGGAGAACCTCTCCTACCGCGAGCGGCGCGTGCTGGAGCTGCGCTACGGCCTCGGCGGCGAGCACCCGCGCACGCTGGACGAGGTGGGGAGGACCTTCAACGTCACCCGCGAGCGCATCCGCCAGATCGAGAACCAGTCACTGAAGAAGCTGCAGCAGCTAGGAGAAGCGCAAAAGTTGCGAGAGGTGACTTGAGGCTTCAGGCCTAAGGATCACGGGCATCCCGGCCGATAGAGGTCGGGATGTTCGAGATCGACAAAGCTCTGCGTGCGCTGATCGAGCGCGAAGGGTCTGACCTCCACATCAAGGTCAACTCGAAGCCGATCATCCGCCAGCACGGCGAGCTGGTCCAGCTCGACGGCTACGAGCCGCTGAGCGCGGAGGACACCGAGAAGGCCTTCCACGACATGGCCGAGGTCCGCTCGCTGACCGAGTTCGAGGAGGCCGGCGAGGCCGACTTCTCCTACTCGATCCCCGGCCTCTCGCGCTTCCGCGTCAACACCTTCAAGCAGCGAGGCTCGATCTCGATCGTCTGTCGCGCGATCCCCTTCGACATCCGCTCGGTCGAGGAGCTCGGGCTGCCGCCGGTGGTCACCAAGCTGGCCGAGGAACAGCGCGGGATCATCCTCGTCACCGGCACCACGGGCTCGGGCAAGAGCACGACCCTGGCGGCGATGATCGACCACATCAACCGCAGTCGCCCGCATCACATCATCACGCTCGAGGACCCGATCGAGTACCTGCACAAGGACAAACGCTCGATCGTCAACCAGCGCGAAGTCGGCTCGGACACCGAAAGCTTCGGCCGGGCGATGCGGCGCGTCCTGCGTCAGGACCCCGACGTGATCCTGATCGGCGAGATGCGCGACGAGGAGACCGTGCACACGGCACTCTCCGCCGCCGAGACCGGCCACCTGGTCCTTTCCACCGTCCACACCCTCGACGCGACCGAGACGATCAACCGCATCATCGACTTCTTCCCCCCGCGCCTCCAACACCAGGCGCGGGTGATGCTCGCCTCGACGCTGAAGGGTGCGATCGCTCAGCGCCTCGTCCCCGACATCACGGGCGAAGGCCGCGTTCCCGCGTCGGAGGTGCTGGTCGTAACCGGCCGCGTCCAGGACCTGATCATGAATCCGGAGGAGACCGGCAAGATCACCGAGGTGATCGGCGAGGGCGAGTACTACGGGATGCGCACCTTCGACCAGTCGCTGCTGAGCTACGTGATGGAGGGCAAGATCAGCGAGGAGATGGCGCTCCAGTACGCCTCCAGCCCGCACGACTTCAAGCTGATGCTTGCCGCGGGCGGACAGCGTGCCAGCGGCATCGAGCAGCTGGCCGGTCAGGCTGCCCAGTAGTACGACGGAGCCCGTTTCACTCCAAGAGTCGGTAGGACGGGCGTCCAGAGGAAGGGAGCGTGCCTGCCCGCTGCTCAAGGGGTGCTCGCCGAGCGTCGATGAGCTTGGGGATGCACGCAACGGGCCGACTGCGAGCGCGACTCCGCGCCCTTCTCACGGACGAGAGCGGGATGGCGCTGCCGACGGCGCTCTTCGCGATGATCGCCAGCATGGCGCTGGCCAGCGCGGCGATCCTCTCCTCGGTCGACGTGCAGCAGGGCACCGCACGCGACCATGACTCAAAGGAAGCGATCGCCGCCGCCGACGCTGGCGCGAGCGTCGCTCTCCTGCGCCTCAACCGCTTCCAGGGCAGCCTCAGCGCCACCTATCCGTGCGTGGGACCGGCGGGCGAAGCGCAGGCCGCCTCGGCCGGATGGTGCCCGGAAACCGCGAGCGAGAGCGTCGGTGGGGCCGGCTTCACCTACCGGGTGAGCGCATACGACGGCACCGGCATCTACAGCGTCGTCGCCACCGGGACATCGGACACGGTCAGTCGCCGGGTCGAGGTCGGGCTCGTCTCCTACAGCGGGAAAAACGTCTTCGCCGACGAGAAGTTTATCGGGCGGGACGACATCAACGTGGTCGGTACGCCGGACATCCGCACCGACATCGGTACGAATGGCAGCATCGAAGGGAAAGGCACCCCAACGCTCTGCGGGAACATTCGGGTGGGAATAGGGAGGGGAGAAGATGCGCCCACTCCGGACTGCGGAGGGGAACTCAGCGAAGGCGAAAAGAACCTGCCCGAGGTGACTCCACCGGCCGACATCGCCACAAACAACTCGAACTGCCGCCTTGCGCTCACATGTATCGATCCGAGCCAGGTCGACACCTACACCAAGAACCGTACCTCGACCAAACCCTGGAGCACCACAGCCCGCAAGATCGAAGTCGCCTCCAATGCGAAGCTGACGATGGGTGGCGCTGCCCCCTACTTCGTCTGCGGACTGTTCATCAACAACGGCGAAGTGATCATGGCAGCAGGGGCCAACGTGCAGATTTTCGTCGACACCCCGGAGAACTGCGGGCTCTCGCCCGGAACGACCCAGGTTGAAATCACCGGCACTGCCAACATC
>DATDAQ010000128.1:0-8866 GCA_036525295.1 Solirubrobacterales bacterium | reverse complement strand
CTCCTCGAGCTGAATCGGCGCGGCGTCGCCGGCGATCACGGTGACGATCTCCGCGTCCTCGGCGAGCCGCTCGATCGTCGCCGCAAGGGTCGAGCCGGCGCCACCCCAGGCGACGATCTCCTCGCCGGCGAAGCCGACCGCATCGCCCTTGCGGAAGCGGCCCTGCCCATCGTCGCGGGCGGCCGGGGCGACGCCGCCGTCGGCGATCGTGCCGAGCGCGTCCTCCAGCTGCTCGGCATTGTCCGCGACCGGGGCGCCGGGGTCGAGCTCGACCAGGGTGAGCAGACTCTTCTGCAGAGAGGTCGCGGCGACGACCCGCGCCGGCTTCTCCGACAGCTCGCAGGCCCGCTCGGCCGCCATCACCACGTTCGTGGAGCTGGGGAAGACAAGGACTTCCTCGGCCGGCACCTCGTGGATGCCGGCCAGCAGCTCGTAGGTGGACGGGTTGAGCGTCTCGCCGCCGTGGACGACATGGGCTCCGAGCTCGGTGAAGAGGCGCTCCAGGCCCTCGCCTGCCGCCACCGCGAGGGCGCCGGTCCGCCCGCCCTCGAGCCGGGCCCGCCTCTCGGCAATCTGCTCGCGCATGTCGGCGACGTCGAGGTTGGTCACATTGCCGGCACCCTCGAAGAGCGCGACGGCGGCCTCGGGCTCGTCGGTGTGGACGTGGACCTTGAGCGTCGCCTCGTCGCCGACGACGAGCACCGAGTCGCCCAGGCCCTCGAGTCGCGGCAGGAACTCGCGGCTGCTCAGGCCCGTCCCCGAGACAATGAAGTTGGTGCAGTAGCGGAAGCGGCTGTCCTCATGGTGGGGGCGGCTCAGCCGCGGCGCCTCCTGGTGGGACACCTCCGGCACCGCGGCGCCGTCGCCGCGCAGGCCGGCGACGACGCCGGCGAGGATCAGCACGAGGCCGTAGCCGCCGGCGTCGACGACCCCGGACTCGCGCAGCACGCCGAGCTGCTCCGGGGTCCGCTCGACGGCGCGCTGGCCGTCGGCCATCGCCCGCTCGAGGACCTGGGCGAGGACCGCGTCCTGCTGCGCGTCGCTGACGCCGCGGTCGAGGCGCTGCTCCTCGGCGTCGAGGCGCGAGAGCTGGCGCGCGATCGAGTGCGCCATCTCGCGGAAGACGGTCAGCATCGTCCCCTCCGCCGGCTCGCGCACCGAGTCGTAAGCGGCGTCGGCCGCGCTGGCGAAGGCGGAGGCGATCAGCACCGGGTCGATCAGCTCTCCCGGCCGGCTCGCCAGCTCCTCGGCGGCGCCGCGCACGATCTGGCTGAGGATGACGCCGGAGTTGCCGCGCGCGCCCATCAGCGCCGCCCGAGCCAGTGCCTGGACGAGCCGGGTGCGACCGACCTCGTCGACCTCGAGGCCGTCGAGCCGGTCGAGCTCCTCCATCACCGCCCGCATCGTCATCGCCATGTTGTCCCCCGTGTCCCCGTCGGCGACGGGAAAGACGTTGAGGTCGTTGACCTCCTGACGACGCTCCTCCAGATGCGCGTAGGCGGAGCTGATGACGCGCCGGAAGCGCTCGATCGAGGGATCTGGCATCGCTTCGAAATCTAACGGCAGGGTGCGGATGGGCAGTCTCGGAGCCCAGCCGCCGAGTTCGCTACGGTGCCACGCTCGATGAGACGCTTCGCCACCTGGTGCACCGGGCACCGCAAGACCGTGATCGTCAGCTGGATCGTCGCCCTGTTCGGGGTCGTCATGATCGCCGCCTCGGTCGGCTCCGATTTCAGCGAAGACTTCAAGCTGCCCTCCTCCGACTCGACCGACGCCTTCGACCTGCTCGAAAACAGGTTCTCGGCGCAGTCGGGCGACACGGCGACAATCGTCTTCAAGGCCGACGGCGGCGTCGAGACGCCGGCCGTGCGCGGGACCATGCAGGGCCTCTTCGCCGAAGCGGAAGACCTCCCCCACGTCAGCGAAGTCGCCAGCCCCTACGCCGGCGGCGGCGCGGCGGCAATCGGCGACGACGGCAAGATCGCCTACGCGACCGTCCAGTACGACACCTTCACCGACGAAATCGAAAAAGAGGACACGGCGAAGCTGATCGACGAGGCGGAGGCGGCCAACGGCGACGGCCTTCAGGTCGAGCTCGGCGGCCAGCCGATCGAGGAAGCGCGCGCCGAAGAAGAAGGCGACGCCTCCTTCATGGTCGGCCTGCTGGCCGCGGTCGTCATCCTGCTGCTCACCTTCGGCTCGGTCGTGGCGATGGGACTCCCCCTCATCACCGCCCTCTTCGCCCTCGGCGTCGGCCTCAGCCTGGTCACGCTCGGCACCCACGTCTTCGACACCGCCGAGTTCGCGCCGCAGCTGGCGGCGATGATCGGCCTCGGCGTCGGCATCGACTACGCCCTATTCATCCTCACCCGCTTCCGCAACGGCCTCGACGAGGGCCTCGAGTCCCGTGACGCGGCGATCGCCGCCGTCGACACCGCCGGCCGGGCCGTGCTCTTCGCCGGGGTGACGGTGATCATCGCCCTGATGGGGATGCTGCTGCTCGGCCTCTCCTTCCTCTACGGCGTGGCGATGTCGGCGGCCCTCGCCGTGCTGATGACGATGATCGCGGCCCTCACCCTGCTGCCCGCGCTGCTGACGATCGCCGGGCGCCGGGTCGACAAGCTGCGAATCCCGGGACTCAAGCGCGCCCCGTCGACCGCCGAAGACACGCGCTGGTTCCGCTGGAGCCGCGAGATCCAGCGCCGGCCGGTGGCCTCCGCGCTGCTCTCCGGCGGCTTGCTGCTGATCCTCTGCATCCCCACCCTCTCGCTGCGCCTCGGCTCCAACGACGCCGGCACCGACCCGGCCGGAACGACCACGCGCGAGGCCTACGACCTGCTCGCCGAAGGCTTCGGGCCGGGCTTCAACGGCCCCTTCTCAATCGTCGCGGCGCTGCCCGAGAAGGGCGAAGACGAAGCGCTCACCGAGCTGCGCCAGACGCTCACCGGCGAAGAAGGCGTCGCCGAGACGACCGAGGTGATGCTCAACCCGGCCGGGGACACCGGCGTCTTCCAGGTCTACCCGACGACCTCGCCGCAGAGCGAGAAGACGACAGAGCTGCTCGACCACATCCGCGACGAGCTGATCCCGCCGGTGGAGCAGCAGACCGGCGCCCAGGTGCACGTCGGCGGCATCACCGCGATCTTCGAGGACTTCGGCACCGCGATCGACGACAAGCTGCCGCTCTTCATCGGCGTCGTCGTGCTGCTCTCAGCGCTGCTGCTGATGGCTGTCTTCCGTTCGGTGCTGGTGCCGCTGAAGGCGATCGCGATGAACCTGCTCAGCATCGGCGCCGCCTTCGGCCTGATCGTCGCCGTCTTCCAGTGGGGCTGGGGAGCGAGTCTGATCGGCATCGACGGGACCGGACCGATCATCTCCTTCTTCCCGATCTTCCTCTTCGCGATCATCTTCGGCCTCTCGATGGACTACGAGGTCTTCCTGATGTCGCGCATCCACGAGGAGTGGGAGCGCGACCGCGACGCCACGCTGGCCGTCACCCGCGGCCTCGCCCTGACCGGCCGCGTGATCACCGCGGCGGCGGCGATCATGGTCACCGTCTTCCTCTCCTTCATGATCGGCGAAGACCGCATCATCAAACTCTTCGGCCTCGGTCTCGCCGCCGCCGTCTTCATCGACGCCGTGATCATCCGCTCGGTCCTCGTCCCCGCCCTGATGCAGCTCTTCGGCGAGCGAGCCTGGTGGCTGCCCGGATGGCTGGACAAGACCCTGCCGAGGCTCCACGTGGAGCCGGCGGAGGGCGATCCGGCGCCGACGGGCGAGCATCCGGTCGTCACGCCAGCGGACTGACGCGGGATCACGAGGTATGGCGGGGATGCCGGTGCCCCTCCCCAAAACGCGCGGCAGGAGCCGCGCTTGTGTGTTTTGGGGAGGGGCACCGGCATCCCCTTCCGAACCCGCATCAGCTCTCAGGAAAGCAGCCCGAACCAGCCAGATCCTCCCAGGCGGACCGATCGCTCCCGAAGCACAACAAGCTTCAACGGGGAGTCCAGCCGCGCGGGCATCTTGGGGAAAGAGCTTTCGTGACTCGTTGAGTCGCCCCTGGGACGACTGTTGAGAAGGAGCCCGGTCGGTCGTCGGGCGAATGTCGCGAAGCGGCCGCTGCACTCGTGTTTCTAGGCGCGGCGCAGCCGCGCTCACTGATTGTCGCTAAGCGCCGTAGGCGCGTGCGATATCAATTCGCCCGACGACCGACCGGGCTCCCACCACCTTCGAGATTGGCGACCTATGCCGCCTTGGTGACCTTGTTGGCCTTGAGGCATCGCGTGCAGACGTAGGCGCGCAGTTTGCGGCCGTTCTCCTGGATCCGCACTTTCTGCAGGTTCGGGTCGAAGCGCCGCTTGGTGGCGACCATCGAGTGGCTTCGGGAGTGGCCGAACGCCGGTCCCTTTCCGCAGCTGTGACAAACCTTGGCCATCGGGTCGGGCATGGTACATTGATCGCGAGTTAGCTAAGTAGACTAATGCTGAATTGAATTTCAGCATCCCGTTGACAAAGGGGGGAGAGAAATGGGCGCTGAAGGCTTGGACAGCGTGAACATGCACGAGGCCAAGACCCACCTCTCGAAGCTGGTCGCCCGCGTCGAGGGCGGCGAGCAGATCATGATCACCCGCGCGGGGAAGCCAGCGGCGAAGCTGGTCCCGGTGCTTCAGGAGAAGCCGGGCCGTCGCAAGCTCGGCGGCTGGGAGGGAAAGTTCGATGTGCCATCCCTGGAGGAATGGGCGGAGATGAAGCGGGAAACCGCGCGCGAATTCGAAGGTGAGATCTTCCCGAGTGACGAGGATCTCTGGAGGGGCGGTTGAGGCTGCTGCTCGACACGCACACGATGATCTGGGTCTTTTCCGCGCCTCGTTTGTTGTCCGCACAGGCAAGAGACGCCATCTCCACTGAGGAGAACGAGGTCTTCGTCAGCGTGATCAGCCCCTGGGAGGTCGCGATCAAGCGGTCGAAGAAGAGACTTCGCGCGCCTGACGATCTAGGCGACGCTATGGAGGCCCACCGGTTTCAGTTGCTGCCGGTGCTGCTTCGCCACACCAAGGCGGTCGACTCGCTGCCGCATCACCACGGCGACCCCTTCGACCGCATGCTCGTCGCCCAAGCGATCATCGACGGACTGACGCTGGTCACCTCCGATCGAGCCATGCGCCGCTATCCAGTCGCGACGCTGCCGGCGAGCTAACCGTCGCGGACCTGCCAGCGGTACGGATTGACCTCTTGTTTCAGGAGGGCCATGCGGGCGACCGTGAGGGCGGCGTTGCGGCCCTGGTCGCGCTTGCCGCCGCCGGCGCGGGCGAGGGCCTGCTCCATCGTGTCGCAGGTGATCACGCCGAAGGCGCAGGGGACGCCGGTCGCCAGCTGCACGTCCTGGATGCCGCGGGCGGCCTCGGCGCAGACGAAGTCGTAGTGGTCGGTCTCGCCGCGGATGACCACTCCCAGGCAGGCGATGCCGGCGAAGCGCTCGGTGGTCGCGTGCAGCTTGGCGGCGAAGGGCAGCTCGTAGGCGCCGGGCACCGAGACCTCGCTGACCGAGGAAGCCGGCACGCCGGCCATCTCGAAGCCTTCGCGGGCGCCGCTCAGCAGCCGTTCGGCGAGGTCCTCGTAGAAGCGGCCCACGCAGACGGCGAACTTGCGACCGGCGAGCGCCTCCCGCTCCTCCTCGCCGAAGGCCTCGAGGAAGGCCCCGGACTCAGCCATCCGCCCGCTCGTCCCCAGCGGCGGCGTCGCGCTCGTCCTCGTCGTGGATCATCTCCTCGTCGAGGGCGAGGCCCTGGTGGTGCAGCGAGTGGCCCATCTTGTCGCGCTTGGCCCGCAGGTAGGCCTCGTTGTGGGCGTTGGGCGAGGACTCGATCGGCACCTGCTCGGTGACCGAGAGGCCGTAGCCCTCGAGGCCGACGATCTTCTTCGGGTTGTTGGTGAGGATGCGGATGCTGGTCAGGCCCAGGTCGCCGAGGATCTGGGCGCCGATCCCGTAGTCGCGCAGGTCGGCGGGCAGGCCGAGCTTGAGGTTGGCCTCGACCGTGTCGGCGCCCTCCTCCTGCAGCTTGTAGGCCTTGAGCTTGTTGAGCAGGCCGATCCCGCGGCCCTCCTGGGAGAGGTAGAGGAGGACGCCGCGGCCCTCGTGCTCGATCTGGGTCAGCGCCGCGACCAGCTGCTCGCCGCAGTCGCAGCGCATGCTGTGGAAGACGTCGCCCGTGAGGCACTCGCTGTGGACGCGGACCAGCACGTCCTCGGCCCCGTCGACGTCGCCCTTGACCATCGCCACGTGGTGCTTGTCGTCGACGAGGGAGCGGTAGCCGACCGCGGTGAAGTCGCCGAACTCGGTCGGCAGGGCGGTGTCGACGACCCGCTCGACCAGCTTCTCGGTGCGGCGGCGGTAGGCGATCAGGTCGGCGACCGTGACCATCTTCAGGCCGTGGCGCTCGCAGTAGGGGCCGAGGTCGGGAACGCGGGCCATCGTGCCGTCGTCGTTCATCACCTCGCAGATGACGCCGGCCGGTGTGAGGCCGGCGAGACGGGCGAGGTCGACACTGGCCTCGGTGTGGCCGGTGCGCTCCAGCACACCACCCTCCTTGGCCCGCAAGGGGAACATGTGGCCGGGGACGACGATGTCGCGCGGTCCCGAGTTGGGGTCGATCGCGACCTGGATCGTGTGGGCGCGGTCGTGGGCGGAGATGCCGGTGCTGACGCCGCCGGCCGCCTCGATCGTCACCGTGAAGGCGGTCTGCAGCGGCGCCTCGTTCTTGGCCGCCATCAGGTTGAGGCCGAGCTTTTCGCAGCGCTCCGCGGTCAGAGCAAGGCAGATCAGGCCGCGCGCCTCCTTGGCCATGAAGTTGACCGCCTCGGGCGTGGCGAACTGCGCCGCCATCACCAGGTCGCCCTCGTTCTCGCGGTCCTCGCCGTCGCAGACGACGACCATGCGGCCGCGGCGGATCTCCTCGATCGCCTCCTCGATCGTCGAGAACGGGCTCTCGCCGGCGTCCCGACCCCTCTGCTCTGTCTCCTGCGGCTCTGTCATCTGGCTCACGCCGGCTCCTCTCCAGGGGATGGTGTCATCAATCGCTCCACGTACTTCGCCACCACGTCGCACTCGACGTTCAGCTTGTCGCCGGCGGCGAGCGTTCCAAGATTCGTGCGCTCCAGGGTCTCGGGGATCAGGGAGACCTCCGCCCAGGAGTCGCCCAGGTCGGCGACCGTGAGGCTGACGCCGCTGAGCGCGATCGAGCCTTTCTCGATCACGTACCTGATCAGCTCGGAACCGAGGCCGACGCGAAGACGCCGGGCAAAACCGTCGTTCCCGATCGAGAGCACTTCCCCCACTCCGTCGGCGTGCCCTTGGACGATGTGACCCCCGAGACGGTCGGAGGCTTTCATCGCGAGCTCGAGGTTGACGCGGGTTCCAGCCTCCAGGGCGGCCAGGGCCGTCACCGTAAGAGTCTGGTTCATCGCCTCGGTCGCGAAGCCCTTGGAATCGAGAGCGGTGGCAGTCAGGCACACACCGTCGACAGCCACGGAATCGCCCTCGGCGATTTCCGGCGTCAACTCCGTCGCAATCCGCAGGGTCGCGCCATCGCCGCCCTTCTCGACCGACTCGACCATCCCGATGTCCTGAACAAGCCCCGTGAACATCACCACTCCTTGAACCGGGTCTCGATCAGGGTGTCCTCGGCGCTGGGATCCAGCGCCGGGATGCGCTCGGAGCCGGCGAGCAGGACGGGAGCGACGAAGACGCGCGCCTCGTCGATCTCTCCAGCCTCAGCGAAAGCCGCAGCGAGGGTCGGGCCGCCCTCGAGGAAGAGGCTGGTGATGTCGCGGCTGCCGAGCTCTGCCAGGACCGGGCGGATGTCGGTTGCGACGATGATCTCGGCGCCAGCCTCGCGGAGCGCCGAGGCATCGGCTTCGGGGGATACGACCGCGACGACCGGGGAGACGTCGAGCGTGCTGAGCAGCTGCGAATCGAGCGACAGCCGTGCCTGGCGATCGAAGACAACCCTCATCGGCTGCCGCACCTCGCTTCCGGTGCGACTTTTGGACCTCACAGGTACATAAGTCGCACCGGAAGGGGTTGGGCGGGCGGTGAGGAGGGGGTCGTCGGTGAGGACGGTGCCGATGCCGACGGCGATCGCGTCGGATTCGGCGCGCCAGCGGTGGACTAGCTCGCGGCTGCGCTCGCCGGAGATCCAGGGTGAATCGCCAGGTTGTGTCGAGGTGCGTCCATCGAGCGACATCGCCATCTTCAAGGTCACCAGCGGCAGTCCGGTCCGGGCGTGCTTGCGGAACGGCTGGTTGAGCAACCGAGCCGCGGTCGCCTCCTCGGCGGCGGCGAACTCGACCTCCACCCCGCCATCGCGCAGGATCCCGGGCCCCCGCCCCGCAGCCCTCTCGCTGGGATCGTCCGACCCGACCACCACACGAGAGATCCCCGCCTCCAGAATCGCCTCCACGCAAGGCGGCTGCCGCCCCGTATGCGCACAGGGCTCCAGTGTCACGTACATAGTCGCCCTCGCCGGATCCTCCCCACGCTCGCGGCAATCGGCAAGAGCCGCCCGCTCAGCATGCAACCCACCCAGTTCGGCATGAAACCCCTCGCCAATCACATCCCCGCCACGCACCACAACAGCTCCGACGAGAGGATTAGGACTCACCCGCCCTCGGCCGCCCTCAGCCAGCTCCAGCGCTCGCGCGAGATGCCCACGATCCGTGCCTGTCAGCTGCGCATTCATAGGACCGATTGACGAGTCAATCAACACAAGCTTACTCCCGCTGTGAGGTGGGTCACCGCGGCTGGCCCGCCTAAGCCTTCGCGGCAGGCGCGGGATTTGCGGCAGGGTCGGTCTGTGGGCGCCCTCCC
>DATDAQ010000127.1:0-11473 GCA_036525295.1 Solirubrobacterales bacterium | reverse complement strand
GGTCCCCGGGGAAGAGTCTCCGGGAACTCCCGGCGAAGCCGGCCCGGAGACTCATCCCCGGGGACCCCTCAGGCTTAGACCCGCTCGCCCAGGGTCTCGAGCATCTCCTCGACCCGGACGAACTTGACCCGGGGACGGCCGTGGGGCTCGCCGCGACCGACCTCGGCCTGATCGATCGCCTGCCAGTCCTCGAAGCTGACGTAGCGGACGCCGCGCTCGGCCAGCAGGGCCTCGACCGCGCCCGGGTCGGGCGCCTCGGGACTGAGCAGGGTCTGCGACTCGACGTCGGCGAGCAGGTGCTGGACCGTCTCCAGCGCGTCTTTCTTGTTCGTCCCGATCACGCCGGAGGGGCCGCGCTTGATCCAGCCCGCCGTGTAGTGGCCGACCTTGTGGCCGGAGTCGTGGGAGTCGAGCACGCGCCCGCCCTCGTTGAGGATCAGGCCGCGCTTCTCGTCGAAGGGGACGCCCTCGATCGGCACGCCGGTGTAGCCGACCGAGCGCAGGACCAGGCCGCACTCGAGCTCTTCGCGCTCTTCCGTGTCGCGGGCGCGCAGGGAGCCGCCCTCCTCGACCAGCTCGTTGCGCCCGATCACGATCTTCTCGACCTTGCCGTCGCCCTGGATCTCGACCGGCGAGGCGAGGAAGCGCAGGATGATCCGCTGCGCCCTGCCCTCTGGCTCTCGCTGGGAGAACTCCCGCAGCGTCTCGACGTTGACCCGGGTCGTCTTGTCGGCCTCCTCGGACTCCAGGTAGGCGGCGCTCGCCGGGTCGAGCTCGACCTCGGCAGGGTCGACGACGACGTCGGCGTCCTCCATCTCGCCCAGCTCCCTGATCTCCGGGTTCGTGAAGGCCGCCTGCACCGGTCCGCGGCGCCCGAGCACGACGATCTCGCGGATCTTCTTCGCGTCGAGCATCTCGATCGCGTGATCGGCGGTGTCGGTCTGGTGCAGCTCGTGGTCGGTCAACGCCAGCATCCGGGCGACGTCCATCGCCACGTTGCCGTTGCCGATCACGACGGCGCGCTCGCAGGAGAGGTCGAACTCCTCGGTCGCGTAATCCGGGTGGGCGTTGTACCAGCCGACGAAGGCGGTGGCGGCGTGGCTGCCGGGCAGGTCCTCGCCGGGGATGCCAAGCTGGCGGTCGGTCTCGCAGCCGACCGTGAAAACGATCGCGTGGTAGTGCCGCTCGAGGTCCTCGACCTCGATGTCGTGGCCGACCTTGACGTTGCCGAAGAAGCGGAAGCCCTCGCGCGCGGCGGTTTTCTCGTAGACCCGGATCACGGACTTGATCTTCGGGTGGTCCGGCGCGACGCCGCCGCGGACCAGGCCGAAGGGGGTGGGGAGGCGGTCGAAGAGGTCGACCTGGGCGTGCACGTCATCGCCCTTGAGGATGTGCTCGGCGGCGTAGAAGCCGGAAGGGCCGGCGCCGACGATCGCGACGCGGACGGGGCTCTCAGGTGTTCCGATTTTGGTCATGGGAGCGGGAAAGGATAGGGAACACGAGTTTCGGGCCGCGCGGTCGTCATTTCAACCGCTATGCGACTGAAATTACGACCGCTACGCGGCGAGCAGCATCTCGGTGCAGTCGGGGCAGATGCCGTGGCTGAGGGCGGGAAGCTCGGGCCGGTCGAACAGCTCCAGGCGCCGCGCCGCCTCCTCGACCTCGACCCACTCGCCGCCGACTTCGAAGCGGTCGCACCAGCCGCACATGGTCAGGATCTCCTCGCTCCGCGGCGCCTCGGGGTCGAGCAGCGGCTGCGACTCCTCGCGCTCCTCCTCGGAGCGCAGCCGGGCCGAGAACAGGACAGCACGCCCACCCGGCCGGGCGACGATCCGGATGTCCATCTGCCGCCGCACTTCCGGTCCGTCGCAGCGGAAGGGCAGCTCCACGTCCCCGACCTCGTCGCGGACCCGCCGCACCAGCATCCGCTGCAGCTTCCTCATCTCCTCGCCGGCGACGTAGTCCCAGAGCGAGCGGCCGAGGCTGGTCGTGGCCTCGGCCCAGCCGTTCTCCTCGGCAAAGCGGTAATAGCCCCGGTCGACCTTGACCAGGTGGTCGTGCTCGTCGATCGCGTAGCTGAGCGCCTCGGTCGTCATGCCCCTGCGGCGACGGCGCTGGGCACCCCGTCGAGCGCATCGAGCGCCTTGCGCAGCGAGAGCGCCACGCAGGTGAAGATCGGCGTCTCGAGCTCGGTGTACTCGCTCGACTCGGTCGGGCGCAGCTCCTGCACCAGGTCGAGGAACATTCCCGGGTCGTCGCCCTCGAAGGCGACGACGAACTCCTGGTCGTCGAGGCCGAACGAGTAGGAGGTGTTGATCGCGATCTCCGGGTAGCGGCGGCCGACCTCGATGTGGCTCTTCATGATCCGGCCGCGCTCCTCAGCCGGCAACCCGTACCAGCGGCGCTGCTTCACCATCGGGTAGAGGAAGAGGTACTTTCGCTCGCTGACGCAGATCTCGGGGCGTGCCTGCTCCTCCGAGTACGGCGAGCGCTTGGTCATCGAGAGGAACGAGTAGGGCGTCTCGGCCCACTTCGCCAGGCCGCTCTGGCCGAGCACGACGTGGAAGGTGTGCAGGTCGTCGAGACTGGGGCTCTGGGCGAGGATGACCAGGTCGACGTCGCCGCGCGTGCCTATGGTTGAGTAGGCGCGCAATGAGCGATCGAGGGCGAAGTCCTCGCAGGCGGCGAGGAACTCCTGCTTGTCCGTGGCCCGCTGGTCGGCGTCTTGGCGGCGCCAGGCGGGGTCCATCTTGAAGAACGTGAACTTGGCAAATGTGCGGTCGGCCATTGGGGTCACGATAGCCGTTGCGATCGGGGGTGTGGGGAGTCTCGGGTGGGGGTCTCCACTTAACTTTTTCGGTGGGACGGAGTTGGCGACTGCCCGGCCGGTAGGCGAAAAAGTGCAAGACGTTCCGACCCCCACCCGAGACTCCAGCAACAGGGTGATGCTGGCTCTCGTGCCCAGAGGGACCGGAGTCGCAGAGCTCGTGGAGGCCGGGATGTCGCCCGGGATTCTGAGCGCGGGGCTCGGCTCCGTGCCAGCAGCTCAGACGTATCTGGATATCTCGCAGGGGAACCGAGTTTTTGACTCGCTTTATGACTCTGAGCTGCCGGAGCGTGTTGGAGGAGGGATCTGCGGACCCGGATACTCGCCGGCTGTGGTTGAACGGGCGGAGTCGGCTCCTGCCGATATCGAGCCGGGGTTGTTGGCGGCGACGCTGCACAGGGCGGGGGAGGGGTGTTTGGTGCGGAGTGTTGAGGTGCGAGAGCTGCCGGCGCTTGTCGACGGTCTCCAGGGGGACGACCTGCTGATTGCGATTGAGCGGGCGCCTCCGGAGACCAACGAGGCGCTGGCGATTGGGGTTGCGGGAGATGGGTTCTCGGGGAACCTGACCTCCGACAGCACTCGGACGGATGGGTACGTGCTGACTACGGATATCGGGCCGACGGTGTTGGAGCGGGTCGGGGTGGGCGTGCCTTCGGCGATGTCGGGGCAGGCGATTCGGGGCGAGGGGACGGTGGACGTGGCGTCGATCGAAGCGCTGGAGGGCCGGATGGCGGTGATCTCGGAGCGGCGCGGACCGGCGATCGGGGTCAGCCTGTTGGTCTGGCTGGTCGTCTTCGGCCTCGCCGCGCTGGTCGGCTCCGGCCGGGTGGCGCGGGTGGCGGTCCGGCTGCTTGCGCTCAGCGTCGTCTACCTGCCGCTACTGCTGCTCGCGGGGGCGGCGTTGGAGCCGAGCCGGGAGAGCGAGCAACTGCTGGTGATGTTCGGGGCTCCGCTGCTGGCGGCGCTGACGCTCCTCGTCCTCGGTGGCTACCGGGCTCTCGCGGTCGCCTCGGGGCTCGTCGTGCTCGTCTACGCACTCGACGTTGTCGTCGGTTCGCCGCTTACCTCGCTCTCGCTGCTCGGCCCCAATCCGGGGCTCGGCGTCCGCTTCTACGGGATCGGCAACGAGCTCGAGGCCCTGCTCGCGGTGCTCGTCGTCGCCGGCACCGGTGCCGCGCTCGCCGGCTTCCGGCCAGCGCTCGCCAGCCGCCGCTGCGCGTTCGCGTTCGCCGTCACCGGCTTGCTCGCCGCTCTCGTTTTCGCCGCCGGGCGCTTCGGGGCGGACGTGGGCGCCGCGATAGTGATGCCAATAGGGGCCGCGGCCGCCGCTTACAAGGTCGCGACTCCATGGCGACACGCGGCCCTTGCATTCATGTTGACAGCTTTTTTCGCATTTGTAGGATTTATTGCAGTAGTCGATCTCCTCACGGGCGCGAACGCGCACCTGACCAGGTCGGTCCTCGACGCCGGTGGCCTCGGCGACCTGGCTGACGTCGCCCAGCGCCGCCTGCAGCTCTCGGCGCACAGCTTCACCCGGTCCATCGTCCTTGCCTTCCTGCCGCTGGTCCTCGGCCTCGTCGCCCTGGCGGCCTGGAGGCGCGACGTCCTGCGCTCCTGGCTGCAGGACGCACCCGCCCTGCGGGCCGGCCTGCTCGGAGCCCTCGCCGCCACCGTCGCCGGCACCCTCGCCAACGACTCCGGCGCCCTGGTGCTGGAGGTCGGCAGCGCCTACCTGCTCGTCTTCGCCGGTTTCGCTTGGGCCGAGGGGACCGCCAGATCCTCTACGCTTCGCAGTTCGTGAGAGTTGCACTCGTCTCGCCATATTCCTGGACCTACCAGGGCGGCGTGAACCGGCACGTGGAGGCGCTCGCGGAGGAGTTCCTCGGACGCGGCCACGAGGTTCGCGTGCTTGCCCCCTTCGATCCGCCCGGCCGGCTCAGCCGCGGCATGCACCGCGCCGCGCCGGAGCCGCGTGAGGCGCCCGACTACCTGATCCCGCTCGGGCGTACCGTCGGCATCCCCTCCAACGGCGCGATCTCCAATCTCGCGCCCTTCCCCGTGGGCGGCGTCCGCGCCCCGCGGCGGGAGCTGCGCCGCGGCGACTTCGACGTCGTCCACATCCACGAGCCGCTGGTGCCGCTGGTCGGGTGGAACGCCGCGCTCGGCACCAGGGCCCCCGCCGTCGGCACCTTCCATGCCTACTCGACCAAGGCACTGCCCAACCACGTCGCCTCGGCGCTCGGCGCCAGGCGCGTCTTCAACCGGCTCTCGGCCCGGATCGCGGTCTCCGAGGCGGCCGCCTGGACCGGGCGCCGCTGGTTCGGCGGCCACTACGAGGTGATCCCGAACGGCGTCGACCTCTCCGTCGTGCCCGCCGGGCCGAAGCCGGTCGGGGAGGAGCTGCGCGTGCTCTTCGTCGGCCGCCCCGAGGAGCGCAAGGGCCTGCCGGTCCTGCTCTCGGCCTTCGGCGCCCTGGTCGAGCACGTGCCCAGCCGGCTCACCGTGATCGGCGCCGAGCGCGAGGACGTGCTGCGCTACCTCGCCGACCCCGAAACCCTGCGCCACATCGACGTCCGCGGTCGGGTCTCCGGCGAGGCGCTGCACCGCGCCTTGCACGAGGCCGACCTGCTCTGCGCGCCCTCGCTCTCGGGCGAGAGCTTCGGCATGGTCCTGACCGAGGCCTTCGCCGCCGGCACCCCCGCGATCGCCTCCGCCATCGCCGGTTACAGCGACGTCGTCACCGACGGCGTCGACGGCGTCCTTGTTCCGCCGGGGGACGCCCAGCGCCTCGCCGAGGAGCTCCAGCGCGCCCATCACGAGCCCGAGCGGCTGGCGGCGATGGGACAGGCCGCGCGCAAGAGTGCCGAGCGCTACGCCTGGCCGCGCGTCGCCGACCGCGTCACCAGGGTGTACGAGCGGGCGATAGAGGCGCCCGAGCCCCGTGACGCGCTTGAGCGCGCTGCCCACTGGGTGGGGGTGCGGCCGGCCGATGGCATGCCGCCCCGCCCGCCGCAACGGCTGCCCTCACTCGACCCCGAGCCGGCCGATCCCGGCGACCGGCGTCGCCGGGCCGCGCGCCGCATCGGCCTCGGTGCCGCCGGGGTGCTCGGCGTCGGCTTGACCGCGCTCGCGGCCCAGAAGATCGGCGTCGACAACGTCGTCGCCAGCATCGTCCGCTCCGACCTCACCTGGGTCCTCGTCGCCTGTGCCCTGATGGCGCTCTCCCTCTTCTTCCGCGCTGCCTCCTGGTACTGGATCGTGCGTGCGGCGCTGCCGCGGCGGCCCGTGCGCCGTCGCGACGTCACCTCGGCGACGATGATCGGCGTGCTGATGTCGGCGACCCTGCCCGCCCGCCTCGGCGAGCCGGCTCGGGCCATGTCGCTGGCGCGGCGGATCGGCCGCATGCGTGAGACCTTCCCCGTCCTGTTCGGCACCCTGGTCTCCCAGACGGCACTCAACATCGTCGCCCTCGCTCTGCTCGGGGTGATCATCGTCTCCAGCACTGACCTCTTCCACTCCAGTACCGAGAAGCTCTTCGCCTTCAGCCTCGTGCCGCTGGCCCTGCTCCTCTTCGTCCTGCTCGCCCCGCCGCTGATGCGGCGGGGCGGAAACGGGCGCCTCGCCCGCCTCGGCGCGAGCCTGCAAACCGCCCTGGTCCAGGTGCGCGCCGGGTTGCGCGTCTTCCGCAACCCGCGCCGTGGCGCCGCGGCAACGGCCGCTCAACTCGGCGCCTGGGCGATCCAGCTCGCCGCCTGCTGGGCGCTGCTCGCCGCCCTCGGGCTGAGCGACCAGGCGGGCATCGGCGCCGCGGCCGCGGTCCTCTTCGCCGTCAACGTCACCGCCGTGGTCCCGGCCACCCCGTCCAACATCGGGGTCTTCCAGCTCGCCGTTATCAGCGTCCTGCACACCGGCTTCGGCATCGGCACCGCCGATGCGCTCGCCTACGGCGTCATCCTGCAGGCGGTCGAGATCGCCACCGCCGTCGCTCTCGGGCTCCCCGCCCTCGTCCGCGAAGGGCTCACCTGGAGCGACCTGCGCGTGCAGGCGCTCTCTACGGCACCGGTTCGGCTCAAGCCACAGCCCGCCCGTTTCGAATAGTGTGCGCGCCGCTGACGACGGTTCCCAATAAACGATCTAGTTGTTTCCTATTGCACACTCGTCTATGCACGCCGAGGGCATTCCCAACTCCACGCAGGTCCGAGCCGGGGGGACGGTTCTCTCCCTGCTTGCCGGCCCGCTCTGCGCGCCGATCCTTCGCGCCCACCTCGACGGGCCCCTTCGCCTCCCCGACCTGCGCGAACGGATAGGCGGCGCCGCCCAGACGACCCTGCGTGGCCAGGTCGGCAACCTGCGCGGCATCGGCGCGCTCGAGCGGCAGGTGCGCAGCGGAATGCCATACACGGTCGAGAACGAGCTGACCGATGCAGGTCGCGGCATTCTCGATGTCGCCGAGGCAGTCGAGGCCTGGCTCTCCCTCGCGCCCCAGGGCCCGATCGCCCTTGGCAGCGAGGCGTCGAAGGGTGCGATCAGGGCGCTAGTCGGTGGTTGGGACTCGACCGTGTTGCGCGCCCTCTCCGCTCGCCCCCTCTCGCTCACCGAGCTCGACGGCGTCATCCCCGACCTCAGCTACCCCTCGCTCGAGCGCCGCCTCTCGGCGATGCGTGCCGCCCGCCAGATCGAGACCCAGTCGAACGCCACCGGCAAATCGAAACCCTACGCCGTCACCGAGTGGACCCGTCAGGCGGTCGGTCCCCTGGTCACGGCGGGGCGGTGTGAGTGCAGGCACCTTTCCGAGGTCACCTACCCCCTTGACAGGATCGACATCGAGACCGCCTTCATGCTCGCGGTCCCGCTGGTCACCCTGGACACACACACCTCCAACTCTTGCTTGCTGGCGGTCAACACCGCGGCGGGTGCGGGGAGCGCACCCGCGCAGCAGATCGCCGGCGTCCGGGTCGAAGTCGCGCACGGCGAGGTCGTCTCCTGCCACTCCCGCCTCGAAGAGGATCCCGGCACCTGGGCCCTGGGAACGGTCGATGCCTGGGTCGCGGCGATCCTCGACGGCAATCGGGACGGCCTGCGCATCGGCGGCAGGGACGAGGATCTCGCCGCAAGCCTCATCCAGGGCCTGAACCAGGCACTGGCAACCGCGTAGCGCGGTCATTGCACATATCTGTGTGATGCGCAAACGCGCAAACGCGCAGGACTGACCGGTCGCCATTTGCAGGTCAATCGAATCCACCGGAAGCCGCATCACCACTCTCGGTCTCGATTGCAGCGAAATCCTTGACTGGCCTCTTGGCAGCGGATAGCCATCTGCCGTTCGAAATCGAACCCGGCAGCAAACCAGCCGGGAAGGAGAATTCAAATGAGACTCATCAAGATGTTCAGCCTTGCCGCGCTCGCGGCGGTGGCCGTAATGGCATTCGTTGGCGCTACCTCGGCGTCGGCGACCAGCACCCAGCTCTGCAGCGCCCACACAGGCTTAACCTGCGGGGAAGGTGACGCAGTCACCTCGCATCATCTAGTCCTCGCGTCCGGTACGGTTGGACGAATATTAGCGGCCATCAACGTCTTATGCTTAGGCATTTTAATCGAAGCAACGCCCTTAGGGTTAGGAAACCCCCAGTCGATTCACGGCTTAACCCAGATGTATACGGGTTGCGGCACCAGCTCCGCGCACAACAACTGCACGGTGACCGTTCAGGAACAGCCTTTACTCGACCTCTTAAAGACGGGGTTAGACGAAGGTGCGCTGACGGCCTTAAGCGGCCGGATCCGGCTCCAGTGCTCCAATCTCGGCATCGACTGCGTGTATGACCTCGAAGGCACTGAATTCAGTGTCGGCGAAGGGCACCTCACCGCGAACGAAACCTCCCTCAACGAATTAGGCGGCCAATTCTTCTGCCCTGACGAAAGTCTGCTGGACGGATTACTGGAAGCGTTAACGGACGTCTATACCCTCGGATAGGATCCCTAGGCTGCAGTGCCTCTCGAAGAACGACGAGCACGGCGCGGCCGCCCACGCAGGTGGGCGGCCGCATAGCGTGGTCATTGCACATATCTGTGTGATGCGCAAACGCGCAAACGCGCAAGATTGACAAGCTGTCATTTACAGGCAAATCGAGTTCACCGGAAGTCGCATCGGCACCTCCAGCCTCGATTGCAGCGAAATTCTTGACTGGCATCTCGGCAGCGGATACCCATCTGCCGTTCGAAATCGAGCCCGGCAGTGACCTAGCCGGGAAAGGAGAATTACCATGAGACTCATCAAGATGTTCGGCCTTGCCGCGCTCGCGGTGGTGGCCGTAATGGCTTTCGTCGGAGCGACTTCGGCGTCGGCGACCAGCACCCAGCTCTGCAGCGCCCACACAAGCTTAACCTGCGGGGAAGGTGACGCAGTCACCTCGCATCATCTAGTCCTCGCGTCCGGCACCGTTGGGAAAATATTAGCGAGCATCAACATCTTATGCTTAGGCATTTTAATCGAAGCAACCCCCTTAGGGTTAGGAAACCCCCAGTCGATTCACGGCTTAACCCAGACATACTCGGGCTGCGGCACGGGTTCCGCGCATAGCAATTGCACGGTGAGCGTTCAGGAACAGCCCTTACTCGACCTCTTAAAGACAGGATTAGACGAAGGTGTGCTGACGGCCTTAAGTGGCCGGATCCGACTCCAGTGCCCCAATCTCGGCCTCGACTGCTCCTATGACATCGAAGGCATGGAATTCGAAGTCGGCGGCGGGCACCTCACCGCGAACGAAACCTCCCTCAACGAATTAGGCGGCAAATTCTTCTGCCCTGACGAAGGACTGCTCGACGGATTACTGGAAGCGTTAACGGACGTCTATACCCTCGGATAGCCTCCCTAGGCTGCAGCGCCTCTCGAAGAGCGACGAGTACAGCGCGGCCGCTCACGCAAGTGGGCGGCCGCATAGCGTGGTCATTGCACATATCTGCGTGATGCGCAAACGCGCAAACGCGCAAGATTGACCGGCCGTCATTTACAGGCAAATCGAGTCCACCAGAAGCCGCATCGGCACTCCCGGCCTCGATTGCGGCGAAATTCTTGACTGGCATCTCGGCAGCGGATAGCCATCTGCCGTTCGAAATCGAACCCGGCAGCGACCAAGCCGGGAAAGGAGAATCAAATGAGACTCATCAAGACGTTCGGCCTTGCCGCGCTCGCGGCGGTGGCGGCAATGGCATTCGTCGGCGCGACATCGGCGTCGGCCTCGACCAGCACTCAGCTCTGCACCGTGCATACGGGCTTAACCTGCGGGGAAGGTAACGCAGTCACATCGCATCATATGGTTCTCGCATCTGGCACAATTGGGAGACTGTTAGCCTCAATCAACGTCTTATGCTTAGGCATCTTAATTGAAGCAACCCCCTTAGGCTTAGGGGACCCGCAGCAGATTCATTCCTTAACCCAGACGTGGTCGGGCTGCGGCACCGGCTCCGCCCACAGCAACTGCACGGTGACCGTTCCGGAACAGCCTTTATTCGACCTCTTAAAGACGGGGTTAGACGAAGGTGTGCTGACGGGCTTAAGCGGCCAGCTGCGGACCGTGTGCAGCAATCTCGGCATCGACTGCCTCTATGACGCCGCAGGCATGGAATTCGAAGTCGGTGGCGGGCACCTCACCGCGAACGAAGTCGGCGTCAACGAATTAGGCGGCAAATTCTTCTGCCCCGACGAAGGGGTGGTCGACGGGTTATTCGAAACGTTAACGGACGTCTATGCCCTCGGATAGGGGCCTCTGAGCAACGCCTCTTTCGAAGAGCGACGAGTACGGCGCGGCGGCCCACGTAGGTGGGCAGCCGCGCTTCTCCTCCGGAGACAGCCGCGCAGCGTGGTCATTGCACGTATCTGTGTGACGCGCAAACGCGCAAACGCGCGAGATTGACCGGTCGCCATTTGCAGGCAAATCGAACTCGCCAGAAGCCGCGCCGGCACCGTTGGGCCTCGACTGCAGTGAAATTCTTGACTGGCATCCCGGGAAGCGGATAACCATCTGGCCGTTCGAAATCAAGCCCGGCGGCAATCAAGCCGCCGGAGGAGGAGAATCCAAAGTGAGACTCATCAAGATGTTTGGCCTCGCCGCGCTCGCGGCGGTGGCGGCAATGGCATTCGTCGGCGCAACGTCGGCGTCGGCCGGCCCCACGTTAATCTGCAGCAATCACCACGAATTATTATGTTTACCAGGTGGACACGTAGCGTCTATTCACCAGGTCCTCGCAGAAGGCAGCATTGGGAAACTGTTAGCCACGATCAACGTCTTATGCTTAGGCTTCTTAGTCGAAGCCACGGCATTAGGGTTAGGCAGCCCGCAGTCGATTCACGCCACATCCCAGACGTTCACGGGCTGCGGCACCGGCTCCGCGCACAGCAACTGCACGGTGACCGTCCAGGAACAGCCTTTATCCAACCTCTTAAAGACAGGGTTAGACGAAGGTGTCCTGACGGCCACGAGCGGCCGCACGCGGCTCCAGTGCTCCAATCTGGGCATCGATTGCGTGTATGACCTCGAAGGCATCGAATTCGCCGTCGGCGGAGGACACCTCACCGCGAATGAAACCCCCACCAACGAATTAGGTGGCAAATTCTTCTGCCCCGACGAAGGTCTCCTGGACGCGTTACTG
>DATDAQ010000126.1:0-7432 GCA_036525295.1 Solirubrobacterales bacterium | reverse complement strand
GCTTTTGGGGGTGGGGCCCCGGCGTCCCCCGCCCAACCCCCTAAGGAGAAATCAGGCAGTTGTCCTTGTCCTTCATCGCCAGCTTCTCGTCGTTGGGGAACGCATCCAACAGGGCGTCGGCGATCAGCCTGCCGCGTTCGGCGTACCCCGGCGAAGTGAAGTGGATGCCGTCGGGAATGAACCAGGTGTCCTTCACGTCTGAGGCCCAGTCGTATACCCGCATGTATGGGTAGCGGTCGCATGCGCTCCGCAGCGCCTTGTCCCACTCCCTCATGTTGACGGCGGAATAGGGCCCGCTGGCGACGAGTGACTTCGTGTTCACCCACATCACCGGTTTGTCGCCGATCGTCGACATCATGCTGTCGATCCGGTCGTCGTAGGTGAAGCTCGAGCCCGCGGCGACGTTGGCCGCCTCGTTGGTGCCCATCGCGATCACCCAGCAGCCGTCGAACCCTTCGTTCGTCCAGGCCTCCGCCACTTCCTGGGCGTTGGGTTCCCCTTCGTAGTTCTCGTAGATCGAGCGAGCGCCCGAGACCTCGAGGTGCTGGGTGGTGGCACCGACCCGCGCGTACTGGGAGCTGATCAGTTCGTTGGGGGGCAGCCACTCTTCGGAGACGAGGCCCTCCGAGGTCGAGTCGCCGATGTGAACGACTCCTTCGCAGGAGGTCGCAAGCGGCCCGCGTTTCACGTTCTTCGCGGTGACCGTCTTGGCCACGGTCGCGGAGCCGACCGCCCTCGATTCGTCCGCGACGCCCACGCCGGCGAGGCCGGCCATCGCGAAGGCGGCGATCACGGCGCTGGCCGTGACGAGCGCCCAGCCGTGGCGCGGTACCCGCTCGAGCCGCCAGCGCCCGGCTCGCAGCTGTCCCCAGAGCCTGCCTAGCGCACCGTGGCGTATCGGGTCCTCGACGTAGCGCCAGGAGAGCTCCGCGATCCCCATGATCGCGGCGACCTGGAGGACGGCGCGGAGGGGGTCGACGCGGCCCAGCGACCCCTCCGGCGTGGTCAGGACGATGATCGGCAGGGTCCAGAGATAGATGCCGTAGGAGCGCTGGCCGATCCACCGCATCGGCCGGCAGCCGACGATCGGGCCAAGTCGCGAGGCGGGGTGCGCGAGGGCGGCCACGGCGAGCACCGAGGCGAGGCCCAGCAGGGCAAAGCCGCCGCGGTAGAGGAAGGGAGAGAACTCGCTGGAGCTCCAGAACATCAACCCGATCGCGAGCAGCCCCGCAACCCCCATCGCGTCGATCGTCCACCGAGCCTGGGCGGTGATTCCCGCCCGCAGGCGGCGACTCGGCCAGACCATCGCCAGGGCCGCCCCGGCGAGGAGCTCCAGGGCGCGGGTATCGGTCCCGTAGTAGACCCGCGAGGGGTCCAGCGATGGGCTGTAGAGGATCGCCATCAGAATGCCCGAGCACAGCGCGGCGAAAAGTGTGACTCCGGCAAGCCTCAGGCGTACGCCGGTCGTGCTCTTCACCTCAGGCACGAAGTGAATCCCGACCATCAGCAGGAAGGGCCAGAAGATGTAGAACTGCTCCTCCACCGAGAGCGACCAGAGGTGGTTGAGCGGCGAGGGCGGTGCGAAGCGGGCGAAATAGGAGACGTCGTGGAAGACCAGCCACCAGTTGTTGAAGTAACCGACCGCCGACAGTGCGGCGGTGCGGAAGTCCGCCGGCTGGTGTGGCCCGACCACCGTCACCCACGCCATCACCACGGTCAGCATCAGGAACAGGGCGGGTAGGAGGCGCCGGGCGCGGGCCAGCCAGAACGACTTCAGCTTGATCCCGCCCCGCCCCACCTGGGTGAGGAGGATGTCGGTGATCAGGTAGCCGCTGAGGGTGAAGAACACGCCGACCCCGAGCAGCCCACCCTCGGCCCAGCCGAATCCCAGGTGGTAGAAGACCACACCGAGGACGGCTATCGCGCGCAGGCCATCGAGCCCAGGCATGTAGCGCTCGCCGCGCTTTACGGGCTCAGGCATAGGAGGAAACCATGGTAAGCATCGCCGCCAGCGGCAACTGCCGCTGTGCCATCTGAACGATCAGGCTCCGGGCCAACGCGGTCCATATCGCCTCGGTCACCGAGGCCTGCCGCCTGGCGATCCTCGTGACGGGCGTCAGGTCCGGCCCGGACTCCAGGGCCGGCTCGGGTGCAGGGGCCGAGTTGAAGGCGAGGCATCCCTGGATTCCCCGGGAGATCAGCTGGGCCCGGAGGTCGGCACCCTCCGAAATCGGGTGCAGGTTGTCGGCCTGCATCAGCTCGGGGTGTGTGGCAACCGCTCCCGCCCAGTCGGGTACCTGTGTGCCGGGGCGCGAGGCGGCGAAGGCCTCGACCACACGGTTCTTACCGGTGTTGTCGATGCCGTTGACGGTGAATCCGTGGACGGTCGGCACGACCATGCACCTGTCGCCGACGGTCGCGGCAACCGCGGCCAGGTTCTCGGCGAGGATCTCCGGGTAGGCGGGGTTGTCGTTGGTACCCGCATCGAAGACGATCACCGACTGGGAGGGATCGTAGCTTTCCTTGAACAGGTCGAGGATTTGGTAGCTGTTGTAGCCGCCCTCGGCGTTGACTGTGACCGGCACGCCGGGCAGGTACCGCTCGAGGTAGGGGGAGGTCAGAATCTGGAGGCTGTCGCCGACGACCAGGACGCTGCCGTTGCCACTTGCGCTCGCGGAGGGCGTGGCAAGGGTGAGAGCAGTCAAAAGCGCCCCCGCCACGGTCGCGAGCTTGCGCGCTCTCGGCATCGACCGAATTTCTACACCAAAGAGGTTGGCACGCCCACAACGGGCTAGCCTCTAGCCGATGCGGCTCAGCCAAGCGGCGACACTCGGCGTACTGCTGAGCCTGACACTGGTTCTTCCCGCCTGTGGAGACGAGTCGACCTCGCGCTCCGGGCAGGCCACGGCGGCACCCAGCGGGGCCAGGACGGCTTCCCGCTCCGCTGCGGATGCCGGATGCCGAGCCCAGCTGCGCCCGTTCCTCGGCTCGATGGACACCCTGCGTGAGGACCTGGCCGTGGGGCTGAGCTATGAGGACTATCTGGATGAGCTGGGAGAGGTGCAGGGCGCCTACGACCGCATCCGTGTAGATCGGCTCCCCGTCGGCTGCCTTCTCGTTGCCGCCGGTCCCGGCGAGCGGGCGCTGAATCGCTACATAGACGCCGCCAACGTGTGGGGGGATTGCCTCGCCACGGCGGCGTGCGAGACCGAATCAATCGAACGCGATCTACAGCGTCGCTGGGTGCTCGCATCCGACCTGCTTTCCTCGGCGCAGTCCGGGCTCTGACGGCGCCCGTTCGGGTTCACCTCGCTTGGTTGCAGCGGTTTTCTCCGTGGAGTCTGAGGGTGAAAACTAAGTAAGGAAAATTTCAGTACTAAATTTTACCTTTTTGAATTTAGAAGTAGTACGGTTGAGCAATCAACGTTTACGCGGTTGAAAATTCGAGTTCCGGCGAGGATTGGCAGTGGGATGAGGCGCACCGGTTCTGTGTGCGGATCGCCCACCGTTACACCAGCAATCCAAGCGAGGTGGAGGACATCGCCCAGGATGCTCTGCTGCGGGCGTGGCGCCGACGCTCCACCCTCCGTGACGGCCAGCGGCGCAACGAGTGGCTGGCGACGATCGTCCGCAACGAGGCCTACCGCCAGCACGAACGCGTCCGCCCCGATCCGGTCGCCGAGGTCGAGACGCAGGAGGGTGCCGACGACGAGCGCATCGCCTCGACCGTCGAGCGAGCGGACCTCCACGCAATCCTCGAGAGTCTGGACGAGGACGACCGCCAGCTCCTGAGGCTGCGCTACACCGAGGACCTGACCCAGCAGGCGATCGCGCGCCGGTTGGGCCTGCCGGACGGGACCGTCAAGGTCCGCCTGCACCGACTGAGGCTGAAACTTCGCCAGGCGATGATCGAGGGCGAGGACGCCGACCGGCCTCAGCCGCGTCCGACGCGCCGCATCTCCGCCGCCGCCGCTCGCGGCCCGATGTAGGGAACGAGGACCGCGAAGAGCAGGTCGGGGAGCAGCGCGGGCAGCTCCGCCGGCCGTCCCGCCAGCAGTTCCTCGAAGATCAGGCCGGAGACGGCGCCGGCCGACATCAGCGAGATGCTGGCAGGCAGCTCCCTGCCCTTGGCGAGCCCGTGGCCCTCGACCAGGTATTGCGTGAACCGGGAGATCGCGTGCCAGTGGCGCCGTCGGGCCTCGGTACCGGCCGTGGTTGCCTCGACCACGGCGATGCGCGCCAGCTCCGGCTCGAGCACGAAGAGGTTGACGATCGCCGCCAGGCCCTCCCGCACCCGTTCCAGCCAGTCCTTCCTGTGGTCGCAGTTGCCGTCGACCTCGGCAAAGAGCCGCTCGACCGCCATGTCGTAGGCGGCCAGGAAGCAGTCCTGCTTCCCCGCGAACTGTCCGTCGAACGTGGCCCGGTCGATGCCGGCTTCCGCGATCACGTCCTCGATGGTGGCGTTCCGGTAGCCCTTGCGGCCGACGACGAGGATCGTCGCGGCGAGGATCTCTTCACGCGGGTTCCGGGCTGCGGCCGGCAGGCGTCGCCCCGCGGGTGGAGAGGTGGGAATCGGCTTTGTCATCGCGGCATGGTGTGCTCAGGCGTCTCCGCCTGCTCGGCCCACCTCCCTGGCAGGGTGCCGCTTATGAACTACAGACAGTCAGGGTCCCAAAAAGCGGGCCGGAAAGCAAGGAGGCGAGTCGCGTATGTACATGCGGGCGGTCGGGCGGGGTTGAATCTCAGACCCTTGTACAACCATGGAGAGCTCCGGCGCAGCGACCATTTGCCAATGGAGACTGCGCCTCGCCAGATCGTGGCCTTCGGCGGCGGCGGCTTCTCGATGGAGTCGGGAAACCCCCTGCTCGACGAGTACGTGCTCGGGCTCTGCCCCCGCGAGCGCCCCCGCGTCTGCTTCCTGCCCTCGGCGAGCGGCGACGCCGACCACTATGTCGTCCGTTTCTATCGCGCCTTCCCGGCCGGGGTCTGCGAGGCCAGTCACATCTCACTCTTCCGGCGCGAGCAGGGCCCCGCCGACCTGCGCGAGCACCTCCTCTCCCAGGACCTGATCTACGTCGGCGGTGGCAGCGTGGTCAGTCTGATTGGCGTCTGGCGGGCTCACGGGATCGACGCCATCCTGCGCGAGGCGTGGGAGGCGGGCGTCGTCCTCTGCGGCCTCTCGGCCGGCTCCCTCTGCTGGTTCGCCGAGGCGCTGAGCGGTTTCCACGGGGCGCCACGACGGGTTGAGGGGCTGGGTCTGCTGCCCTTCAGCAACTGCGTCCACTACCAGCCCGGCTCCAAGCACGGCCTCGCCTACCATGGACTGCTGCGCTCCGGGATGCGCTCCGGCTACGCCGCGCAGGACGGTGCGGCCCTGCACTTCGTCGGAGAGGAGCTCCACCGGGTCGTCGCCTCGCGACCTTCGGCGCGCGGGTACCGGCTCGACGCGGTAGGTGGCCACGTCGTAGAGATGCAGCTGGCCACCACGTACCTCGCCGATCCGCCTCCACCGGTGATGTCCCTGCCCGGGCCGACCGCGACGGCGGTAGCGGCGTAGGTCATGGTCACCCGCATCCTGACCCTCGGCGGCCACGACTTCAGCTCGCGCCCGCCCGACCGCGCGGTCAGCGAGTTGATGCTGCGCCTGGCGACCGAGCGGGCTGGAGGCAGGCCGCGGATCTGCATCCTGCCGACCGCCAGCGGCGACACCTCCGAGCAGATCGGCCGCTTCTACGCGGCCTTCGGCGAGCGTCCCTGCGAGCCCTCCGACCTCTCGCTCTTCCGCCTCGGACGGCGGCCGATGGCGCTGCGCGACCACCTGCTCGCCCAGGACCTGATCTACGTCGGCGGTGGCAGCCTGGTCAACCTGCTCGCCGTCTGGGAGGCGCACGAACTCAGCGCGATCCTCAGCATCGCCTGGAAGCAGGGCATCGTCCTAGCCGGCCAGAGCGCCGGCGCGATGTGCTGGTTCGAAGCCGGGATCACCAAGTCCTCGGGGCGCCCCGAGGTGGAGGCGGGGCTTGGGCTCCTGGGCGGCAGCCTCTGCGTCCACTACAACAACGAGCCCGAGCGCCGGGCCGCCTACCTCGATGCCGTCGCCGGCGGCATGCCCGGCGGCTACGGCCTCGACGACTACGCCGGCCTCCTCTGGGAGGGCATCGGCCCCCCCTCGGCGATAACAGCCCGCCGCGGCGCTCGCGCCTACAAAGTCTCGAGCTCGGAAACCGGTGTGGTCGAGTCGCCTTTGCCAGCACGCTTTCTTCCCGCCCCAGCTCCCGCGGCGCTAAGGGAGGACATTGCTGAGTTCAGGCGCATCAAAAGCATGCGCAAGCGCGCCGGCTGGTTGGGGTAGCGAGTGTCCTATGCGGGCTGCTCCCTGCCGCTGCGGTCGCGGTGCTTGCATCCCGGCCAGCAGCAGGGCCGGCGCTGGCCTTCCTCCAACTCCTCCTGAGTCCGGCGAATGCGGCGCTCTCGGGTCGTCTGCTGCTTGGCATCCTCGACCCAACAGATGAACTCGTTGCGGGCCAGGGGCGTGATGTCCTTCCAGGCATCGAGTGCCGTGGCGTTGGCGATCAGCGCCTGACGAAGGTCCGCGGGCAATTTATGGACCACCCCACCGGGGACTCTCTGGCTCATGGGTCGATGGTAGTTTGCGGGCCGAGGGACCCCCCACCTACCCCGCTGACCCGCCCGCCATCGGCGGCGCGGTCGGATCCGACCCCTCCTCGCCAAGGCTCTCCCGCGCGATGTAGTCCTCGGCCAGCAGCAGGTTGTCCTTCGAGCGCTCGACCACGTTCAGCAGGTCGCTCATCAGCGCGACCTCCTCGACCTGCTCCTTGACGAACCACTGCAGGAACTGCTCGGCGCGGTAGTCCTTGAGCTCGCGCGCGAGCTCGAAGAGGGCGAAGATCTCGTCGCTGACCCGCTTCTCCTGTTCGAGTGCCATTCGCACGGGCGCGCTGCCGTCGGCGTAGGTCGTCTCCTGCGACTTGATGTCCGGAATGTGGACCTCCTCGCCGACGTCGAGCAGGTACTGGACCATCATCATCGCGTGCTCGCGCTCCTCCATCGCCTGCCGGTAGAAGAAGGCCGCGAGGCGGGGCAGCGTCTCGGCGTCGTAGTAGACGGCGGCGCCCACGTACTGCTGCGAGGCGGCGAACTCGTTGGCGATCTGCTCGTTGAGCGCGGCGGCAAAGCTCTTCTCGGCCATCAGTCTCTCCTTAGCTAGGCGGCGGTCAGTTCGCAACGTAGCTGAATCCCGAAATTCGGCCAGCCGAAGCAGGCGTGAGGTGTGCCTAACCGCTAGCCGTCCCAGCGGAAGCCGGTCGGGGTCAGCGCCGGCTCCATCGGGCTGGTCGGCAACCCCGGCGGAGGGTCCCCCTCGTTGTAGCCCCGCGGTGCGAGGTCGGGGGGGGGGTCGGGGGGGCAGAGC
>DATDAQ010000125.1:0-5300 GCA_036525295.1 Solirubrobacterales bacterium | reverse complement strand
GCGTGGGAGCGCGACTACGACCCCTACGAGGACGAGATCGCGGACGCGGCGAACAGCCACGGCCAGCCGTTCGAGGATGACGCAAGCGACATCTTCGACGGCACCGCGACCGGCTTCGGCCAGCGTGCCGACAGGCTGCTGGCCCACGGCAACCCTGGGCTGCACATGCATCCCAGGACGGCCCAGCAGGCCCACTCCGACGCCGTGCTCGTCGGCGATGAGCGTGAGGCGTACGCGATCGGCGGCTGGGCCGCCGCGGTCGGGCTGACCTGGCCGGGCCATCACGCCCACCCGCAGGTTCCGGACGCCTGGGTCGAGTCGACCCGGCTCTGGAACACGATGCTCGAGCAGGGCCTTGCCCCGCTCGACAGCGACGACGTGCCGTTCTAGGACCCGGCCTAGCGGAAGCTCGGCCCGCCCACGCTCTTACGAGCGGGCGGGCCTCCGCTCCATCCCAACAGCAAAGGCGGTGTGAAATGACGAATCGCAGACGCGAGCGCGTCAACGCTCGTCGCCGCGAGCGCTACCACACCGACCCCGTCTACTACGCGAAGAAGCTGGCCCGCCAGCGGGTCCGCCGCGCCGTGAGGTGCGGCAAGCTTCTCCGCACGCCGTGCGAGTGGTGTCCCTCGACTGACGTCGTGGGCCATCACGACGACCACGACAAGCCGCTCGTTGTGCGCTGGCTCTGCAAGCCATGCCACGAGGAGCTGCACTACTACGCACGCCACTACCCGGCGTGCCCCACTAGCTGAGCCTGCGCTCAGCTCAAAGGAAGGAGAACCCACTATGCAGTGGGCTCATCAGACGACCGATCGCCGTACCGGGGAGCAGACGCGTCTGCTCATGCGGGACACGGCGCACTACGACCTCGACGGCACGGCGGCCTGGCTGCGCCGGCTCGCCGTGTCAGACCGAACCCAACTCCAGAAGGAGCTGGCTCCGTCCCGCGCCGAGGGCGGCTGCTCCACCTGCAGGCGTGAACGCGCCGAGGTGTTGCGCAACGCCGCCGACGCGCTCGAAGCACTCACGGTGCTGGCGGACCCGAAGGGCCCGACGGCCGACTTCGAGCTGCTCTACGCGCTGACCAGGCGCTACTGGGCGAAGCTCGTCAGGGTGCTGCGCACCCAGCCCGAGGCGCACTGCACGCGCCATCGCGACAGCAGGCCGCCCTGGTGCGGCTCCTGTGCGGAGAAGAAGCAGGCCGAGCTGGCGGGCCTTGAGGCCGCGCTCGACACGGCCTGGGCCGACATGCGCGCCGCTGGCGTCTATGCCGACCCGGCCTACGCGGACAAGGTTGCCCGCGAGGTCAGGATCGCCGAGGCGCGCGTTGACCGCCACCTCGCCAAGCCGTGCAAGCACAACGCCCACTTCCGTGAGCGTGTGCTGCACACGGACGGGCCGCCCGGACCGGAGCGCCCGCACCGCTACCGGCTCGACTGCCCGCTCTGCGAGCAGGCCGTCAACGACCTGGCGGAGGCACTCAGGGACGAGTACCGCCGCTTCGGCGCCGACAGGGTCGATGTCGACTTCGCCAAGCAGTCGATCGCCGCGGCGCTCGACGAGCCGTGCACACATCTGGTCGGCCTGGCCGACAAGATGACCGGCCGCTACAAGCGGCGGGCACCGGCAGGGCCGAGCGAGTACTGCTCCCCGAGGGAGCTGCCCTCGCTGGCCGACTGCGCCCAGCTGCTCGGGTCATACGACCTGGCGGCCGTAGCCCGAGGCTCGTGGGCGCTCGAGCTCCGCGTCGCGGATCTCGATGACCGTGCCAAAGGCGGCACGGGCTACTCGTCGGTCGGCCTCGACTACGAGGCGTGGGCCGACGAGGCGTCGCCGAACGTGGTTCGCTCCGCGTTCCAGGACGGCTCGGACCCGTCCGCGTCCGTCGAGCCTCTGACCGAGGCCGAGGTCGTGCTGACGGTCGAGGAGGAGCTTGCCGCCCGCGAGGCGGTCAAGCACATCTACGGCCCCGAGTTCGCCGGGTTCCGGCACATCGAGGGCGGCGTCGCCGATGTCCTCTCGGACAGCGATGTCGCCGGGGCCAGGTTCCGCTTCTCCGAGTTGCTCGGAGAGCTGGTCAAGCCCACCGAGGCGCGCTACGACAGCTCGGGCATGGCCGAGACGATCGAGCGCGAGCTGCACTCATCCCGCCCTGACGGGCAGGTGGTGCTCTCGCACGCACCGTCGATGCTGATGCTGCGCGCCCTGAAGGACAGGGCGACGCTGCTGGCCCTCTGGGACGAGCAGTTCGTGCCGCCCATGGAGCACATGGACGACGAGCCGCTCGCCCTGCTGGGCGCGTGGTCGGCGGGCCTGACAGCCTCGGCGAGGCTTGTCATGGACCCGCTGTACGACCAGCCGTGCCGCTGGCTCGCGGTCAACTACCCCGACGAGCTCAGGGCCACGCTGGTCGAGACGCACGACCGCCAGGCCAGGGCCGGGCGCGAACGCCAGCGCCAGCTGGCCTTGGAGCTGGCGCACGAGGCCAGCCTCGGCATCAGCCGCTACCGCACCCCGTTGGGGCCGGTCGCGGTCGACGAGGGCGAGGCCCCCGTCGAGTCGTACGTCTACGAGTACGAGGAGGCGGTCTGATGGCCCGCACGGACAGGCGTGTCCCGGCAGGTGACCGGGACACGCTGATCGCAACTCCGTTGCTTGACGGCATGGAGGTCTGGTTGCGCCTCGCGGGACGACGCCGCGAGGACTGCCAGACCTATCTCACCGACGCCGGCCTGGCCGTCGTCGACGAGACTGACGACGCCCGCCTGGAGCTGGTGCTCCACGGCGATGTCGCGATGGCCGTGCTGTTCCCCGAGCTGGAACTGGACGCCGAGTGGTGAGCCGCCAACGAGTCCCAGATGACCCGAAGGCGCTACTGCCGCTGCTGCGCACACGCGGCATCGACCAGCCACTCGTGCCCGTCGTGCCGGACGACCCGGCCGCCAAGCTGGCAGCTATGTCGCCCGGAGGCATGTCGCTGCTCGACGCGTTCGACATGGTCGTGGCGGCCGCGGCCGTGCCAGCCGAGCCGCCCGACGTTGTGCGTGTCTCGACGGCGATGACGCTCGTGGACTTCGAGTGTGCCCACGGGGCTCTGCCCCTGGATGACCCGAAGCCGAAGGGCTGTGCGTGCTGGACACCGGCACGCATGGCGGCGCTGTCGCGCTACTCGCCATGAACGGCTGGGTCGTCGTGGCCGTTTGGGCGGGGGCCTGGATCGTTTTGATCGGGTCCTTGCCGCACTGAGGTTTCAACCACCCACCGCTCTAACGAGCGGGTGGTTTCCACCCAAAATCAAAAGCAACTGCTGCGAAGCAGAGGAAAGGAAGTGATCGCATGAGCGATCAGAACGGAGAAGTTCAGGCCACGGCATTCCGGGCCCGGAACGAGACCAACCTCGTGGCCTTCACCGGCCGCGTCGCCGAGACGAAGGTCGCTCGGCAGCTCCCCGCTGGTGATGACGGCGTTCCGCGTCACGTCGTGACGTTGGACCTGATCAACAACCGCATCGGGGCGAACGGCCAGACGATCACCACGTCGATGCCTGTGGTGATCTTCGGGCAGCGTGCCGTGGACACGGCCGCGAACTGCCCGAAGGGCCGTGAGATCACCGTCGAGGGGCGGATCCAGAACCGCTCCTACGACGATGTCTCCTCGCCGCAGGCGAAGGCGCTCGGTCAGCCGATCCGCCGCAAGGTCGTCGAGATCCTGACGACCGCGGTGATCTGGGGCGATGACCCCAGCCACCGTGCCCAGCGTGAGGCCGAGGCCGCACGCACCGGGCAGGTGCCGCCGCGGAACTGGCGTTCCGCGCAGCCCGAGGCTCCGGCCGCTCCCGCGCCGGCGCCCGCCCCCGAGGCTGCCCCGCAGCCGAAGGCGGACACCACGATCAGCGACGCCCTGCGCGCCGCTGGCGTGACCGACGAGCAGCTGCAGGCCGCTGCCGCCGCTGTCCGGGCCGAAGAGGCCCCCGAGGCCACCGAGGCTCCCGCCCCGGAGACCGCGATGGTTGCCGCTGGCGCGGCACCCGACGTCCCCGTCGCTGACGGCGACATCCCTTTCTAGGCCTGGCCTAGAAACAAAGCGAAGCCGGGCTTCGCGCGCTCATCCTCCGGGCGCGCGGGGCCCGGCATTCGCCTTAGGCTGAAGCACACGGGAGCGCTCCGCGCCCCGCGAAGAACACGCAAGACCGAGACACCGGCACGGGTCACACGCGCGGAAGCGCGGTTTTCGTTGACAGCGGCCGGCACGCGACCAATGGCTACCAAAGGAAGGCACCATGAGACGAATCGCACTACTCGCTGTCATCGCCGCCATCGCAACCGGGGCGCTCGCTCCGGCCGCGCAGGCGAACCATCTCTACCTCTCGGCAGGCGAGGCCGCCCGGCTGGTCGGCAAGAGCCTGCACCGCAAGTGGAACGGCATCCAGCGAGGCTCGCTCGACGCCAGCTGCCCGGCGTGGCCCGGAAGGCGCGACTACCGCTTTTGCACCTACACCTACTACACCCAGGGTGGTACGTGCTGGAAGGGCAGCATGGCTATCCGCCTCGTGTCGGACAACTGGTATCGCTACCGGATCTGGTCCGACCGCAAGTGCCACGGATACCGCTGATGGCGAGCAAGCTCGGCGGCGGCAAAGGAGATCGACCAATGGACAGAGACGATCTAGCCCGCCGTCGAGCCAAGCTCGACCAGGCCACCGCCGACCTCGACGCCGCGCTCGACAAGCACATCCTCAACGATCCGCGCCTGATCGAGATCCATGACTGCAAGACGCCCGAGGACTACGAGCGCTTCGTCAAGAAGTTCCTCGAGGACGACAAGACTTGAGCCGTTAGGCTCGCCGATCGTGGGGAATCGCAGACCCCACGCCGCGCAGCCCCCCGCGCTGCGCGGAGGGTGCCCGCCGCCGCTCAGTTTCCCTTCCTTTGGGAGCCGGCGGCGGCACCCTGAACTTTCCAAAGGAGGGACCATGCTCACCGCTCTGACAGCCGTTGGCTTCGCGGCCGTGGTCCTGCTGATCGCCGCCTGGGCGGTCTGGAACGAGGAGGACTGATGGCGCTCAACGGACGCCGCAAGAACAACGTCACCAAGCAGCTCGAGCTGTGCCACAAGATCCTGAGCGTTGACGCCCAGGACGTGATCACACCGACCGATTTCCGCAAGACGCAGAGCTGCGCCGTCGAGCTAGCGCTGCTCGTCCAGGCGCGCGAGCGCATCCGCGCAGTGCCAAAAGGAAGGCCGTAATGGACCCCAACGCAAACCTCCTCGAGCAGGTCAAGCTCTGCACCGAGATC
>DATDAQ010000124.1:0-7917 GCA_036525295.1 Solirubrobacterales bacterium | reverse complement strand
CCCGTCCCGCAGATGACCGTCATCGACGAGCTACTTGCCAACAACCAGGAATTCGCTTCCTCGCACCCCACTCAGCACCTCGACGTGCGCCCGAGCAGGCAGCTGGCAATCGTCACCTGCATGGATTCGCGGCTGGACGTGTTCTCCGCCCTCGGCCTGCGCGACGGCGAGGCGCACGTGCTGCGCAACGCCGGCGGCGTCGTCAGCGACGACGTGATCCGCTCGCTGGCGGTCTCCCAGCGCCGCCTGGGCACGCGCGAGGTGATGCTGATCCACCACACCGACTGCGGCATGCAGCAGATCACCGACGACGGCTTTCGCGCCGAGCTGCAGGAGGCGACCGGCCTCGCCCCGGGCTTCGCGATCGAGTCCTTCACCGACGTCGAGGCGAACGTCCGCCAGTCGGTCCAGCGGGTTCGCCTCTCCCCCTTCCTGCTTCACCGGGACCTCGTGCGCGGCTTCGTCTACGACGTCGACAGCCATAGGCTGCGCGAGGTCGCGGTCGGCTGACGAGCCGGCCGGCCGGCGCTACCCGTCGACCCGGTAGGCGACGATTTTCGCCACCTGCCCGGCACCGGCCGCCACGCCTGCCGGTGCGACCAGCGTGTCGCCGTCGATCGACACGCCGGAGTTGCTCCCGGCGGGGAGCTTTTCGCGCCAGACCACCTGGCCGGAGTCGGCCGTGAACGCCGACACCGTGCCTTCGTAGGTGGTGACGAAGACGAGGTCGTTGACCACGGTGGTGGCGCCGAACGCGGCGCTGCCCAGTTCTTCGGACCATTTGACCTTGCCCGTGGCCGCATCGAGGGCGACGATTTCGCCCGTGGTCGGCCCAGGTTCCTGTTTTTCGGTGCCGGAGACGAGTTCCTGTGGGTTGTTGACCACCGGGACGAACACGGTGGAGCCGTCGGTCGACATCGGGGCGATCACGCCGCCGAGCGCGCCTGGGTAGACCGTTGTCGACGTCTTCAACGTTTCGCCCCGCATCGCGAGTAGCCCGTCGTCGTCGTGGCCGTTGTGTTTGCCGACCTTCCGCTGCCAGATCACCTTGCCCGTTTCGCGGTCGGCGGCGAGCACAATCCCGGACTTGCCGGCGGCCACCACGGCCTGCTTGCCACCGACCTTCATCACGATCGGCGGGCCCTGGAAGTCCCAGTCGTAGATGTCATGCGGCGTCACCTGGTGGTACCAGTCCATCTTGCCGGTCTTCGCATCCAGCTTGATCAGCGAGTTGGTGTAGAGGTTCGGGCCCGGCCTGCTCGAGCCGAAGGGGAACTTGGGGGCGCCGGGGAACGGCGCCGGGTTGCCGGTGCCGAAGTACATCCCCCCCTTCTCGTCGAAGGCGGGCGGGTACCACACGCCGCCACCGGAATTGACGCCTGGATTTCCCCAGAGATCCTTGGGCACGGTGTCGAAATGCCACTTTTTCTTACCGGTCTTCGCGTCCAGCGCCCAGAGGATCCCGACGCCACCACCCTGGTAGGACTCGGTGGCGTTGACGGGGACGGTCGAGACGTAGACCATCCCGTCCCGGTAGCCCGGAGCCATGTCGATGCCCTCGTGTTCGTTGCGCGGCAGGATCGTCGACCAGACCTGCTTGCCGGTCTTCTGGTCGAGCGCGAAGGCTTCGGTCGGCGTCGTTCCGAACACGCTGCCGTCCGCAACGACGACGCCGTTGGGCCCGTAGGAGGCCTGTTCGTAGGACCGCGTCCAGAGCACTTCGCCGGTATCCAGGCTGAGGGCCTGCACGTTGGAGGCGAGATCCTGGGAGTAGATAACCCCTTTGTCGATCACCGGGGTCGAGGCGTAGCTGCCGAAGGCGCTGACGCCGGGGATCGGGGCGGTCCAGGCCTGGGCGAGGCTGGTCACGTTGGAGCTGTCGATCGCCCCCTGCGCCTGCCGGGTGTTGGCCGCGTCGATGCCCGGGAATCCCGAGCCGGTGAGGTTCGCTTCTTCGCCGCCTCCACCGTCGGAAGACGAACCGCAACCGGCGAGCGCAAGGGCCGCGATCGCGGCTGCAAGCAGCGCGAATCCCCTGGTTTTCGCCGCATTCGGCGCCCCCCGCCAACCAATCATGGCGCGACCCTATGCGACCGGTTTGTGAGTGTCAAGTATTTCCCCCGAACCGGAGCTATGGACACCGGAAAGGAGGGGCTGCAGGACGCGGTTGGAGAGCAGTCCCAGCGCTCCCAGGTTGGCGAAGCCCGGGCCCTGACTCAACCCGGCCAAGCCGGGGATGTGAAGGCACGGCTGCATTCCCCGCAGCTCGAGGAAGCGCCCGATCGGCACCTCGGCGCCAGCCGGCCGGCCCCAGAGCCCGCCCACCCGGCGCTCTATCTCCTCCCGTGTCGCGGCCGGGAAGAGCGTACGCAGCTGGGCGAGCAGGTCGAAGCCCGTGCAATTGGCGACGTAGTCGTGCTCGCTTTGGAAAGCGCCTTCGGGAGACTCGCACTCGAGGCTCACCCCTTCTCCGTTCGCGGCCTCGCCGACGTCGGTCACCCGGCCCAGGGCGAACTCGACCCGGTCGTCGTAGGCGATCTTTCCCAGGCTGGGCGGGTCGAAGACGCCGCGGTCGGAGTGCTTGACGAAGTCGCGGCGGGTCTGCAGGTCGAGCGACTCCCACTCGACCACGTCGGGATTCGAGAAGACGCGGTTCTCGAGGAAGCTCTCGCCGCGGCTCATCGGCAATAGCGGCGTGTAGACGGTGAAGCGGCAGTCGGGCCGCAGCTCGCGCAGGAACATCGTCGCGCTCAGCGCGCTCTCCCCGCCGCCGACGATCGCGACGTCGCAGCGCTCCCCCTCCGGGATGCGGGCGAACTCCTCACGCTTGCTGTCGCAGTGGAAGACGCGGTCGACCACGGCGGGCTCGTGTGGAAAGGCGCGGTGGATGCCGGGACCGGTGAGGACCAGGGCGCGACTGGTGTGGCGCGAGGTGCCACCGTCCTCTTCGGCTTCCACCACCCAGCGCTCGCCCCCCTCGTCGAGCGCCACCTGGGAGACCCGGGCGCGCAGGTGCTCGACTCCCTCGGTCGCGCGTGAGAGCACCCAGGAGAGGTACTCGCCGTAGTCGCGGTGGCGCACCTGGGGGGAGCCGGCGTCGACCCAGCGGGCGTAACGGCGCGCGGCGATCATGTGCTGCTGCCAGGTGAACTGGGCCATCGCCGCGTCTATCGCCTCGCCGGCCTCGCCGAACTCCACGTGACTGCGATAGGGGAAGCCGACGTCCTTGATCGGGGTCACGGCCAGCGGCTCCTCGCCCGAGGTCATCCCATTGCGCCCCTTCCAGGATGCGGCGACCTCGGTCCCCTCGATCACCTTGACCGAGAGCCGGGCCAGCCCCAGCGTGTTGGCCACGTGGACCTTGGTCGCGATCCCGGCCGCCTTGGCGCCGGCGCCGACGATGATCAGGTCGTGGTCGGCGCTCATGCGTAGGCGGGGGTCCGGGGCCTGGCGACGACGAGGCCGTGTTGGGCCGGGCTGAAGGCGATGGCGGCGCGGGAGATCCGCTCCGAGCCCGAGTCGACCGGTTCCAGGTCGACTTCCTCGAGCACGGTGCGGACCACGCGCTTCATCTCCTGTTCGGCGTAGCTGGCGGCGAGGCAGCGCCGGGCGCCGCCGCCGAAGGGAATCCAGGTCGGCACGGCAGCGCGCCGCTCGAGGAACCGCTCCGGGACGAAGCTGCCCGGGTCGTCGTAGATCTCGGCGCTGTTGTGGACCAGGTAGACGCACGGGGCCACCAGCGTGCCGGCGGGGAGGTCGTAGCCGCCCAGTGTCGCCGGCCGCAACAACCGCCGCACAACCACCGAGACGGGCGGTCGCAGGCGCAGGGTCTCCTTGATCACCGCGTCCAGGTAGGCGTCTCCCTCGCCGGCAAGCACTTCCTCCTGCAGGCGCGCGAGCTTCTCTGGGTGGCGCAGCAGCCGCTCGAAGACCCAGGCGAGCGAGCTCGAGGTGGGGCCGTCGGTGAGCAGGGTGAGCAGTTCGTCGCGCAGGTCCTTCTCGCTCAGCGGCGAGCCATCCTCGTTGCGAGCCTCGATCAGGATCGAGACCGCGTCGCGGCGACCGTCCTCGCCTTCGGCGCGCCGCCGCCGCACCTCGGCCAGCACCTCCTCCTCGACCGGGTCCATCGCCCGCCGCCAGCCGCGGCTGCGTTCGAGCCAGCCCGGACCGAAGAGGGCGAGCTTGCGCAGGCGGCCTTCGTCGTTGACCGCCTCGGTCAGGTTCGTGAGCAGGGCCCGCAGGCGGTCGAGGCGGCCCTGGTCGTCGCCGAAAACCGCCCGCATCACGACCTCCTGCGTGAGCGCCTGCATGCGCGGCCATAGCCTGAACGGCTCGCCGACCGGCCAGGCGCGCACTTCGCGCCGGGCCAGCTCGGTCATCACCTCGGCGTCCTCCCGCATGCGATCGCCGTGGAAGCGCGGGAGCATCAGCTTGCGGCGAGCCATGTGCTCGGGCTCCTCGCTCAGCATCACCGAGTGCGCCCCCAGCACCGGCCTCAGGGCGAGGTTCGGCACCCCCACCCCGAGGTCGTCGGTGTCAGCCGAGAAGACCCGTTTGACGTCCTCGGGATCGGCGAGGAGAACCCAGGTGCCGAGGTGGCGGAGGCGCAGCGTGAACGTGGCCCCGTAACGCGCCCGGCACTGCTCGAGGAAAGGCAGCGGCTCGCGCGACCAGCGCCTCGATTGCAGCAGCCTGGGGATGCGGGGACCGGGCGGCAGCCTGCTCACGCCTCGCTCCCCTCCATCAGCTCGTCCTCGAGCTTGCAGGTCGCTCCGATCAGCAGCTCGAAGAGCTCGCCGGTGAAACCGGCCGGCAGGTTGGCCTCGGCGCCACGTGCCAGGTAGCGCGAGCGCACCTCCTCCACCCGCGCCGGCTGCATCATCGGGATCCCGTGCTCGCTCTTGTAGCGGGCGACTTCGCGGCAGATCTGGAAGCGCTCGCCGAGCAGCCGCGCGATCTCCTCGTCGATCGGATCTAGCCGCTCGCGGAACCCTCCGAGCCCGTTCTCACTCATGCGTCCCTCCCAGCAGGCCGGTGGCGAAGGCGTGGCTGCAGGTGGCGAGGGTGTCGAGCGCGTATCCGCCCTCCTGGATCACGCAGACGGGAAGCCCCGAGGCGGCGAGCAGGCCGCCGATCTCGGTGAAGATCTCGGGTGAGAAGCCCCAGGAGCCGTGCGGGTCGCCGGCGACGATGTCGTAGCCGAGCGAGACGACGATCGCGCGGGAGGAGCGGGCGAGGGCGTCGATCGACGCTGTGAGGGCGTCGAGATACTCGGCGGCGTCCGGGCTGCCCTCGAACTCGACCACGTGTTCGCGCTCGCTGCTCGGAGTCACCGTCAGCTCGGCGACGTTGGTCACCGGCGAGGCGTGCAGGGAGTACAGGCTCGCGTCGGTCATCGTCTCGACGATCGCCGCGGTGCCGTTCGGGTAGTGCAGGTCGATGTCGAGGATGCCGACCGGAGTGATGCCGCGGTCGCGCAGCGCCTGGACCGCGGCCGCGGCTGTGTTGAGGTAGCAGTAGCCGGCGAACCAGGCCGGGCCGGCATGGTGGCCCGGCGGCCGGCAGAGGGCATAGGTGAAGCGGGAGCCCTCGGCGAGCCGCTCGGCCGCGGTGATCGCCGTGCGCACCCCCTCGCGAGCGGCGCTGACCAGGCCCGAGCTGACCGGGATGTCGGGCGGCAACCCGGGAGGGGTCAGCTCGGGGATCACCACCGGCTCCTCGGACACCTCCCCCAGCGCCTCGAGGTACTTGGGGTCGTGCAGCACGCTGAGCGTCTGCTCGACGTCTTCGCCGTCGGCATCGGCCTCGACCGAGCGCACGCCCGCGTGGCGCAGCAGGCCGCTGCGCAGCTCCGCCATGCGGCGGTTGTCGTCGACGCCGGGCAGGATGCGCCCTCCTTCGAGGATCCAGTGGGCGCTGTCGGCGTCGCCGTCGCCACTGCGCTGCTCGACCATCAACAGCTCCTCGATCACAGCTTCCTCCGCATCCGTGGACCGAGATGCTCGAAGCCGTTGGTCCGGTAGAAGGCCTCCGTGGCGCCGATCCGGGCGAAGCTCTCGCGTGGCAGCCCGACCTCGAGGCGCTTGGCCCCTTCCCGGCGGGCGACCTCGCAGAAAGCCTCGATCAGGTCGCGGCCGATCGCCCGGCTGCGCCACTCCGGATGCACCCAGAGATCCTGGATCGTGCCGTAGCGGCCGGGCACGTGGATCGCGTGCTGCCAGCTGGCGGCGAGGACGCCGACGACCGCGCCGCCATCCTCGCCCCCCGCCTCCGCCACCAGCAGGGCACCCACCCCCCGATCCCTGGCAAGCTCGCGCGTCGCCTCCTCCAGCTCGGCCGCCGCGGGGCCTTTCCCGCTCAGCTCGACCAGCAGCTCCGCCACGGCGGCGGCGACTGCTGGGGCGTCCTGAGCCGAGGCCTCGCGCACGCTCCAGCCGGCCCCGGCGTCGTGCGCGGTCTCGGCCTCGGCGGGAGTCGCCCCGTCCATGCGACTCATACCGCCCCGGCCGGCGCCCCCGCCGGCTCCAGCTCGACGCTCCAGGCGTCGGGCGAATCGCTTCCGGTCACCGTGCGCGCTATCGCCGCCATCGGCGCCCGCGCCTTGAGCAGGATCTCGTCGAACTCGTCCTCGGGGTCGGACTGCATCACGATCGCGCCGCCGGCGCCGATCGTCGTGCGGCCCTCGCGCAGGACGATCGTGCGGATCACGATGCTGAGATCCATCATGCCGTCGAGGCCGAAGTAGCCGATCGCCCCCGAGTAGACGCCGCGTGCCTCGGCCTCGATGTCGTCGATGATCTCCATCGTGCGCTGCTTCGGCGCGCCTGTCATCGAGCCGCCGGGGAAGCAGGCCCGGGCGCATTCGGCCGCGCTGCGGTCCGCTGCGAGCCTTCCCTCGATCGTCGAGATCAGCTGATGCACCGTCGCGTAGTCCTCGACGACCATCAGCTCGGGGACGGCGACGCTGCCGACCTCGCAGACGATGCCGAGGTCGTTGCGCAGCAGGTCGACGATCATCAGGTGCTCGGCGTAGGTCTTTTCGTCGTTGGTCAGCTCGGCCTTCAACGCCGCGTCCTGCTCGGCGTCGGCCGAGCGAGAGGTGGTCCCCTTGATCGGCCGTGCCTCGACCCGGCGCTCACGGTCGACGGAGAGGAAACGCTCGGGGGAGGAGCTGACAACCGCGACCTCGCCGAGCTTCAAGTAGGCGGCGAAGGGCGCCGGATTGCTGCGGCGCAGGTTGCGGTAGAGGTCGAAGGGCTCCGGGCTCGCGTCGGTCGAGATCTGATCGGTGAGGCAGACCTCGTAGGACTCGCCCGCCGCGAGTTCGGCCTGACAGCGGGCGATGTCGGCGAGGTACTGCTCGCGGCCGCGGCCACAGTCGAAGCTGACGCTGGACGCGCTCGGCTCGCCGAAGGTCCGGTCGGGATCGGGCCGCCCCGCCTCGGCGAGCGCCTCGTGCACTGCCGCCTCCGCCTCCTCCAGCCAGCGTTCGGCCTCGGCCTCCCCGTCACGGCAGAGCGCCATCAGGTGGGTGCGGTGGTGGGCGTGGTCGACCGCGATCAGGCGGTTGGCCAGCATCAGCACCGCGTCGGGCACGTCGGAGCGGTGCACGTTGGTGGCGCCGCAGTCGGCCTTCAACTCGTAGCCGAGATAGCCGACGAACCCGCCCAGCAGGTCGGGCGCGTGGCCCGGCGGCGTCTCGATCGTGCGCTTGGCGATCTCGCGGTCGAGCACGTCGAAGATCGAGCCGCGCTCGAGCACGGTCGTCTCGGCGCCGTTGACCTTGACCGCGCCGGACTCGACCTCGTACTCGAGCACGCAGCGATCCTCTCCGGCGCTGGTGCCGAGGTAGGAGCTCTGCGCCAGCGGTGTCGGCGCATCGGCGCTGTCGAGCCAGAAGGCGTGCTCCTCGCCCGC
>DATDAQ010000123.1:0-22730 GCA_036525295.1 Solirubrobacterales bacterium | reverse complement strand
AGGCCAGGGGCATCCCCACCACCCCGCCTCAGCTCTGAATAGACTGCGCCGCCGTGTTCCAGAAGGTCCTCATAGCCAACAGGGGCGAGATCGCGATCCGCGTTGCCCGCACGCTGAAGGAGATGGGCATCCGCTCGGTCGCCCTCTACTCGGAGATCGATCGCGACGCCCCCCACGTGCGCGAGGCCGACGAGGCCTTCCTGATCGGCCCGGCAGTGCCGGCCGAGAGTTACCTGAACGTCTTGAAGATCATCGACACCGCCAAGGAGGCAGGTGCGGAAGCGATCCACCCCGGCTACGGCTTCCTCGCCGAGAACGCCGACTTCGCCCGTGCCTGCGCCGAGGCCGGGGTCGTCTTCATCGGCCCGCCCGCTGAGGCGATCGAAGCGATGGGCTCGAAGACGCGGGCGCGGGAGATCATGGCCGAGGCGGGCGTGCCGATCGTCCCCGGCGCGACCGAGGCCGCACCGGACGTCGAGGCGGCTCGCAAGCAGGCCGAGGAAGCCGGTTACCCGGTTGCCTGCAAGGCCGCGGGCGGCGGCGGCGGCAAGGGCTTCCGCGTCGCGATGACGCCGGACGACCTGGAGGAGGCTTTCGAGGGCTCCGCCCGCGAAGGCGAGAAGTTCTTTTCCGACTCGCGCGTCTACGTTGAGCGCTACCTCGAGGATCCGCGCCACGTCGAGGTCCAGGTGCTCGCGGACGGGCACGGCAACGTGATCCACCTCGGCGAGCGCGATTGCTCGGTCCAGCGCCGCCACCAGAAGGTGATCGAGGAGGCGCCCGGCCCGCGGGTCGACGCCGAGATGCGCGAGCGGATCGGCAAGATCGCCACCGACGCCGCCGCCGCGGTGGGCTACCGCGGCGCCGGCACGGTCGAGGGGATGCAGGTCGGCGAGGAGTACTTCTTCCTCGAGATGAACACCCGGGTGCAGGTCGAGCACTGCGTGACCGAGATGGTAAGCGGAATCGACATCGTCCGTGAGCAGGTCCTCGTCGCCGCCGGCGAGCCGCTCTCCGTCGCTCAGGAGGACGTGCAGCTGCGCGGCTGGGCGATCGAGTGCCGGATCAACGCCGAGGCCGCGCACAAGAAGTTCGCCCCCGCGCCCGGTGCGATCACGACCTACCGCGAGCCGGCGGGCCCCGGCGTCCGCGTCGACTCCGGGGTCGAGGCCGGCTCCGAGGTGACCCCGATGTACGACCCGATGGTGGCCAAGCTGATCGTCTGGGACGTCGACCGCGAGCACGCGACCCGGCGCATGCTGCGGGCGCTGGACGAGTACGAGATCGGCGGCCTGACCACGCTCATCCCCTTCCACAAGGCCCTGCTCGCCACCGAGCAGTGGGTCGGCGGCGAGACCTGCCGCGATCTGATGGAAGACCGCGACTGGCTCAAGTCGACGGCGCCGGAGACGGCAGCCGCGCCCGCTGCGGCCGACGAGGAGAAGGGCGAGCAGATCGCCCGCGACTACAAGGTCGAGGTCTCGGGCAAGCTCTTCGACGTCAAGGTGATTGGCGAGGCGATCGCCGGCGCCGCTGCCCCGGCTGCCGGCGGCAAGAAGCCGCCCAAGCGCGAGCGCAAGGGCGGCGCGGCCGGAGGTGCCTCCAGCGAGTCGCTGCCATCCCCGCTGCAGGGCACCGTGCTGAAGGTCGCCGTAGAGCAGGGCGCGACCGTTGCCGAGGGCGACCTGGTCTGCGTGATCGAGGCGATGAAGATGGAGAACGAGATCGTCGCCCACCGCGCCGGCAAGGTCACCGCGCTGAACGTCGCCGAGGGCGCGGCCGTCTCCAGCGGCGACGTCCTCGCGAAGATCGAGTAGAGCCCTCGGGCCCTACCGTTTCTGTTCCTTCTGCTCCTTGCGGTTTTCGCGCAGTTCCCGCTTCTTGCGCCTGATTTCAGCTTGGCGTTCCTTGCGGGTCAGGGGGATTTCGGACGCTTCTTCGCCGCAACCCCGGCCGACGCAGTTCTCCAGGTCGCGCAGTTCCCGGTGCAGGTAGTTGCGTATCGGGAAGTAGTTGGGGATGCGAACGATGTTGTTGAGCTCGTTCGGGTCCTTTTCGAGGTCGTAGAGCTCCTTCTCGCCGTTGGGCCAGGCGATGTACTTGTACGGGCCGAGGCGGATCCCCTCGTAGTCCTTGGGCGGGGCCAGTATCGAGGCCGAGGCTCCGCGGCTGGCTCGGGCCGCCGCCTGTCCGCTGCGCCCGCGTTCGATGATCGCGCCGTTTTCCGTCACGTCGGAGGTCTCGACGAAGGACTCGTAGAGGAGGGGGCGCAGGGTTCGCAGTTCCGGGTCGCGCAGGAACGGCACCAGCGAGCGTCCGTCGATGCTCTTGTCGGCGGTCGCGCCCGACAGCTCGAGCACGGTCGGGGCGAGGTCGATGTTCTGCACCAGCTCGCCGGATTCCGAGCCGGGGCGGATGCGCGGTCCGCGGATCAGGAAGGGGAGGTGGGTGGCCGGCTCGTAGGCGAGGAACTTGCCCCCGATCAGGCGGTGCTCGCCGAAGAAGAAGCCGTTGTCGGAGGTGAAGATGACGTAGGTGTTTCGCAACCGGTGTTGGCTGCCCAGTGTGTCCATCAGCAGCTTCACCCCGTCGTCGATCGCGCGCAGCGCCTCGAGCTGCTTGTTCCAGTAGATGCGGTAGGTGTGGATCTCGCCGAGCGTCAGGTATTCGGAACCGCGGATGAAGCTCGGCTTGTCGGCGACGTTGCCCTCGGCAAAGCCTTCGGAGCGGCTGTGCGGCATCGGCGCGCCCTTGAACCAGTCGTAGTGGCGGGGTGCGGGCTCGGGCCCGGCCGGCCGGCGGAAGTCGCCGTGCGGGGCGGTGTAGTCGAGCTGGAGGTAGAAAGGCTGTTCGGGCGAGGTTTCCTGCAGCCCCTGGATCGCGTAGTTGGTCAGCGTGTCGGTCTCGTAGAAGCAGGGCAGGCCGTTGAGCGGGGCGTAGGGGCAGCCGAGGTCGTCGCGGACGCCGTATTCGCGCGTCTCCCAGCTCCCCGAGTCCCCAAACGGGCCTTCGACCGTGCCGTTGTTGTTGAGCGAGTAGCCGTAGAAGTAGTGGTTGGTGTCGGCTTTCAGGACCGAGTGCCAGGCGTTCCACCCCGGCGGCACCGAGGTCCCGTTGTCATAGGGTTCGTCGCCGTAGCCGTTGAGGGCCTTGCCGACGTGGATCGTGCGGTAGCCGGCCGCCTGCAGCCAGGTCGCGATGTTGTGTTGCGCCGCCGCGCGGAAGGCGAAGCCCGTGTAGCCCCCGTTGGGCTGGATGTTTCCCCTGACGCCGTGGTTGTGTGCGTATCGGCCGGTCAACAGGCTGACCCTCGACGGGCAGCAGAGGGGATAGGACACGTAGTAGCGGCTGAAGGTCATGCCGCGTTTGCCGATCAGGTCGACCGTGTTTGGCATCGCCCGGATCGCGGGCTGGCGGAAGGTCGCGTAGAGGCTCTCGAGGGTCTGATCGTCGGTCTGGATGACGAGGAAGCTGGGCGGCTGGGGTTCGGCTGCCGTGGCGTCCGCGCGTTGCCAGATCGCCGCGAGCAGGCAGAGCAGCCCGAGCACGCCTGCGGCGAGGCTCAGGCGCGCCCGGTGGGGCAGCCTGCTTTGTGCGAGTCGATGCATGGGTATCTGTCGGGCGGCCGACCTACCTGGTCGTAACAACGACGCCCACCGAAGTTGCGAAACGCTAGACGTTGCTCAGGACGCGCCGAGCTTTTTTACCGCGTCGCGGAAGGTCTTCACCGTCGCGCTGGGGGCTTTGCGGCCCTCGAGTTTCTCGCCGTGGCGGTTGACCCAGATCACCGGCACCTTCATTTTCAGCAGCGGGGCGACGTCGTTGGTGTAGTTGCAGCCGATGTGGACCCAGCCTTTCTTGCCGCCGATCCGCCGGGCCCCCTCTTTGAAGTGGACGGGGTCGGGCTTGTAGCTGCGCACCTGCTGGGCGGTGACGACCAGGTCGAGTTCGGTCCGCAGGTGACGGCGTGAGATGCCGAGCAGTTTGTCGTCGATGTTGGAGACGATGCCGATGTCGTAGCGCTTGCCGAGCCGGTCCATCGCCGCGTTGGCCTCGCGGAAGGGAAGCCAGTAGGCGACGCTGTTGGGCAGGAACTGGGCGCGCGAAGGCTCTATCTCCCAGCCCAGCTCGCCGGCGACCTTGACGATCGCGCGGCGCAGCACCTCGGCGTAGAGCTCGTAGGAGCCGGCCATGATTTCGGCCTGGACTTCCATGAAGCGGGCGAGGAAGGGCTCCTCCTCGAAGCTGAAGCCGTCTTTCTCCGCCTCTTTCCTGCAGGCGTCGATGATGCCCTTCTCCCAGTCGATCAGGGTGCCGTAACAGTCGGTGGTCACCCATTTGATGGTTTTGAGAGCTGGAAGCGGCACTGGCGGCGGCGCATTATGCCAATCGCTCGACGGGCAGGCGGCGCGGCACCTTGGAGCGAAGGTCGGATAGGCTGCCGCCCGCGCCCGAGCGGCGCACCGCGAATGGACCTCCTCGAGTATCAGGGCAAGCAGCTTTTCGCCAAGCACGGCATCGCCGTGCCGAGCGGCGAGGTCGCCGCGAGCGTCGAGGACGCGGTCGCCGCGGCGGAGCGGATCGGCTACCCCTGCGCGATCAAGGCGCAGGTGCTGATCGGCGGCCGCGGCAAGGCCGGCGGGATCAAGATCGCCAAGGACGCCGAGGAGGCGCGCGCCTATGCCGACGCGATCCTCGGCATGGACATCGTCGGGCCGCACGGCGAGGGCCCCTTCCGCGTCGATCAGGTCTGGATCGAGGGCGGCTCGGACATCGCCTCGGAGTACTACGCCTCGGTCATCCTCGATCGCGGCGAGAAGAAGCTGCTGGCGATGGTCTCCGCCAAAGGTGGGATGGACATCGAGGCGGTCGCGGCGGAGGACCCCGACGCGCTGGTCAAGCGCCACATCGACCCCACGACCCCGTTCGACGCGGCGGCGGCGCGGCCGATCGTCGACGAGGCGGGGCTCGACGAGGACGTGCGCGAGCAGGCCGCCGAGGTACTGGCGAAGCTGGCCGAGGTCGCTGCCTCCGAGGACGCGAGCCTGATCGAGGTCAACCCCCTGATCGTCACCGCCGACCGCGAGGTCGTCGCGCTCGACGCCAAGGTGACGATCGACGGCAACGCCCTCTTCCGCCACCAGGACCTGGCCGAGATCGCCGACACCGCCGACGATCCCCAGGAGGCGATGGCGAAGGAGAAGGGCCTCACCTACGTAAAGCTCGACGGCAACGTCGGGATCCTCGCCAACGGCGCCGGGCTCTGCATGTCGACACTCGACGTCGTCGCCCAGGCGGGTGGCAAGCCGGCCAACTTCCTCGACGCCGGTGGGGGGTCCAAAGCGGAGGCGATCGTCGACGCGCTGACCGTGATCACCTCCGACGCGAAGGTGACGGCGATCCTCTTCAACATCTTCGGTGGCATCACCCGTTGCGACGAGATCGCCAAGGGCATCGTCACGGCCTCCGCGCAGATGGACCTGAAGCTGCCGCTGGTGGTGCGCCTCGACGGCACCAACTCCGAGGAGGGTCTGAAGATCCTCGCCGAGGCCGACCTTCCCAACCTGCACCAGGAGACGACGATGCTCGACGCGGCCCGCCGGGTCGTCGAGCTGGCAGGTGGCGCATGAGCATCATCGTCGGCAGCGAGACCAAGCTCGTCGTCTCCGGGCTGACTGGGCGCGAGGGGTCCTTCCACGGGCTGCGCAACCGCGCCTACGGGACCGACCTCGTCGCCGGTGTCACTCCCGGCAAGGGCGGGCAGGACGTCGAGGGCGTTCCCGTCTTCGACTCGATCGAGGAATCGGTGCGTGAGGCAGGGGCCAACACCTCGATGATCTTCGTGCCGGCCCGCTTCGCCGCGCCGGCGATCGACGAGGCGATCGAGTCCGGCGTCGACACAGTGATCGCGATCACCGAGGGGATCCCGGTGCTCGACATGCTGAAGACGTACTGGAAGGCGAAGGAGGCCGGGGTGCGCCTGATCGGGCCGAACTGCCCGGGCGTGCTCTCGCCGGGCAAGGCCAACGTCGGCATCATCCCGGCCCAGTTCTTCGACCCGGGCAAGATCGGCGTCGTCTCCAAGTCGGGCACGCTGACCTACCAGATCGGCAACGAGCTGAAGCAGGCGGGCGAGGGCAACTCCTCGATCGTCGGCATCGGCGGCGACCCGATCATCGGCTCGGACTTCATCGACATCCTGACGCTGTACGAGGCCGACCCCGAGACCGAGCTGATCGTGATGGTCGGCGAGATCGGCGGCGACGCTGAGGAGCGGGCGGCCGAGTTCATCGCCAGCGAGATCTCCAAGCCTGTGGTCGCCTACATCGCCGGCTTCACCGCCCCGCCCGGCAAGCAGATGGGGCACGCCGGCGCGATCATCTCCGGCTCCTCGGGCACCGCCCAGGCGAAGAAGGACGCGCTCGAAGCGAAGGGCGTGCGGGTGGGCGAAAGCCCAACCGAGACGGCGAAGATCGCCGTCGAGGTGCTTCGCGGCAGCTGACCGGCGTTGCTGGGCCGGCGGGTCCTGTCGCAGTAGGGGACCCACCACCCCCTGCGGTCGCTAAAGCGTCCTCGGGGGCGGTTCCCCCTACTGCGCCACCCCCCGGCAGAGGCGTCGGTTCAGGGGCGGTCAAGCACCGGCGGTGAGCAGGGCTCGGAGGGCTTTCGCCAGGGTGGGAGCTTCTTGGGTTAGGCGGCGGTGGGTTATGCGGATGGTTCTGTAGCCCGCTACCTGGAGGGTGGTGTCGCGGGCTCGGTCGCGCTCGAAGGCGGCGCGGTGGCGGTGAAATTCCCAGCTGTCGAGCTCCGCGGCGAGGCGCTCACGGGGCCAGAGGGCGTCGACCTCGAAGCCGAGGACGGTTGTGTTGAAGGACGGGGTGGGCAGGTCGTGGTCGCGGCAGAAGGTGGCGAACTCGTCCTCGAGGGTGAGCGAGTGATCGCCGCGGCGCGTGCTTCCGCTAGCAGGCGGCGAATCGGCTTCAGGGCCCTGCGGCCGTAACCTCGCTCGCAGACTTCCTCGACCGCCGTCAGTTGCAGGAGGCTCAAGCGGTCTGCCTCCTCCCATGCCGATTCCAAGCGCTTCAGGTTCGTGAATTCAGCCAGGTCGAACAGCGTGCGAGCAACCGTTGTAACCGGCAGGCCGCCGCGCACAGCGCGATCCTCCGGGTGCAGGCGTCCGCGATGGATGAAGATTCCCTCGCGGCGATGGATCCCCTGGCGTCCCGTCGCAGCGGTGACGTCGATCAGCGGGGAATGCTGGCGCGCCAATCCCCAAAGTACCGCCGCGCTGCGATGGCTCAAGAGCGCTCCTTCTCCGTATGCGAGGACGGCAGCCCAGCGCCGCCCAGCCTCGGCAATGCGCGGGTGCCCAAGCGCGAAGATCGCACGGTGCAAGTGGTGTAGCCGTCCTTCGGCCAGCCATCGCTCGATTGTCCGTTCCGAAATCCCGAGCTGCACCAGCTGAGCCCACCCGACGATGCCGTGCTGCCTGTCAGCCAGCCGGGCAATCTCCCACCCCCGCCCCCCGTGTCTGAGTTTCCCCGCCATATACGGTGGTCAAGCTCAGACACGCCTTATGTTCTCCCCCTTGGAGGCAGAAAATCGGCGGGGCTGGCGCGTTGCTAGGGTCGGGGCGTATGGCTTCCGACACGATTTCGTTTGCTCGCGGGGCGCCCAGTGCCGACATCCTGCCCAGGGAAGCTGTGCGGGATGCGGCCGCCGTTGCACTGGCCGAGGACTGGGAAAAGGCGCTCTCCTACGGGACGGGGATCGGGCATCCGGGGCTGTGCGAGTGGATCGCGGAGCGGCACGGGGGGCTCGACGCCGGGCAGGTGATGGTCGCCAACGGGTCCCTGGAGGCTGGCTGGATGCTCTTCGAGCACCTGCTCGAGCCGGGCGACCGGGTCGTGGTCGAGCAGCCGACGTACGACCGCACGCTGCTGATGCTGCAGCGGCTCGGGGTCGAGTTGGTGCCGGTCGCGCTCGAGGCCGACGGGCTGGACGTCGCGGCGCTCGAGGCGGCATTGGCCGAGGGCCCGATCAAGCTCGCCCACGTCATCCCCAACTTCCACAACCCCGCCGGCTGCACGCTCTCTGCCGCGAAGCGGGGACGGCTGGTCGAGCTGGCCGCCGAGCACGGCTTCTGGATCTTCGAGGACGACCCCTACCGCGAGTTGCCCTTCGAGGGCAAGGCGCTGGAGACGATGCTCTCGATGGACAAGGCCGACCGCGTGGTCCATGCCTCCTCCTTCTCGAAGACGGTCAGCCCCGGCGTGCGCGTCGGCTACCTCGCTGGGCCCGGGGCCGAGATCGCGAAGCTGGCGAAGCGGGCCAACGAGACCTACATCTCACCCAACATGCTGGCCGAGGCGGTCGTGCTCGAGCTCTGCCGCTCCGGCGGGCTCGACCGCAACATCGACTTCGTCAAGAATGCGCTGCGAGCGCGCCGGGACGCGTTGGTCGAGGCGCTGAACGAGCAGATCCCCGAGGCCGAGTTCGTCGTCCCCGGCGGCGGTTACTTCCTCTGGCTGGACCTCGCCGAGGGCACCGACACGACAGCCCTCCTCGCCGAGGCAAAAGGCGAGAGCGTCGCCTTCGTCGCCGGCCCCGACTTCATGATCGAGGGCGGCACCAACAGCCTACGGCTCTCCTTCGCCAGCGTGCCCCCCGACCGGATTCCCGAGGGGGTCGGGGGGATCGCCCGGGCACTGGAGCGAATCCGAGCCGGATCGCCGGCCTAGCCATCAGCATCCTTTGCCTGCGGGGACGGAGGTTCGACCACCAGAGGCGTCACGTTGGCGCTGCGGCGGTTGACGACCCAACCCTTGGTGCTGCCGTGCCGACCGAAATCCACGTCGGTCGGCGTCGCCCCGACGGCAACGGCGTCTCCGACCTGCTTACCCGTATCAAGTGACACCGAGGCGACGCTGTTCGTTTGCGCGTTGCAGACTAGGAGCAGGTCGCTGGCCAAGCCGAGCTGGGTCGGGCCGGCGTCGATTGGGATGCTCCGCGACAGGAGCTTGCCCGTGGTCTCGTCGCGCTTTTCAATGAACCCCAGGCTCGGGTGGGCAATGTAGACGACGCCCTTCGCCACCAGCAGGGTTTCCGGCCCGTCCGGGATACGTTTCGACATCACGACTTCGTCGGTCTCCAGCGAGACCTTGTAGAGGACGTTGAGGCCAGCGTCGAGGACCCAAAGGAAGTCACCTTCGCCCAGCGCGATCGCGGTTGCCTCCGCCTCGACGTTCGCGTTCACCTGGATGGGTTCGATCGGTTTGAGGTTGGGCGAAAAGCGATAGACGCGGGCGTGTGACGGATCGCTGATCAGAACCGACCCGCGGCCAGCAGCTATTTCCCCGCCGCTGCTTCCGTAGCGCAAGGAGATCAACGGCCGCGGGACCGTCGGGTCGGGATCAAAGCGAACGAGCGCGCCGCGATCGACCGTCGCGAAGACGAAGCCCCTGAAGAACTCGAGATCGTGGAGGAGTTGTCCGGCGTTGATCGGAGTCCCGATCGGCTGGCCCAGAGACGGGTCGACGCTCTGGATTTCACCGCCTCTGTCGCCGATCCAGAGGGCTTCGTTTGGAGCCTTGGCCACCCGGAACGGCTCTTTTCCGACTGGAATCGCAGCCTCCGCGGTCAGGCGCTGCGGTAGAACGTTGCCATTGATAATGCCGCTCGCCAGCACCGCGGCACTTGTGAACGCAAAGAGCACCGCCATGGCCATCATCGGTCGTCTCCTCGGCTTGTAGACGTTCCCGGTGCTCGATTCGAGGGTGATGAAGATGGCCAAGATCGCCGCGGAAAGGAAGCACCCGCCGACGATTACCGCGCGGGAGGGCAGGACCAAGAGATATTGCGCGAGCGAGAACGCCGGCAGGACGACCGCACAGATGATCGCGAAGAGCAGGATTGAGACTGCCGCAAGTCGCTTGCGGACATCGCGCAGGGAGCGCCGCAACCGGACCAGGCATTGGGGGCGCCCCGGCTCCCCTTTTGGGGCGGGCAGCATTTACCTGCCTACTCGAAGCGCCCCTCCGTCGAAGTTTTGCCGGGTCGATCGACAACCCTTTTCTCGCGTCGCATCCGTGCTCTCTCCTCTCCCTTGGCCCTTCTGCGGGAGGCGAAGCGTCGGAGGTCGACGAGGTTTACGAAGATCCCTGCGGCACTTCCCTCCATGCTCTAAAGTTCTGGAGCAAGAGGGCAGGGTAGCACAATTATGCAGAATATCGTGAAGTGATCTTTAAAACCGATTGCGAAACCCTTTTGTCTAAAGGCCTGCAAAAGCTCTGTTTTCTGCCACGCTGAGCAGGTAATCCGGGACCAACTCGTCGATCACGGTCGCGAAGGTGCCGACCAGGCCAGACCCTCTTTTTTGGATGCTCGGGCAAATCCTCATGTCTCGGGCGATGGGCGGGAAGACCGATCCTTCGATCATGGAGCGAAGCGGGCCAAGTGCGGCATCCGGGAAGAGCTCGGGACAAAGGCCGCCGACGATCACCAGGCGAGGGTTCAGTGCATTGACCATCGGCGCCAGAGTGCTCCCCACCAGCGCCGCCGCATCTTCGACCTCGCGCTCTATGCGCGCGCGCTGCGGATGCGACGAGTCGATGGCGATGGCGGCCAGTTCAGCCGCGGAGACGCCTAGTGCTCCCAGCGACGCGACCGACTCCAGGCAATGACGGTGGCACCACTCGCATTTAGCGTCGGTCCCAGCGTCCAAGACTTTCGTGTGTCCGATCTCCCCTCCCACCCCTCCGTGGCCTCGTATCACTACGCCGTTGACGCAGGAGGCTGCGCCAATACCCGCTGACCACTTCAGGTAGATCGCGTTGGCCACGCCCCGCGCGGCTCCCCATCGCAATTCCGCCCTGAGGGCCAGGTTGGCGTCGTTGTCGATCAGGACTCGAGGAGTCTTGGGCGAACTTCGCATTCCGTGGCCCAGTCGTTCGACCAGCTCCGAGCCGAGGTCGAGGTCCGACCACGCTTGAAACGGACCCATCCGCACACGACCGTCCGTGTTCACCGGGGCGGCGAGGGCAATGCATACGCCGGCAATCGCGCTTGGCGCTCTCGGCCGACTCAAGAGCGAGTCGACCAGCTCTGCCGCAAGGTCGAGCGCCGGGTCGGGTTCGCGGGGGACATCGATGTCGAGGTTCTCGCGACTGAGGATTTCCCCCTCGTCGGGTTCCTGCCCAGTTAGGCGCTGCACGCCCACCCGCACGTGGGTGCGGCCGAACTCGATCCCGATCACGCCGAAGTCTTCGCTCAGGTGAAAGAGCCTCGCCGGCCTGCCTCCGCGCGAGGGCGCGAGCGGGATCGAGCCGTTTTCCGGACGCATGACCGGTTGCAGGTCACGCAGGATCGCACTCACGCTCGAGCGTGAAAGTCGGGTGGCCTCTTCTATGGCGGGTTGCGTGACTCCCTCGTCCAGATGGGCCAGGAGCACCTCAAGGACGCGGCGGCGATTTATCTGTCGGACGTCTCCAGCCATGGCATTGTCGAGTCGATTCGACAAGTGTTTTGCTTGCCCTTTTTTGCAACAACAGACAGAAGCGGATGATGCGCTCTCCCGCACCCACCCCCGCTACTAGGCCCTCCTAGCGGCCGTAGCGGTCGTTCGAGAGGACCAGCTGCTCCGGGATCGTCGCCCGCGGCGGCGGCGCCGGGTCGGCACGGACGGAGACCGTCTCTGCGACGCTGCGAGACACCTGGTGGCGACCGTCGGCGGAGGCGATCGTCACGCCCTCCTCGCCGGAGCTCTCGACGGTTCCCTCCAGGCCGGGGTCCAGGCCGGCGTCCTTGAGGTAGTGCAGCAGCTCCTCGGCCTCGTTCTCGAAGCGCAGCACGGTGACCTTGGCGCCGGGCTCGACGTCGGCGAGGAGCGAGCCCTGCTCGCGCACTCCCTCGACGATCGGGTGGCCGTGCGGGCAGGTCGTCGCGTCGCCGATCGCGGCGCGCATCCGCTCCTCAAGCACCGGCGACATCGCGTGCTCGATCCGCTCCGCCTCCTCGTGCACCTCGTCCCAGGGGATGCCAAGCACGTCGGTGAGGAAGCGCTCGATCATGCGGTGGCGACGGACGATGTGGCTGGCGTGCTCGCGCCCGGACGCGGTGAATTCGAGCGACTTGTCGGGTTTGCGCTCGACGTAGCCGTCGCCGATGAGCCGGCCGATCATCTCGTGCACCGTGGGGGGTGAGAGCTGCATCGCGCGGGCGATGTTGGCGCCGGTCATCGGCAGCCCGGCCTCCTCCAGCCAGAACATGATCTCCAGGTACTCCTGCTCGGCGACCGTCGCGGTGTCCCCCGACAAAAGGCGCTCCTTCCAAGATTGAATTCGGTGCGAACTCGATACTAGACGGCGCCGATCGCGTGCTGCCGTGGCCTGTGGACGGTGCGCTGGCTAGGCTTGCGGGGGTGGGAAGAGAATCGGAAAGAGGCGGCAGGTTCGATTGGGGCGGCGCCGCGCCTCCGCTGAGAACGCGCGAGCCCGACGGCAATGCGCCCGGAGACGAACCGCGCAAGGACTTCCAGCTCGCGACCCAGGAGGGTGCCCACCGCGAGCCGATCGACGGCGTGCGGATACGCGAGGCGCGCACGATTCCAGACGATCGGGGCTCGATCTGCGTCGCCTACGACCCCCGCTGGGGCTTCACCGAGGAGCCGATGGTCTACTGCTACGAGGTGACGATCCGTCCCGGCGCGATCAAGGGCTGGATCCTGCACGAGACCTACGACGACCGACTGTTCCTGGCGGCGGGGGCGGTCCGCTGGGTGCTCTTCGACGATCGGGACGGCTCACCGACGCGGGGCAAGCTCAGCGAGCTCTTCTTCGACGAGCATCACCGCAGCCTGCTGCGGATTCCGCGCGGGGTCTGGCACGCGGTCCAGAACGTCGGCGCGGAGGATTCCCGGATGGTCAATTTCCCCACGGCCCCTTATGACTATGAGAACCCCGACAAGACGCGGCTGCCGATCGACACCGATCGAATCCCGTATCGCTTCGAGCGCTGAGCCCCGGTGAGCGCCGCGGCGGCCCGGCGCCGCGGCAGCGGCATCGCGAGGGCGGCGTCCAACGCCCTGCGCAGGCCGCCGGCGATCGGCGATCCGCCCCTCGTCAGCGTCGTCATCGCCACCTACGACTGGTCGGAGGTCCTGCGCTGGGCGATCCGCTCGGTCCGCGCTCAGAGCTATCCGCGCTGGGAGCTGATCGTGGTCGGGGACTGCTGTACCGACGATTCCGAGGCGGTCGTGGCTTCCTTCGCCGATTCGCGAATCCGCTGGCACAACCGCGAGGTGAACGCCGGCAGCCAGTCGCTCCCCAACAACGACGGCATCGCGATGGCGCGTGGCGAGCTCGTCGCCTACCTCGGCCACGACGACCTCTGGACCCCCGATCACCTGACGCGTCTGGTGGCCACCCAGGCGACCGCGGGAGCGGATGTCGCCTTCTCCCTCTCCGAGGTGATCGGCCCACCCGGCAGCGGCATGCGCAACATCTCCGGCTTCAAGCCGCATGGCTACGACGGCGGGCATCTTCCGCCCAGCTCGCTCCTGCACCGGCGCGATCTGGTCGAGAGCATCGGTGGCTGGCGCGACTACCGCGAGATCGAGCAACCGCCGGACACGGAGCTGCTCGAGCGGGCGCTCGGCGCCGGCGCCTCGTTTGCCTGCTCGTGGGCGCTCACGGCTTTCAAGCTGCCCTCGGCGATGCGGCGCAATTCCTACGTCGAGCGGCGCTCTGACGAGCAGGCGGAGCTGGCGCGGCGGATGGAGAGCGAGGCGGCCTTTCAGCTGCGAGAGCTGGCCCGCGCGGTGGCGAGCCGCGCGAGGCGGCCGCGCAGCGACCCGAACCGTTTCGCCCCACAGGTCGGCCCCGAGGACGGCAAGGGTGCCTACGTCCGGGCGGCGCGTCGCGTGCGCGGCTTGGATCCTTAGAGCGGCGCGGCGGGCTCAGCGCCGCTCGACCAGGGTCGAGACGATGGCCTCGTAGAAGCCGTCGCCCATCGCGCCCTCGGTGACGGTGATGTTGTCCCAGGCGGGCATCGCGGCGCGCAGGCCCGGGTCGTGCTCCGGGCCGTTGGCGACGACGAAGAAGCGGCCGACCGCGGCGGCGACCTCGAGGTCCTCGACCGAGTCGCCGACGCCGATGCAGTCGGCCGGGTCGTAGCCGCGGGCGCGAGCGTGGGCGGTGACAGCGCCGGCCTTGCTGACCTGCTTGGGAACGAGGTGGTAGCAGTGGGTGCGGCCCTCGATGGCGGGCATCGGGCGGCCGATCGCGCCGTTGTCGAGCAGCCGCAGGTCGGCCGCGCCGTTCTCCGCCAGCAGGGCGTTGACCTCCTCGACGTCGACCTTGCCGCGGAAGAGGTGGGAGAGGATGCGGCCGGTGTGCCAGGGGGTGTGGTACTCCAGCCGCCCCTCGTAGCGCCCGAAGAGCAGCTTGGGGATGCCACGCCGCTCGATCTTCTCGTAGACGGTGCCGTCCTCGTCGGGGACGAGGTCGCCGGTCAGAAGGGTCGTCTCGCCGTCGATCGCGAAGGCGCAGCCCGCCTCGTAGATGTAGGAAGCCTGGCCCATCAGGCGGGCCGCCTCGTGCACCTGCGGCTCGCGCCGCCCCGACATGATCACGACCTCGACCGCGGCCCGGTGGCAGGCCTCCAGGCCCCGCGCCTGGGCCAGCGAGAAGCCGCCCTCGGGGTCGTGGAAGAGCGAGCTCCCCTGCCCGAGCAGGGTGCCGTCGAGGTCGGTGTAGACGCATCGCAGGGGCAGGGCGCGAAGTCAACCAGACGCGAGAGGTAGCCACCGGTCGGGGGGTGGTGAGAGTATGTGCCGCGATGCGGGGCAGGCGTCGAGGCAACCGGGTGGGGATCCTGCTTGCGGTCGTCCTGGCCGCGACGGCGGTCGCCGCGGGATGCGCGCTGATCGTCGTCGGCGAGGCGCGGGTAAAGTCGATCCCCGCTCTCTCGATCGCGGTCTTCGGGACCTTCCTCACCTCGATGGCGATCATCGCCGCCTTCTCGATCGAGGGAGGGTCGCGCTGGCCGACTCCCTGGGAGGTTCTCGATCGCGCCCACGTGCCCGTCTGGTTCCTCGTCGCGCTCGGCTCGGTCGTCGCTGCGCTGCTCGCCGGCGCAATCGACAGCGCCTTTCTCAGCGCCTTCAGCTTGACCCTTGCCCTGACCGCGGTACCGCTCGGCACCTGGGGGCTGTGGGGCCTGATCGCGCTCTCCTCCGACCAGGGGCGGGGGCGGCTCGTGGTCGAGCTGCTGACCGAGTCGATCCTGGCGCCGCCGTCGCCCCGTTCCCCCACGCCACCCGATCTCGGCGAGATCGACACCGAGGACCACGTCCCCGACAGCTTCCTGATCGCCGGCGAAGCGCGACCGCCGCGCGGGACCGGCGTGGCGATCGAGCTGGTCCCGGCGATGCTGCGCGAATACGCCGACCGGCGCGACCTGGAGGCGATCGTCGGCCTGATCGACGAGGTCCACGCCAGCGCCCGCGCGGCGCTGGAGCGCGCCCGGGGGGTCGACGCCGGCGACTACCTGCGCAGCATCGACTCGCTGCTGGGGGTCCAGCACTCCGTCTACGAGGAGCTGGCGAACCGCGTCCTCGCCGGCCAGCTGGGCGACGCGACCGCGCGGATCGCGCTCGCTCGCGCCGGCGAGGCTGCCCTCGACGTCGCCGGCTGGGCGCGCCGCCCGGCCCCCGGCATGGCGTGGGACGCCTCTGCCGCGGAGGCGATCGTCGCCCGCCATCTGACGGCGCTCGCGCGCTTTGCCGGACACGTGGCCCGGGAGGCGGACGGACGGCTGGGCCTCGGCGAGTCGCCGCCGGCCGCGGCGCTCGCCGGGAGGAGCGGCGAGCGGGCCGGGGCTCTTGCCCTGCGCGGCGTCGCGGTGGAGCTGCAGCAGGCGATCCGCTGGGCGATCGACCCCGATCCACCGGGGACGAAGATCCCTCCGGAGCATCCCTGGCGGGCCGGTCTCTCCGATCCGGAGGCAGTGCTCGTTTGGCTCTGGAGCACCACCGAGTCGGCGTCAGGGCCGTTCGGGGTCGGTCAATACGCGGCCTGCGAAATCCTCACCGGGAAGAAGTTCTTCGAGTCCTACTGGGACGGCTTCGACGTCTTCACGGAGATCTCGCGCCGGCTCGAGCCGGGCGAGCGGGAGGGGGGCGACCGCGAGAGCGGGCGAAACGGCGAGGCGATCGCGGCGTCGCGCGAGGCGGTCGCGCGAGCCGGGGGCCTGGAGCGGCTCTCGCTGGAGCTGGCCGCTTCCCGCCTGGCGGCGACGCCGCCACGTGTCGCCGGCGCCCCGGCCTACGCCGGGGACCCCCGCCGGCTCGACGAGCGCCACGCTGCCTGCAACCTCTTCCTCGCCGGGGCGGGCTACAAGCCACCGGGGCGCGATCCCGTCGCCGACCTCGCCTGGCTTCTCACCGATCGCCTCCGCGGCAGCCTCTGGACGACTGTCTTCGACCAGCTCTCACTGCTCTCGGATCGGGTGCTGACGCCGCCGCTGCCGCCGCTGCACCGCCGCCCGGAGGCGTGCGCGCTGGCGGTCGTCCTGCGCTCGGCTCCCCTCGACGAGGAGCCGAGCGAGGCCTCCCTCGCCGCCGCCAGGGACTTCGTCGGGTTGCTACCCGACCCGTTGCTGGAGCTGACGGCTGAGCTGGCGGTGGCCTTGACCGGGACGGGGTCCGAATCCCTCTCGGCCGAGCGCGAGGGGCGCCGGGAGCGGCTGCTCGAGGCGGCGCGCTTCGCGCGCAAGGTGACTCCGGGCCCGCTTCCCGCCCGGACGCCCAGTGCACCGAGGCGGGAGCCGGTGCCCCCGCTGGGCGAGTGTCCCAAGGAGTTCGCCGAGGAGCTGGAGGAGATCGCCGCGGCCGGAGCGGAGGTCGGGGTGGACATCGTCCAGTGCGATCGGCGCTGGCTCGAGGACTGGGCGGAGGCACGGGCATGGATCGACGCCGAGCTGCTCGCCGGCGCGCTCAGGGCCGGGGTGAACGTGCGCCGGATCGTCCTCTACGACCTCGCGCGCGACGCTTCCAGGCGCGATACCCGCCTGCACTACCGCTGGACCGAGTCGCTGGCGGCCGCCGTCCGCTGCTTCCCCCGCCGCGAGGCGGTCGCCTCGCGCTATGAGGTGAAACGGCTGATCGTGCCCGCCGCGGGCGCGGCGGAGATCCCGGCCGACGCCGTCTTCGTCCGCCGACTCGGCGAGCCCGCGGACGCCGGTTTCGAGCGTCTCTGGTCACGGTCGGATGGCGTGGGCGGTCGCTCCGGCGGGCTTGGCCTGATCGAGCTCTGATCACCCGTGTGAGATCGACCCGGCGAGCTCGGCGATCGGCGGTCTCCGGGACAGGCGCGGTGGCCCTCCGATCGCCCCGGCGAGCGATCCGGTTGGAGGGCCGCCCTCCTGTTCGAGCTCGGTCGCGAGGGCGGCGACGATGTCGCGGGCCATCTCCGCCAGCGCGGCCAGGCTCTGGTGCGAGTTGCGCTTGCTGCCGAGGTCGACCTGGGCCATGTGCTCGATTCCCACCCGCCTCCAGACCTCGATCAGCATCGCGATCTCGACTCCGTAGCCGGTCGTGTAGGGGATCGCCGCCAGCAGCGAACGCCGCCCGGCGCACTCGCCTGCCAGTGGTTGCCTGAAGGCCGCGAGCTCAGGCACGAGCAGCTCCAGCAGCGGCCGGGCGGTCAGCTCGGTGACGCGGCCGCCGCCGTCCTCGATCTCCATCTCTTCGATCGCCAGGGGGCGCCGGTAGAAGCCCTTGACGAAGCCGACCGGGGGCGACTGCAGGAGGGGACCGAGGAGGCCGGTGACGTAATGGGCGCCGAAGTCGCTGACGTCGCCGTCCAGGTAGACGACGAGCTCGCCCCGGCAGACGGAGAGCGCCCGCCACATGGCGTCTCCCTTGCCCTTGACCGGCCCGAAGTCGGGCAGCAGCTCGGACTCCTGGAACACCTCCGCCCCCGCCTCGGCGGCGATCGTCGCCGTGCCGTCCTCGGAGCCGGCGTCGACCACCAGCAGCTGGTCGACCAGGCCGGCGTCGCACAGGCCGGCGACGGCGCGCACGGTGGCGGCGATCGTCGCCGCGGTCTCGCGGGTCGGCACGCAGACCGAGATCGGCTCGCGCTTGAAGCGGAGAATGCGGTCGAGGGCGAACTGCGAGTGGTCGAAGGTGGCTAGCATCGTCTGGCTTGCAATGGAGTCTGATCCAATGATCCCTTCGACGCTGCGGGGCCGCGAGGTGACCCTGGACGTGAGCCGGCCGCTCGTCGTCGGGATCGCCAACGCGACGCCGGACTCGTTCTCCGACAGCGGCGAGCGGTCCCCCGCCACCTGGATCCGGAACGCGCTCGCATGCTATGAGGCCGGCGCGGCGATCGTCGAGGTCGGCGGCGAATCCAACGTCTCCAACAGGCCGCCGGTGACGGCGGAGGAGGAGATCGAGCGGGTGGTGCCGGTGATCGAGGCCCTGGTCGGCGCCGGCGCGCCGGTCACCGTCGACACCCACCGCGTCGAGACCGCGACCGCGGCCCTCGAGGCCGGCGCATCTTTCGTCAACGACATCACCGGCTTCCGCGATCCGCAGATGGTCGAGCTCTGCGCCGAGCGAGGTGCCGGGGTGATCCTGATGCACACCGAGACCCCGCCGAAGACGCCGCTCTGGGACGACGATCTCTACCCCGGCGGCGTCGTCGAGCACATGCTCGCCTTCTTCGAGGAGCGCCTGCGGGCGCTCGCCGCCGCGGGGGTGGGGAAGGACCGGGTCGTACTCGACCCCGGCCCGGATTTCGCGAAGACGCCGCGCCAGTCGGTCGAGGCGCTGCGCGGCCTCGACCGACTGGTTGGGCTCGGCCCCCCGGTGATGCTGGCGGTCTCCAGGAAGGACGTCGTCGGCGCCCTGACCGGGCGGCGCCCGCGCGATCGGGGGGCCGGCACGCTGGCCGCGCTAGCCGCGGGGCTGCGCCGGGGGGCGCGTCTGTTGCGAGTCCACGACGTCGAGGCGACCGTCGACTTCCTGCGCGTCTGGGAGGCGCTGGAAGAAGACGTCGAGGTGCCGGTCGAGCTGCGGATCGGCGAAGAGATCCGTCGCGAAGGGCCGGCTGGCACGCTGGACCCGGCGTGAGCGGGACCGGCTCGCGCTCGCTGCTCGCGACTCCATGGGCGGTGGCGCTCGACCCGGCGCGCCGGGATGGTCGCATCGTCGCCGAGTCGAGCGAGGAGGAGCGCACGGCGCGGACGGTGGCGCTGCCGAGATCGCTCGACCCCGGCTTCGCCGAAGCGCTGAAGCGCGCCGGCGTCGAGCGGCTCTACTCCCACCAGCGCCAGGCGCTGGAGGCGGCCGCCGTCTCCAACCTCGTGATCACCAGCGGCACCGCCTCGGGCAAGAGCCTCGCCTTCAACCTGCCGGTGCTCGACGGCATCGCCGGCGACGCCAAGCGCCGTGCCCTCTACCTCTACCCGACCAAGGCGCTGGCCCAGGACCAGGCGCGCAAGCTGGCGGCGCTGCGCCCTCCGGGGCTGCGCGAGGCGATCTACGACGGCGACACGCCGCGCGAAGAGCGGCCGGCGATCCGCCGCCGCAGCAACCTCGTCCTCACCAACCCGGACATGCTGCACGTCGGCATCCTGCCCCACCACAAGAGCTGGGGCGACTTCCTCGCCAACCTCGGCTGGGTCGTCGTCGATGAGGCCCACACCTACCGCGGCGTCTTCGGCTCCCACGTTGCCAACGTGCTGCGGCGGCTGCGCCGGGTGGCTCGCGCCTACGGGGCCGAGCCACGCTTCCTGCTCGCCTCGGCGACGATCGCCAACCCCGTCGGGCTGGCCGAGGAGCTGGTCGGGACGCCGTTCGAGCTGATCGACGACGACGGCGCGCCCAGCAGCGGGCGCGAGATCGCGATGTGGAACCCGCCGCTGATCGACAAGGCGACCGGGACGCGGCGCTCAGCGCTGGGCGAGGCGGCGGACCTGCTCGCCGAGCTGGTCTCCCACGGCGTGCGCACGATCTGCTTCCTCAAGAGCCGGCGTGGAATCGAGCTGATCCAACGCTTCGCCCGCGAATCGCTGGAGGCCCGCGGCAAGCCGGAGCTGGCGGCGCGGATCGCGCCCTATCGCGGTGGCTACACCTCCCAACAGCGGCGCGAGATCGAGGCGCGGCTCTCCGGCGGCGAGCTGCTCGCGGTCGTCGCCACCGACGCGCTGGAGCTGGGGATCGACATCGGCGAGCTCGACGCGGCGATCTGCGTCACCTTCCCCGGCACCGTCGCCAGCCTGCGGCAGATGTGGGGACGGGCCGGGCGCCGGCGGCGCGGGCTGGCCGTCTACGTGGCCGGCCAGGACGCGCTCGACCAGTTCTTCTGCCGCCACCCCGACGAGTTCATCGACCGGCCGGTCGAGGCGGCGATCCTCGACCACGGCAACGAGCAGATCGCCTCGCGGCACATGGTCGCGGCGGCCTACGAGCTGCCGCTGGATGAGGAGGATGTGGAGGTCTTCGGCGAGGGCTGGCGCGAGCGGGCCGAGCGGCTGGTCGAGGCGGGCCAGCTGCGGCAGGCGGGAGGCCGGACGATGCCGCGCAGCAGCGAGTTCGTCGCCTCGAAGATCCCGCTGCGCTCCGCCTCGCCCGACTCGGTGGCGGTGATCGAGCGCGATTCGGGGGAGATGCTCGGCCTGGTCGAGTCCGAGCGGGCCTTCACGACGATCCACCCGGGCGCGATCTACCTCCACCTCGGTCGCTCCTACGAGGTCGAGCAGCTCGACGTCGAGGGGCGGCGAGCGGTCGTCTCGCGCTTCGACGGCGACTGGTACACGCGGCCGAAGAAGGAGACCGAGATCTACATCGAGCGCGTGCGCGAGCAGCGGAAGACCTCAGGGGTGGAGCTGAACTTCGGCGAGGTCTCGGTGACCGAGCAGGTGATCGCCTACCAGCGGGTCTCGATCGCCGACCAGGAGCCCTTCGACATCGTCTCGCTGGAGCTGCCCGAGCAGCACTTCGTCACCCAGGCGCTCTGGTACGTGCTGCCCGAGCAGCTGAGCGGGACGCTGGCGCCAGACGTCCTGCTCGGCGCCCTGCACGCGACCGAGCACGGCCAGATCGCGGTCCTGCCGCTGATCGCGATGTGCGACCGCTGGGACATCGGCGGCCTCTCGACCAACATCCACTTCCAGACCGGCCGCTCGACGATCTTCATCTACGACGGCCACCCGGGTGGGGTGGGGATCACCCTGCGCGGCTACGAGCAGTTTGAGCGCCTGCTCGGCGACGCCGAGCGGCTGATCGCCGAGTGCCCCTGCGAGTCCGGCTGCCCCTCCTGCGTGCAGAGCCCCAAGTGCGGCAACCTCAACGAGCCGCTGCACAAGGACGGCGCGCTGGAGCTGATGCGCTCGATGAAAGGCTAGGAGGGGTGAGCGGGCAGCGGCAGGTGGCGGTGGTCGGAGGGGCGAAGTGCGAGCCGGGCTCCGAGGCGGCGATGCTCGCCGAGGAGGTCGGGCGGCGTCTGGCCGATGCGGGCGTGACGCTCGTCTGCGGCGGCCTGACCGGGGTGATGGAGGCGGCCTGTCGCGGTGCGAGCGAGGCCGGCGGCGTGGCGATCGGGATCGTTCCCGGCAACTCGGTCGCCGAAGCGAACCCGTTCTGCACGCATGTCGTCGCCACCGGCATCGGCCACGCCCGCAACCTCGCGGTCGTCTCCTCGGGAGACGCGGTGATCGCGATCGGCGGCGAGTGGGGCACGCTCTCGGAGATCGGCTTCGCCAGGGCAATCGGTCGCCCGGTGATCGCGTTGCAGAGCTGGGCCCTGAGTGGCCGCGAGCGGATGGAGGGCGCCCCGGGCATCGTCCTGGCCGAGTCGGCCCGCGAGGCCGTCGAGCGGGCGCTCGAGGCGATCTAGCCACCACGACCCAAGCGGTCGCACTTTCCGCCGGATAGCGGCAAGAAGTGCGACCGCATCACGACCAGAGCTCGCGGAGGGCGAGAACCGCGAAGGCGTGCGACCAGGCCAGGGGGGTGGTTGAGGTGGGGATGCCAGTGCGGGCGTCGACGCGCTCGGGGATGAAGCCGCGCGGTGTGGAAGCACGGCGAAGGGTGGCCATCAGGCGCAGCGCAGCGGGTCGCTCGCCGAGGGCCGCGAGGCTCCAGGCGCCCCAGGCCGTTGGCGCCGTCCACGGGTCCACGCCGCCGTCCCAGTCTTCTGAGGGCAGGATCCCGTAGCGACCGCTGCCGGCCGCGATCCGCAGCAGCGTGCGGCGCACCTGCGGGAAGAGCATGGGATGCGGGAAGGGGCGCACGGCCCAGGCTGCTGCGGAGTCCACCCCGGAGTCCGCCTCGCGCATGAGCAGACCCTTCGTGCCGAACTCCCTCTCAATCTCCCCTGCCGCTGGCCGGCGAACCGAAAGGTCCCCCGCCGAAGTGCCTTTCGGTTTGCCGGCCGCCAAGGCAATCGCGTTTCCCAGGTAGTCCCCCGGGTCGCCCTCCTGGTAGTCGGCGCGGTCGCGCCAGGGCTGCCGTGGGACGTCGGTGCGCAGGCCGGCCGCCTTCGCCGCCGCCGCGACCCAGCCCGCCGCGTCCCCCTGCGCTGCCCGCCCGTCGACCGGAGTGCCGTCCCCGTAGAAGCGCGCCGCGGCCTCGAGATCGAGGCCGAGCAGGAAGCGGGCGACCCGCCGCGCCTCGGCCCGGTAGCCGGCCGAGGCGAGGGCGATGGCAACCGTGCCCGCGT
>DATDAQ010000122.1:0-8349 GCA_036525295.1 Solirubrobacterales bacterium | reverse complement strand
GCGGTGGGTTAGCTCAGCCACGCCCCCTGGGAGGTAGTGTCCCGCGCCGATGGCGGACGACCGCAAGCGCCCTGAGGCGCCGCGCACGGAGAAGGTCCTGCCCGGCGTCTGGCGGCTGCGGCTGCCGCTGCCCTGGCCGGGCGTGCCCCACGGCAACGTCTGGGCCGTCGCCGCCGACGGAGGCATCGTCCTCTTCGACACCGGCATCGGCGGCAAGGGGCGGATGCGCCAGTTCGACCTCGCTCTCGCCCAGGCCGGCTTCGGGCTCGAGGACGTGCGCCTGCTCGTCTGCACCCACTCCCACACCGACCACTACGGACTGGCGTCGCCGATCGTCGAGGGTGCCGGCTGCGAGCTCTGGATGCACCCCGCCTGGGAACACGTGCGCCTGCTTGCCGACGACCCGGCGGCGGCGCTGGAGCAGCGCCTCGAGGTGGCACGGCAGAGCGGTGTGCCCGCCGGGGCCCTGGAGCGCTATCGCGAGTCCCGCAGCGAGGACGACGACAACGGCATCGACGCGATCGTCGAGCCCGATCGCGCCCTGCTGCCGGGGGTCGAGGTCGAGACGGACCTCGGCACCTGGCAGGTCCACGAGACGCCGGGACACGCACCCTCCCACGTCGTCCTGCACCAGCCCGAGCGCAAGCTGATGATCTCCGGCGATCACCTGCTGGGCCGCACCGTCCTCTTCTTCGACCACGGCCACACTCCGGACCCCGTCGGCGAGTTCCTCGGCGGCCTCGACGAGATCGAGCCGCTCGCCGTCGGCCTCTGCCTTCCCGGTCACGGCCGCCCGTTCCGCGACCCCGCCGCCAAGATCGCCGAGGCGCGCCGTCAGGTCGACGAGCTGACCGGGAAGGTGCGCGAGTCGCTTGCCGAGGGGGAGAAGCCCCCCTTCGAGGTGGTCGGCGACATCGTCGGCGCTGAGAACCTGAACACGCCGGTCAGCGCCTGGATCCTGCAGATCGTCCTCTCCTGCCTCGACCACCTGGCGATCCTGGGCGAGGTGGAGAAGGTCGAGGGGACGGATCCGCAGCGGTGGAAGTTGGTTTGAGGCCCCGGCCCTCCTATAGCCTTCGGCGCCGTGGCTAGCTTCACTTTCACGCGAGAGGTAGGCGCACCGCCCGAGGTCGTCTTCGAGGTGCTGACCGACCACCGGCGGTACTCGGAGCTCACGCCGTTGCGGAAGTCCGTGCTGGAGCGGGAGGGGGATCCGGCGCCGAATGGGGTTGGGGCGATTCGCAAGCTGACCGCTGTCGGGCCGGCACTGAGGGAGGAAGTGATCGCGTACGAGGAGCCCAGACGGTTCTCCTACACGCTTCTCTCCGGCCTCCCGGTTCGCGACCATGTCGGGACGGTGGAGCTGACGCCGAACGGCAACGGGACGAAGATGGTCTACGCGGTGCGCACCCAACCGACCGTTCCCGTCGTCGGGGCGGTCGTGGTTGCGGTGATCAAGCAGGCAGTGAAGGGGCTGGTCGACGGGGTCGTCGCCGAGTCCGAGCGGCGCGCTGCGGCCGGAGGCTGAACGGGCGCGGATGAGCCCGCGTGTCGACGAGCGGGAGCTGAGGCGGCGCGCCTTCGAGGGCGTCCGTGATGAGGTCGAGGCCTTCGGCAGCGGGGCGCCGGACTCGATCCTGGTCCGCCGCGAGGGCCTGATCGCCTCGGTCGCGCCGGCCTCTCCCCAGCGCTCGCTCTTCAACGGGGTCTTCTACACCGACCCGGTCGTGCTGGCCGGGGAGATCGACGCGCTGGAAGCCCTCTACGAGTCCCACGGGGTGCGCGCCTGGACGGTCTGGGTGCCCGACCACGACCGCGAGTCGGCCCGGTTGCTTGCCGCACGCGGCCATGCGCTCGACGCCGAACCGCGGGCGATGGCGATGGAGCTCGCCGACCTCGGCGCCGGGCCGCCGGCTCCGGCCGGCATCGACCCGGGCCCGATCGGCCCGGACGCCTGCGCCGAGCTCAACGACCTCGCTTACGGCTACGGCCCCGACGGCTTCCGCGCCGGCCTCGCCGGCGAGACCTCGATCCGCTGGCACGGCGCCTTCGACGGCGCCGCCCCGGCCGGCTGCGTCGGTGCGATCGAGATCGGCGAGGACTGCTGCGTCACCGGCGTCGCCACGCCGCCCGAGCACCGTGGGCGCGGGATCGCGAGCTGGCTTCTGTGGCGCGCGCTCGCCGATGCTCGCGAGCGTGGACTGGCCACCGCCTCGCTGCAGGCGACCCGGGCCGGCGCGCCGCTCTACGAGCGTCTCGGGTTCCGCGACCTCGGCTTCATCGAGATGTGGGAGCTGCGCCGCTGAAGGGCTTCTGGAGAACCGCGCTCGTGGGCGCATGGGGCGCCGTCAGCCATTTCTGGCACACGCGGCGGGGAATCGCCGTCGGCTTGATCGCCGCCGGTGTGCTCTCGATCGCCGGCGCCGGGTTCCTCGCCTACCAGGTGCTCAAGCGGCCGCCCGACGTCCACAACCCGAACGCGACCTTCACGCCCCAGAAACCGCCCAAGCCGAAGGCGAGGGCGGTCAACTGGCCGGTCTTCGGCCTCAACCCGGCCCGCACCCGCTACCTCCCGGCGAAGGGGGTGAAGCCCCCCTTCCGCAAGCTCTGGCGCTTCACCGAGCGCCCTCTGCTCGAGTTCCCGCCGATCTACGTCGGCGGCACGCTCTATTTCGTCGACAACAACGGCACCGCCCGCGCGCTCGACGCCGACAACGGCAAGGTGCTCTGGGAGCGCAGCGTCGGCCGTCTCAACGCCTCCTCGCCGGCCTACTCGAAACACCGGCTCTACATCGTCAACCTGACCCCCGGCCACATCGTCAAGCTCGACGCGAAGACCGGCAAGACGATCTGGAAGCGCTCGCTGCCCGGCCGGGCCGAGTCCTCGCCGGTGGTGATCGGCCGCACCGTCTACTTCGGTTGCGAGGACGGCAACCTCTACGCGCTGAGCACGATCAGCGGCAACGTGCGCTGGGCGACCGGCCTCGGCGGCCCGATCAAGTCCGCGCCCGCCTACTACGGCGGCACCCTCTACGTCGGCGACTACGGCGGCTACATGAACGCGGTCGATGCAAAGACCGGCCGGATCAGGTGGCAGGCCTCCTCCCTCGGCCAGGGGTTCGGCACCTCGGGTCAGTTCTACTCGACCCCGGCGGTGGCCTTCGGCCGCGTCTACGCGGGTAACAACGACTCCCGCGTCTACAGCTTCGACCGCAAGGACGGGACGCTCGCCTGGAGCTACTCGACCGGCGGCTACGCCTACTCCGGACCGACCGTGGCGAACACCCGTCACAGCCCGCCGACCGTCTACATCGGCTCCTTCGACGGCAACGTCTACGCGCTCGACGCCAAGGACGGCAGCGTGCGCTGGAGCCGCTCGGCCGGCGGCCAGGTGATCGGCTCCCTCTCCGCGGTCGGGGACATCGTCTACGCCGCCGAGTTCACCTACAACTCGACCGTCGGCTTCATGATGCGCAGCGGCAAGCGCGTCTTCCGCTACCGGCGGGGCACCTACTCCCCGGTGATCTCCGACGGGCGCCGCATCTACCTCACCGGCTACTCGAGCATCACCGCGCTGCAGCCCTACCGGTACAAGGCAAAGGTGGCGAGGCGGATCGAGGCGCCGAAGGCGAAGAACCCACCGCCGCGCAAGCAGGGGCGGAGCCAGCGCAACCCCAAGCAGAAGCGGCGTTAGGGCTTCGGGGCGACGCCGCCCGGCGGGGGTGGCGGCGCCACCGGGAAGTTCGGCGCGAAGTGGGGGACGCGCGGGTGGTGCAGCCAGTTGTCGAGCACGGCGAGGCTGGAGGGGTAGTTCTGGATCCGGTAGGAGCTCGACGAGCCGAAGTCCTGGTAGTAGATGAGCATCTTACAGCGGCGATGGCGGTCCACCCAGGTCAACAGCTTGCGCATGAAGGCCGGGTCGTCGCCGCTGGAGACACCGAACTCGGGCAGCGAGAAGGGCTTGTTCGAGAAGCGCCGGTACATGCCGGCCAGCGATTTCCAGTCTTGGTTGTCGGAGTAGAAGTCGGTGCCGACCCAGTCGACGTAGTCGTCACTGGGGTAGAAGTGACGCGGCCGGTTCCGGGGTACGGTGGGCGAGCCGGCCGGCAGGGTGCTCCAGATCACGGCGATCGGCGCCCGGGGCAGGCCGGCCACCTCGCTGCGCAGCGGTACGACGCCGGCCTCGGCCAGGCGCCGGTCGATCTGGCGCCGCTTGCCGCCGCCGTGCAGGATCACGTACATGCGGCGGAAGGCGAGTTTGTACCAGCGCGTCTTGTGGGCGGCGTCGCGGGCTTTGCCCTCGCAGTCGTAGGTGGCGTAGACGTTGAGGCAGCGGTTGGGCTCGCCCAGCGGCCGGATGTAGGCGGGCATCTGCTTCTCCCAGAAGAGCCTGTTGAGCCGGATCAGGTACTCGTCGCCGTAGCCCTGGGCGATCGCCCGCGGGCTGATCAGCTCGTGACCGTCGTTGTTGTCGGCGGTGGTGAAGTGCAGCACCGGCCGCGCCCGCGCCTCCTGCCAGCGTTCGATCGACTCGGGGAAGTCGGAGCCCCAGGTGCGGAAGGTCTCGATCAGCGCCGGGTGTTTGCGCAGCGCCGTGCTGAACTGGCCGAAGTCAGCCGAGTCCCCGGTGTCGCTGACCCCGAAGAAGATCTTCTTGCCTCGCGGCAGGAGAGCTCCGGCGTCGGCGCTCGCCGCTCCGACCAGGCCGATCAAGACCGCGGCCAGCGCGATCAGTGCCGTTGGCTTTCGCGTTCGATGCATGCGTCCGAGCCTGATTCAACATCTGGGGTAGCGGTCCCTGCCCGCCGGCGGGCCCGAATCGGAGGTGTTGGTGATACCGGCCCGCCGGCGGGAGAGAACGTGAGACGTGTGGCCCTAACACTCGGGCGCGGCGATCGATCCGGTGCCGGCGACGATCTCGAGCACGTCGGTGCCGTGCTTGGCGATGAAGCTGGGGCCGACGCCGCGGATCGCGGCGAGGCTCCGCTCGTCGGTGGGACGGGTCGCGGCGATCGCGGTCAGCGTGGTGTTGTGGGCGACGGTGTAGGCGGGCTTGCCCTCCGCGGCCTTCAGCCGCCATGCCTTGAGCTGCTCGAACAGCGGCGCGTCGGCCTCGGAGAGATCGACGGGCGGTGCGGCCGCGGCCTTGGCTCGCCGCGGCGGGGGCACCGCGACCGTCTCCGGGTCCGGCAGCCACTCGACGGGATCGCAGAAGTCACAGCAGCGGTCCAGCGGCCGGCCCGCCTCGCGGTCGCCGAAGTGGTCGAGGACGCTGCGCCGCCGGCAGCGCTCGGAGTAGACGAACGATTTGATCGTGCGGTAGTCGCGCCAGCCGCGCTCGCGAGCGATCGCCAGCTCAGGGTCGCCGCTGCGCTGCTCGTTGAAGCGGACCAGCCGGCCGAGGTCGGCTTTCATCGCGAGGAGCACCGCTCGCGCCGGCAGCCCGTCGCGGCCCCCGCGCCCGGCCTCCTGGTAGTAGGCCTCGAGGCTGGTCGGGATGGTCATGTGCCAGACCGAGCGCACGTCGGCCTTGTCGACGCCCATGCCGAAGGCGTTGGTGGCGACGACTATCTCGGTCTCGCCGCGCATGAAGCTCGCCTGGGCGGAGCTGCGGCCCTCGGCCTCGATCCCGGCGTGGTAGGCGAGCGCCCGCAGACCCCGCTCGCGCAGGTGCTGGGCCAGCTCGTCGGTGTCGCGCCGGGTGCCGCAGTAGACGATCGCCGGGCGGTTGGCCGGGTCGCTCAGCCCCGCCTCGAGCAGGGCCAGGCGCCGCGCCTTGGAGCCCTTGCCCTCCAGCGGCACCACGTCGAAGGAGAGGTTGGGCCGGTCGAACCCGGAGCGCACCTGGAGCGGCTCGCGCAGGCCGAAGCGGGAGACGATCTCCGCCGCCACGGCCTTGGTCGCCGTCGCGGTGCAGGCCATCACCGTTGGGCGGCCGAGCCGCTCGGCGATCTCGGGCAGGCGCAGGTAGTCGGGGCGGAAGTCGTGACCCCACTCCGAGACGCAGTGAGCCTCGTCGACGGCGAGCAGGTCGATGCGCCGCTGGGCGAGCGCGTCGAGGAACACGGTCGAGGCGAAGCGCTCCGGCGAGCAGTAGACGATCCGCGCCGCGCCGCCGCGGACCTGTTCGAGCGCCGCCCGCGCCGCATCGGCGCTCATCCCCGAGGAGATCATCGCCACCGGGTGCCCGGCCGCCGTCAGCCGTTGCCACTGGTCGTTGATCAGCGCGATCAGCGGGCTGACCACGATCGTCAGGTCCTCGGTCGCCAGCCCCGGCAGCTGATAGCAGAGGCTCTTGCCGCCGCCGGTCGGCATCACGATCAGTGAGTCCCGGCCTTCCAGCGCGGCCTCGACTGCCTCTCGCTGTCCGGGTCGCCAGCTGCTGAAGCCGAGCTTTGCCAGCAGCTCATCCGCGCGTGTGCTGGTCGTGAGCATCTAGCGAGGCTATGTGCCCGAGTGGATGTCGCGCTGCCGTGCCTGACGACTTTGCGGGTTTCGATTTCCCCTCACAGGGCATTAGGAAAGTCCCTCAACGTAAAGGAGGCAGCGATGTCAACCCTTGCAATCGTCGCCATAGTCATCGGCGTTCTGATCGTCCTCGCGATTGTGGTCTCGGTTGCCCGCCGCGCCCGCAGCCGCCGCGAGCTTGGCCACATGCAGTCCGACGCGACGCGTGACGACGCGCGCCACCATCGCGAGAGGGCGGAGGAGCGGCGCACCGAGGCCGCGATCGCCGAGGAGCAGGCGAAGCGAGCGCAGGTCGAGGCGGAGCTCGACGAGGAGCGTGCCGAGAAGCGCGAGCGGGAGTTCGAAAGGAACTAATTAGGCGTACTGCCCTGGCTGTCGTTCACGACAGCCAGGGATCGGACCACTGGCAGATGCCGCGGGTCAGATTCTCGGCCTGGGGCGGTCCCCAGGTTCCCGGCGCGTAGGGGTGCACGGGCCCGGGTTCGTCGAGCAGGGGCTGCACGATCCGCCAGGTCTCTTCGACCGTGTCCTGGCGCGTGAAGAGCTGATGGCGGCCGGCGATCGCGTCGCCGAGGAGCCGCTCGTAGGGCTCCGGCTCCGCACCCGGGACTTTCTCGAAGAGGACCTCGAGGTCGGCGGGCTCGTAGGCCTCCTCGCCCGCCTGCTTGGCGAAGAGGCGCATGCGGGCACCGGGGGTGGGCTCGATCCGCACGGTCATCCGGTTGGGGTCCGGCTGCTTGTTCGGCCCGACTCCCAGCTTCGGCGGGCGCTTGAAGACCACGGTCACCTCGGAGGACTTCACCGGCAGGTTCTTGCCGGCGCGGATGAAGAAGGGCACGCCGCTCCAGCGCCAGTTGTCGATCGCCAGCTCGACCGCGGCGAAGGTCTCGGTGGTGGAGTCGGGGGCGACGTCGGTGACGTCGAGGAAGCCGTCGTACTGGCCCCGCACGTAGCGCTCCGGTTCCGCGGTTCGGGTCGCCTTGAAGAGTTCCAGCTTCTTGTCGCGGATCGAGTCGTGGTGGTTTCCGGTCGGCGGTCCCATCGCGACCAGGGCGAGCACCTGCAGGGCGTGATTCTGGATCACGTCCCGCATTGCCCCCACCGCGTCGTAGAAGCGACCGCGGTCGTCGACGCCGAAGTCCTCGGCGATCGTCATCTGCACGTGGGAGACGTGCTCTTTGTTCCAGACCGGCTCCAAGACCGAGTTGGCGAAGCGCAGGTAGGCGATGTCCATCACCGGCTCCTTGCCGAGGTAATGGTCGATGCGGAGGATCTGGCGCTCGTCGAGGACTTCACAGAGGATCGCGTTGAGGGCCCGAGCCGACTCGAGGTCGTGGCCGAACGGCTTCTCGATCACGACGTGGGCGTTCCCGGTGAGCCCGGCGTCGCCGAGCCCCTTGACCACGGTCGAGAACAGCGAGGGCGGGATCTCGAGGTAGAAGACGGGCCGCTGCGCGTCCTCCACCGCCGCGGCGACCCGTTCGAAGGTCATCGGGTCGGCGTAGTCGCCCTGGACGTAGGAGAAGCGCGCGGCGAGCCGGCCGAAGACGTCCTCGTCGGGGTCTTCGACCGTGGCCGCGATCGCCTCGCGGGCATGCTCGCGCAGCTGGTCGACCGACCACTCGTCGATCGCGACCCCGACGATTGGGCAGTCGAGCCTGCCGCGCTCCTCGAGCTTGTAGAGCGCCCGGAAGGTCATTTTCTTCGCCAGGTCGCCGGTGATGCCGAAGATCGTCAGCACGTCCGCGGCCTCGGCGGAGCGGTTTCCGTCGCGATTCGCCATCGGCCTCGGAGGCTATCTGCCGCCGAGGCGTGTCTGAGCTTTACCGCCAAATGAGGTGGTTAAGCTCAGACACGCCCCAGACACGCCGGTTCGCGGAT
>DATDAQ010000121.1:0-9554 GCA_036525295.1 Solirubrobacterales bacterium | reverse complement strand
CGATGAACAGGATGATGTCGCCGCGCTGGGTGATCTCCTTCATCACCTTCTTCAGGCGCTCCTCGAACTCGCCGCGGTACTTGGAGCCGGCGACCAGCGCAGCCAGGTCCAGCGTGTAGATCTGCTTGTTCTTGAGCAGCTCGGGAACCTCGCCCTTGTTGATGCGGGCGGCCAGGCCCTCGACCACGGCGGTCTTGCCGACGCCGGGCTCGCCGAGCAGCACCGGGTTGTTCTTGGTGCGGCGGGAGAGGATCTGCATGATCCGCTCGATCTCGGTCTCGCGACCGATCACCGGGTCGAGCTTGCCCTCGTCGGCGAGCTTGGTCAGGTTGCGGCCGAACTGGTCGAGCAGCTTCGAAGACTTCTTCCCCTCTCCGGATCCGCTGGCGCCGGGACCGCCACCACCGCCCTGGCGGCGCCCGCCGGGCCCGGAGAGCATCCGGATCACCTCGTTGCGGATCTTGTCGGAGTCGGCGTCAAAGTCGAGCAGGATGCGGGCGGCGACGCCCTCGTTCTCACGCACGAGGCCGAGCAGGATGTGCTCGGTGCCGATGTAGTTGTGGCCGAGCGAGAGCGCCTCGCGCAGTGCCAGCTCGAGAACCTTCTTGGCCCGTGGCGTGAACGGGATCTGGCCGGAGGTGACCTCCTCGCCCGAACCGACGATCCGGACCACCTGCGAGCGCACCCTCTCGGTGGTGATGTCGAGCGACTCGAGCACGCGAGCAGCGAGCCCCTCCTCCTCGCGCAGCAGGCCGAGCAGGATGTGCTCGGTGCCGATGTAGTTGTGCTTCAGCGTGCGGGCCTCTTCCTGGGCCAGGACGACTACCTGTCGGGCTCGCTCTGTGAATCTCTCGAACAAAAGTCTCTCTATCCACTCAACGCGGCTGCGCCGAGTAAGTATCGGCGGACGCCCTTCGATTCATCGGGAGGCGCCCATGTGCCCATTAACGATACCGAGAGCGTCCAACCGGCCCCGGGACGCAAATATTCGCTCAGAGCGGCCTTTTGGCCAGTTCAGCCGCGCATTGCCGGGTAGAGAACGACCTCGCGGACGCTCTGGGCGCCGGTCAGCAGCATCACCAGGCGGTCGATCCCGATGCCGACGCCCCCGGTCGGCGGCATGCCCTGTTCGAGCGCGGCGACGAAATCCTCGTCGTAGGGCTGCGCCTCCTCGTCGCCACGCGCCAGCTCCTCCGCCTGCTGCTCGAAGCGCCGGCGCTGCTCGTCGGGGTCGTTGAGCTCGCTGAACCCGTTGGCGATCTCCATGCCGCCGGCAAAGGCCTCGAAGCGCTCGACCAGTCCCTCCTCGGAGCGGTGGGACTTGGCGAAGGGCGAGAGCTCGACCGGGTAGTCGAGGACGAAGGTCGGCTGGACCAGCTCCGGCTCGACTGACTTCGAGAGCAGCCCGTCGACCAGCTTGCCCCATCCCTCCTCGGGGTCGGGCTCCGTCCCCATCGCCGCCGCCAGGGCATCCCGGGTCGGGTGCTCGAGGATGTCGATGCCGGTGCGCTCGCGAATCGCATCGCGGATGGTCACCCGCTTCCAGGGCGGGGCGAAGTCGATCGTCACCTCGCCGCGCTGCACCTTGGTCGTACCCAGGACCCGCTCGGCCACCTCGGCGACCATCGTCTCGACCTTGTGCGCGGTGGCGACGTAGTCGGCACAGGCCTCGTACCACTCGAGCATCGTGAACTCGGGGTTGTGCTTGTGCGAGACGCCCTCGTTGCGGAAGTCCTTGCCCAGCTCGTAGACCCGGTCGATGCCACCGACGACCAGACGCTTGAGATAGAGCTCGGTGGCGATGCGAAGGTAGAAGTCGCGGTCGAGGGCGTTGTGGTGAGTCGTGAACGGCCGTGCCAGGGCGCCGCCGTAGAGCGGCTGCAGGACCGGCGTCTCGACCTCGACGAAGCCGCGCTCGTCGAGCCAGCGGCGGACCTCGCTGACCGTGCGGGCGCGAAGCGCGAAGAGCCGGCGGCTCTCCTCGTTGGCGATCAGGTCGAGCTCGCGCTTGCGGTAGCGGGTCTCGACGTCCTCGAGGCCGTGGAACTTGTCCGGCGGCGGTCGCAGGCTCTTGGCGAGCAGGCGCCAGCGGTCGATCGCCAGCGAGAGCTCCCCGCCCCGCCTGGTCGCCAGCGCCGTTCCCTCGACCCCGACGATGTCGCCGAGATCGAGGTCGACTAGCAACCGGTAGGGCTCCTCGCCGAGCAGGTCCTCGCGCGCGTGGAGCTGGATCTGGCCGCTGCCGTCACGGAGGTCGAGGAAACAGGCCTTGCCGTGCCCGCGGCGACCGACGATCCGCCCCGCGACGCGGTGGCGCGACTCGGTCTCCATCCCCGGCGCCAGCCCCTCGTGGGCGGCGCGCACCTCGCCGATGTCCTCCTTCTCAGCGAACTCAGGGGGAAACGGGTCGATGCCCGCCTCCCGCAGTCCCTCCAGCTTCTCCCGCCTGTCGGCGAGAACGTCGGAGAGTTTCGGCTCTTCGGTCTCGCCCATTGGAGCGAGACCCTATGCGGTCTCGATCTTCGTGATCTTCAATTTCTTCTTGGGGCCCCTGGGGACCTCGACCGTGACGATGTCGTTGCGCTTGTGCCCGATCAGCGCTTTGCCGATCGGCGACTCGTTGGAGAGCTTGTGCTCGAGCGGGTCGGCCTCGGTCGAGCCGACGATCTGGAATTTCTGCGAGTCGCCCGTCTTCTGGTCCTTGACGTGGACGATCGAGCCGAACTGGACTTCGTCCGTGCTGATGTCCTTCTCGTCGATCACCGTGGCGCGGCGCAACCGCTCTTCGAGCTGGGCGATCCGCTGCTCGAGCAGGGCCTGCTCGTTCTTGGCGTCGTCGTACTCGGCGTTCTCGGAGATGTCGCCGAACTCGCGCGCCTCCTTGATGCGCTCGGCGACCTCGCGCCGCTTTACGGTCGAGAGGCGTTCTATCTCCTCCTTGAGTTTCTCGAGACCCTCGGGGGTGATTACGGACTGGCGACTCACTTGTCCTGACCTCGCTTGTTGGATTGAGACGGCAGAGCCGGCTCCTAGACCGAAAAAACGGCCAGGTGCGGCGGCATCGAGTCACCACACCAGGGCCGGAAGTCGCGGGATTATAGCTAGAGGCGTGAAGTGGGTTAGGCGCGTGCGCGGGGACGACGCAGACCGAGCTGGGCGCCGCACGTGGTCGAAGCGGGTAGCAGGTGCTACCCGCGAGGCCGTGGGTGGCGATCCAGCGACGGTATGCGGTGTCATCCGCGTGCGTGGATAACCCGCTTCACGCCTCTGTGGGTGCCGGAGCGGCCTGGGCACGGATCGTGCGGCGGGCCGCGGCCAGGTCGGCGCTGCGATGCAGCTCGTCGGTCAGCTCCGGGCCCGCGCCCAGCCGCTCGACGTACCAGGGGTAGAACTTGCGTAGGTAGCGGTTGGCCCGGTCGCTGCCGAGGTGCTCCTCGGCACGGTCGATCGTCCAGAGCATCTCGGCGACGACCTCCGCCCGGTCGGGAGGCTCGGTGCGAGCGCCGGTCAGCTCCTCGAAGACCCACGGGTTGCCGAGCGAGCCGCGGGCGATCATCACCGCGGCCGCCCCCGACTCCTCGTAGGCGGCGCGGGCCGCGGCGGCGCTCTTCAGGCCCCCCGAGACGATCACCGGCACCTCGACCCGCTCGACAAGCTCGCGGGTGAGCTCGTAGTCGGGGCTCCCCTTGTGGCCGACCGCGGCCGCCCTCGGGTGAAACGCGATCGCCGCGACGCCCGTCTCCTCGGCCAGGCGGATGGCGAGGTCGAAACCGGAGCGGTCCCCGGCTTCGATCCCCGAGCGCAGCTTCACGGTCACGGGCAGGCCACTGCCCTCGGCTGCCCCGCGGGCAAGCGCAAGGGCCAGCTCGTGGTCGCGCAGCAGCTCGGCACCCGCACCCGTCTTGCGCACCTTGCGCACCGGGCATCCCATGTTGATGTCGATCAGGTCCGCCCCGGCCTCGGCGGCGATCGCCGCGCCCGAGCGCATCACCTCGGCGTCGTGGCCGAAGAGCTGCACCGAGACCGGGTGCTCGTCGGGGTGGATGCGCATCAGCTCGCGCAGGGTGCGCTCGTTGCGGTGGTGCAACCCGAAGCTGGAGACCATCTCCGAGACGGCCAGCCCGGCGCCGTATCGCTTCGCCTGCAGGCGCACGAACCAGTTGCCGATGCCCGCCAGCGGCGCCAGCAGGACGCGGTTGGAGATCTCGACGTCGGCGATCCGGAAGGGATCAGTCAGTTGTGGGCGTGTTCCTCGCATGGATCAACCTCAACCCCTTCAGGGTAAGCAGGTCGTCCACCTCGTCGATCGTCTCCGTGAACGGGACGACGGCCGAGGCGTACCCACCCGTGGCAAGCAGCCGCGGGTTCGGGAGCTCCTCTTCGATCCGCCTGACGATGCCGTCGATCAGGCCGGCGAAGCCGAAGATGAAGCCGGAGTGGATCGCGGCGCGGGTCGAGCGGCCAATCGCTTCCCGTGGCTCTTCCAGGTCGATCCGGGTGATCCGGGCCGCCCGCTCGATCAGAGCGCTGAGCGAGGGCGCGAGCCCGGGGCCGATCGCGCCGCCGAGGTACTCGCCCTCGGCGGAGACGACGTCGATGTTGATGCCGGTGCCAAAGTCGACAGAGACGCAGGCCTCGCCGAAGCGCTCGTAGGCGGCGATCGCGTTGACGAGGCGGTCGGCGCCGACCTCGAGCGGGTTGTCGATCCGGATCGGCATGCCGGTCTTCAGGCCCGGACCGATAGTCAGGCAATCGGCTTCGAGGTAGCGCTCGGTCAGCTGCTCGAACTGGGCGCCGAGCGGCGGCACGACGGAAGAGACACAGACCGCGTCGACTTCACCGAGCGACATCTCACAGAGGGCGAAAAGCCCGGCGATCCGCTCGGCCAGCTCGTCGCCCGTCGCCCCCGAACGGGTCTGAAAGCGCCAGTGCTCGACCAACCGCTCGCCGTCGAAGGCGCCGAGGTGCGTCTGGGTGTTTCCGACGTCGACCGCTAGGAGCACGGCGGCGATTATCGCTGACGGCGTAGGATGAGCGCCGATGGAGGTTCGGCTCTACACGATTCCCGGCTCGCACCCCGGCGTGGCGGTCCAGGCGATGATGAAGGCCAAGGGCATCCCCTTCAAGCGCACCGACCTCTTCCCGGTGATGCAGAAGGTCGTGGTTCGCGTACAGGGCTTCCCCAAACAGACCGTGCCGGCGATGAAGATCGACGGGCGCAAGATCCAGGGCTCGCGTGAGATCTCCCGCGAGCTGGACCGTCTCCGGCCCGAGCCGCCGCTCTTCCCCGAGGATCCCGAGAAGCGACTTGCCGTCGAAGAGGCGGAGCGCTTCGGCGACGAGGAGCTCCAGCACCCGATCCGCCAGATGATCTGGTGGACCCTGCGCAAGGACAAGGCGTCGCTGCGCGGATTCATGGATGGTGCCAAGCTCGGCATCCCCAAGGGCCTGGCAGTCGCCACCGCGGGACCGGTCATGGCGGCAACCGCTTACTACAACAAAGCCACCGACGAGAACGTGCGCCGCGGCCTCGCCGAGCTGCCGGGCTTCCTCGACCGCATCGACGCCTGGATCGAGGCCGGCGTCCTCGACGGGGAGCAACTATACGCCGCCGATTACCAGATCGCGCCGAGCTTGCGACTGGCGATGACGATGCAGGACCTGCGGCCGATCATCGATGCCCGCCCCGCCGGCAAGTTCGCGAGGCGTGTCATCCCCGACTATTCCGGCGACGCCCCCCCGGCCTTCCCGCCCGCCTGGATGCAGCCGCTGCGCGGCGAACCGGCTCGCGCCTAGCACGCGCCGTCTCGCTCGCCTAATTCAAGTTCGCTTTGCCTCGTGAGCTCTGCGCGCATTCTCGACTAGCTGTGGGAAACGGCTCGCATCGAGCTGGAGGACCATCCATGGGACAAAGATCACGGGAGCGCCACCGATCAGCACAAGCAGGGCTCCACCCGAGAGACCCAAGCCGCCGAGGGCCGCGACTGCCAGGGCAACCCACCCCCAGACAATCGTGAGAACCGTCGGACGAACGATGAACTTGGCAAGGAGATCGATCCTGCGCGGCCCTTCCGGCCGATCTTTCCAGGCCGCCGTCTTTCGTAGGCGCAGCCAGGCGATCGGCATCCCGAGCAACTGGGCGTAGGCGCCCATCCAGATCACCATCTTGCCGGCCGCCACCAAGAACTCGAACGGAGTCATCGCTCAGGTATCGGCCCCGAGATCGATCGCTTGAGGGCTGCGTCCCGCTTAGAGCGATCCGACCCGCTCAGCCCGCTGGCCCGGGTCGAGCGAAGCGAGAGCACCGGCCAGACGAGTGCCGTCGGGGAGGGCCAAGTTGGGATCGAGCTCCAGCAGGGGGACGAGCACGAAGCGGCGACTGGTGACCTCGGGGTGCGGCAAGGTCACTCGCTCAGTCGAGAGTTCCAAGTCGCCGAGCAGCAGCAGGTCGACGTCGAGCGGGCGGGGGCTGTGGCGGGGGGCGTCCAGGGCTCGGCCGCGCTCGGCCTCGACCTCCTTGCAGGCGTCGAGCAGCGCCTCCGGCTCCAACTCGGTGCGGATGCGGATCGCGGCGTTGAGGAAGTCGGGCTGGTCGAGCACCTCGCCGACCGGCTCGGTCTCGTAGGTGGAGGAGACCCCCTCGATCTCCACCCCACGCCGGACCAGCAGCTCGAGAGCCGCCCGCAGGTGGGACTCGCGGTCGCCGACGTTCGAGCCCAGACCCAGATAGCCGACCCGCGTGGGCACGGTCAGACCTCTTCGGGGCCGTCTTCTTCGGGCTCGTCCGTGCGTTCGTGGACGACCTCGACCGCGACCTCCTGGATCGCCAGCGGCAACGGCGGCTCGGGCTTGGCGGCGCGGACGCGGACGGAAGCGCAGCCGTAGCGCTCCATCAGGCGCTGGCCGATCACCTGGGCGAGGCGCTCGAGGGTGCGGTAGCTGCGCTCGGTCGCCGCGAGGGTGACGATGTCGCAGACGTCGCCGTAGTCGACCGTGTCCTCGATCCGGTCGGTCAGCACGGCGTCGCAGTCGGGAACGTCGAAGGAGACGTCGAACTCGAGCCGCTGGCCCACCTCCTGCTCGGAGTCGCTGACCCCGTGATGGGTGTAGATCGAGAGCCCGCGCAGCTCGACCTCGACGCTCGACTCGATCCCGTTCTCATGCGACTCCATGAGAGGAACCTACTCAAGGGCCAATCCCGATAGGTGGCGCACCGCTGGGACGGTTCAGGGCCAAGCGGGGCGTCACGGCGCGGATTCCGCATGGCAGCGCCATGTGGGATTCGCGACGGGGCCGAATCCGCGCCGTGCCCTGGGCCGTATCCAGGGGTGTGATCACCTATCGGGATAGGCCCCAAGCACCGCTTCGGTGACCCGGATCGCCTGCGCCATCTCGGCCACGTCGTGGACACGCAGCACGTCGGCACCCTCGGCCACAGCGAGAACCGAGGAGGCGATCGTGCCGCCGAGCCGGTCCTCGACCGCGGACCCGTCGATCCTCCCGATGAAGCTCTTGCGCGAGGTCCCGACCACCAACGGCCGCCCCAACCCCCGCAGCTCTCCCAGCCGCCGCAACAACTCCAAGTTGTGCTCCAGCGTCTTCCCGAACCCGATCCCCGGATCCAGCCAGATCTTGTCTTCGGCGATGCCGGCGGCCACCGCAACCTTGACCCGCTCAGCCAGGAACTCCTTCACCTCGTCGACCACATCCCCGTAGGTGGGGTCCTCCTGCATCGTCCGCGGGCTCCCCGGCATGTGCATCAGCACCACCCCCACGCTCCGCTCCGCACAGAGCGCCGCCATCTCGGGGTCCCCCCGCAGCGCCGTGACGTCGTTGACGATCTCGGCGCCCGCGTCGATCGCAGCCTCAGCTACGGCCGCCTTGGACGTATCAATCGAAACCGTGGCCGTCCCCGCCAACCCAACGACGACAGGCTCGACCCTCCGCAGCTCCTCCTCGACCCCCACGGGCTCAGCCCCCGGTCGGGTCGATTCCCCGCCTACATCAAGGATCTCCGCCCCGTCCCTAAAAAGCTCGCCCCCATGCGCGATCGCAGCATCCGCATCGAGGTACCGACCCCCGTCCGAGAACGAATCGGGAGTCACATTGACGATGCCCATCAGCTTCGGGTTCATGGACAACCCCTCAGCTCGCGATTCAGCTTCCGCGCCCATGCCCGAAGTATCGCGGCCTGCGGGAATGGGCGCGGGGCACCTCCCGTACTGGCGGCTACTCAAAATCACGCGCGAATTAGCGCGTGATTTGTCAGGGCGGGAGGTGCCCCGCGCCCTAACTTGCGTCGCCGCCGGCGTACCCCGGCCGCGGGCGCGTGATCGGCCGCGCACCCTCGCGCTGCGCCTTTTCAGGCTCAGGCTCCGGCTCGACCTGCTCTACCGGCTCCTCCTCGTCGACGAACACCTCGTCCTCAGGCCTGCCGTCGAGCAGCGCCACGAACTGCTCGGCGTCGATTGTCTCCCGCTCGAGCAGGATGCTGGAGATGCGGTCGAGCTCCTCGCGCTTCTCGGTGAGCAGGTCCTTGGCGGTCTGGTGGGCACCCTCGACGATGCGCCGGATCTCGTCGTCGATCTCGCGTGCGATCTCGTCGGAGTAGTCGGGCTCGGCCGAGAACTCGCGACCGAGGAAGGGCTGACCGCGATCGTGGCCGAAGACTCGCGGGCCCAGTCGCTCGGACATGCCGAAGCGCATCACCATCCGCTTCGCCGTCTCGGTCACCTTTTCGAGGTCGTTGGAGGCGCCGGTGGTGATCTCGCCGAAGACGATCTCCTCGGCCGCGCGGCCACCGAGGGTCATCGCCATCGTGTCGGTCAACTCGGCGCGCGAGGTGAGGAACTTGTCCTCGGTCGGCAGGCTGATCGTGTAGCCGAGAGCCTGGCCGCGGCTGATGATCGAGATCTTGTGGACCGGGTCGCAGTTGGGCAGCAAGTGGCCGACGATCGCGTGGCCGAGCTCGTGGTAGGCGGTGATCAGCCGCTCTTTCTCGCTCATCACCCGAGTCTTCTTCTCGGGGCCGGCGATCACCCGCATGATCCCCTCCTCGAGCTCCTCCATGGAGATCTCGCGGTGACCGGTGCGGGCGGTGAGGAGCGCCGCCTCGTTGATCAGGTTGGCGAGGTCGGCGCCGGTGAAGCCGGGGGTCTGACCGGCGAGCGCGTCGAGGTCGATCGCCTTCGCCAGCGGCTTTCCGCGCGTGTGGACCTCGAGGATGTGCTTGCGCCCTTTGCGGTCGGGCCGGTCGACGACTACCTGGCGGTCGAAGCGGCCGGGCCGCAGCAGGGCCGGGTCGAGGATGTCGGGCCGGTTGGTGGCGGCGATCAGGATGATGTTGTCTTTCATCTCGAAGCCGTCCATCTCGACCAGGAGCTGGTTCAACGTCTGCTCGCGCTCGTCGTGGCCGCCGCCCATGCCGGCGCCTCGGTGGCGGCCGACGGCATCGATCTCATCCATGAAGATGATGCAGGGGGAGCTCTGCTTGGCCTGCTCGAAGAGGTCGCGGACACGGCTGGCGCCGACGCCGACGAACATCTCGACGAAGT
>DATDAQ010000120.1:0-6846 GCA_036525295.1 Solirubrobacterales bacterium | reverse complement strand
GCCGACGTCCCCGGCGATCATCGGCCTGCCCTTCCACAGCCCCTCGGTGACGGTAAGGCCGAAGCCCTCGCGGATCGACTTCTGCATCAGCACGTCGGACTGCGACTGGAAGGCGTTGACCTCGATCGCGCCGACGTTGTTGAGGTTGTTGAGGATCTTGATGTCGTCGTCGCCGTCGGCGTACTCGAAGGTGTGCTGGAAGAACTCCCAGCCCTCGGGGTCGTCGGTCGCCAACGAGCCGACCAGCGCGAGCTGCACCTCGGGCATCTGCTCGTGGACGATGCGATAGGCGTCGATCACGCCCATCGGGTCCTTCCAGGGGTCGAAGCGGGAGACCTGGGTCAGCAGCGGCCGGTCCACGTCGATCCCGAATTGGCGGCAGACGAAGGCGGCGTCGTCGGGCGAGAAGGCCATGTTCTTCGGCGAGAGCGGGTCGATCGCCGGCGGGATGATCTTTACCCCGTTGTGACCGTCGACGCCCTGCGGCACGTAGGCGGGCAGGTGCCAGACAGTCGCGTCGTATTCCTCGATCATCGGCAGCAGGCGGGCGATCGGCTCCGGGTTGGGCTCGGAGAGGTCGATGTGGCAGCGCCAGATCCAGTTGCGGCCCTTCTCCTTGGCACCGCGGCGCAGGCCGATCGGCTGCGGGTCGTGGACGATCACGGTGTCCCACTCGCCCTGCAGGCCCTCGGCGTTGATCGCGTTGATCTCGTCGAACAGCGCCCATTCCTCGTCGCTCAGCGTCTCCTCGGCGCCCTGCAGCGAGTTATGGAGGAGCTTGGTCGCGTTGTAGAACTCCTCTTTGCCGAAGATCACGTGCCAGTGGGCGTCGATGCCGACGTCCCTCATCAGCGGCACGATCGTGTAGAGGATCTCCGAGACGCCGCCGCCGAAGGCAGTGGCGCTGACGTGCAGGACGCGGTGGCCCTTCATCGGCTCGGCCAGCTCGCGGATGCGCTCGATCGTCTCCTTGCCGGCGATGTGGGTGTAGTCGGCGAGGGACTTGCTGCCGAGGGAGACTTCCTGAAGCATCCCGGAGTTCTACAGCAGCAGGGCGGCGGCAGCGCTCAGCTGGACGGGCGTTTGCCGAGGGTGACCTCAACGGCTTCCCGCTCGCCGTCATGGAGGACGAGGAGGGTGACTTTCTCGCCCGGCTCGTAATCGGAGACGAGGCGCGCGAGGTCTTCAGGGCCGATGACCGGGTGGCCCTCTATCGAGAGGATCACGTCGCCACCCGTCCTGTAGGCACCCGCCTGGAAGCGGACCCGGCCCTCGCCCCCCTCTAGGCCCGCTTCGTCCGCGGGCGCCCCTGAAACGACTTCGTCGAGCAGCCCTCCGTGGTCGGTGTCGAGGCCCAGCTTGCGCGCCAGTTGCGGGTAGAGCGCCTGACTGGAGACACCGATGTAGGCGTACTCGGCCTCGCCGTCCTCTTCGAGCTGGGCGATCGAGCGCTTGACGGCGGAGATCGGCACGGCGAACCCGACCCCGTCGTTGGCGCCGGATTCGGTCTCGATCTGCTGGTTGATGCCGATCACCCGGGCCCCGGCGTCGAGCAGCGGGCCGCCCGAGTTGCCGGGGTTGATCGAGGCGTCGGTCTGGATCGCCCCCTCGATCTGGAACTTGGTCAGAGATTCGACCGAGCGGTCGGTCGCCGAGACGACCCCGACCGAGAGCGACTGCTGCTCGCCGAAGGGGCTGCCGATCGCCGCCACCGGCTGCCCGACGACGAGGCTCGAGTCGTCGCCGAGCTCCAGCGGGTGCAGGTCAAAGCCGTCGGGCTCGACCGCCAGCAGGGCGACGTCGGCGAAGGGGTCGAAGCCGACGATCTCGGCGGGTACCACGTTGCGATCCGGGAACTCGACGTAGACGGCCTGCGCCGGCTCGCGGTCGCCGCTGGATTCGTCGGTGACGACGTGGGCGTTGGTGACGACTCGCCCGTCGTCGTCGAGGACGAAGCCCGAGCCCTCCGCCGCCCCTCCTCCGTCGCCGAAGACCGAGCGGATCGTGATCACCCCGGGGGATGCCTCGCGGAAGACCTCGGCGGCGTCGAAGCCCCGGCTCGCCGTCTGCACGACCACCTGGCGAGTCGTGACCGTGTCCTGCCGACCGGCCCCGCTGCCGTCCCCGTCCGAGCCGCCGCACCCGGCCAGCATCAGCGCCAGCACGAGCGCCGCCGCCAACCTGGAGCGGCCGCTCACGCGGCTGCCTTGGTGGTGACGCTTGGAGTGGGAGGGACCGCCGCCGTGCGCGAGTGGGGCAGGTCGAGCGTGAAGGCGGTGAAGCGCTTGCTGGAGGCGATCCCGACGCGGCCCTGCATCCGCTGCGCCAGCTCGCGGGCGATCGCCAGGCCCAGGCCCGATCCGCCGGCCGAGTCCGCGGTGTAGAAGCGCTCGAAGATCCGGCTCTGGACGCTGCGGGGAATGCCCGGACCGTCGTCGGAGACGGTCAGCTCGGCACGGCGGTTGGCGGAGTAGGTGGTCACTGTCACCTTGGTGCCCTCGGGCGTGTGGGTGAGGGCGTTGTCGAGGAGGATACGGATCACCTGTCGCACCCGGTCGGGGTCGCCGCTGGCGATAACCGGGATGGCGGGGGTGCGCAGCTCCAGGCGCGACCCATGGCGGTCCGCGCGCGGCCCGATCTCGCGCGCCACTTCGCGGGCGATCGTGCTGAGGTCCACGTCGCTGCTCTTGATCGCGACGGCGCCGGCGTCGAGCTGGGAGAGGTCGAGCAGGTCGGCGGTCAGCTTGGTCAGTCGCTCGATCTGCTGGCGCATCGTCCGCACGAACTCGGCTTGCTCCTCGGGACTCGGGTCCTCTTCCTCGAGCAGCTCGACGAAGCCGCCGAGGCTGAAGATCGGGGTGCGCAGCTCGTGCGAGGCGTTGGCGATGAACTGCTTGCGAGCGCTGTCGAGCTCGGCGAGCCGGCGCTGCATCTCGTTGAAGGTGCGGGCGAGCTGGCCGAGCTGCCCGGCCGAGGAGATCGGGATCGGCGTCTCGAAGTTGCCGTCGGCGACCTTGCGCGCGGCGTCCTGGAGGTTGCGGATGTTGTTTGAGGCCACGCGGGCGAAATAGATCCCGGCTCCGAGCGTGGCGAAGACCGCGATCAGGCCCCCGATCAGGATCTGGGCTTTGACGTCGCCCAGGCCGCTGGCCGCGCCCCCGATGGCGACGGTGTAGGCGTAGACGACCAGGACCGTGCCCACCGCGATTGCCACCGCGGTCACGGTGATCCGGTTGCCGAGGCTGGACGGCCTGAACCGCGGCATGTGGCGGCCTACTCCTTGAACCGGTAGCCGACGCCGCGCACCGTGAAGAGGAACTCGGGCTCCTTGGGGTCGCCCTCGAGCTTCTCGCGCAGGTGGCGGATATGGACGTCGACTGTGCGCGGGTCGCGATACTCGGAGTCGCCCCAGACGTGCTCCAGCAGCGTCTCGCGGCTGAGCACCCGGCCGGGCGAGCGAGCCAGCGCGCCGAGGATCTCGAACTCGACGTAGGTGACGCGGACCTCTTCCTCGCGCAGGGTGACCATGCGCCTCCCGAAGTCGATCTTCAGCTCGCCGTGGTCGATCTCCTCCTCGTCGGGTGGCTTGCCCGCCATTCGCGAGCGGCGCAGCGCGGCCTTGACCCGGCTGCGGAACTCGCGCATCGAGAACGGCTTGGTGATGTAGTCGTCGGCGCCGACCTCCAGGCCGGCGACCTTGTCGGTCTCGCTTCCCTTCGCGGTCAGCATGATGATCGGAACCTGGCTGCGGGAGCGCAGTTCGCGGCAGACTTCGACGCCGTCGAGCTTGGGCAGCATCAGGTCGAGGATGACGAGGTCGAAGCGTCCCTCCTCGAAGCGCTGGAGGGCTTCGCGGCCATCCTGGGCGGAGGTGACGTGGTAGCCGTCCTTGCGCAGGGGGTAGCTGAGCAGGGTCTGGATTGACTGCTCGTCGTCGACGAGGAGGATGCGCGTCGATCCGTTGGGCATGGACAAAGCGTATCTCTGACCGAATTGGACAGATGTGCGAGTACCAAGTACTAAGGTTGTCGGGTAGAAAGTCGATATGAAGCGCAGGATGCAACCCCGACAGCTGAAGAGCCTGGTCGAGACTGGCCACTACAAGCCCGAGCCGGCCCTGATCGCCGATGCGATGCTGCAGCGCCGCGGCGTGCGGGAGCTGCTCACCAGCGAGAGCTTCATGCGAGCTGGTCGAATCCCCCCGGCTCCACAAGCCGGCCGCCGGGCAGCCTGATCTCGACCCCGGATCCGGCGAGGACCTCGCCGATCTTCGTCAGCGCGATCCCTTCCGCGACGCGAACCGCTTCGGTTGCCGCCTCGAGCTGCTCGGGTGGAAGGCTGGCCAAAAGCTCGTAGTCCTCGCCGCCGCCGAGCAGCTCCCACGGGTCTCGTCCCGCGGCCGCCATCGACTCTTTGCCCCCCGGCGCGAACGGGATCGCCCCGGCGTCGATTCGGAGAGCGACGCCGCCGCTCTCGGCGAGGTGCCGGGCGTCGCCGCCGAGCCCGTCGCTGAGGTCGATCATCGCCGTTGCGCCCGCGCCCGCGAGCGCGCGTCCCGCGCCGAGGCGCGGTTGGGGTTCGAGCTGGCGCGCACGCAGCTCGGCTGGGGCGTCCGGCAGGAGGCCGGCAGCCGCAGCTCCGATCTCGCCGGTGATGACGAGCGCGTCGCCAACCCGCGCGCCTGCGCGGTGTATGAGGGCCTCCGCGTCGGGTGCGTGGCCGACCACCGTGATCGCCAGGAAGAGCTGGGCCGTCCGGGTCAGGTCGCCGCCGGCGAGGTCGGTATCGGTCGCCGAGGCGAGGGCGAGCATGCCGTCGAGCAACTCGAGGCACTCGTCCTCACCGCAATCGGCGGGCACGCCGAGGACCACATAGGCCTCGCCCGGCTCCGCGCCCATCGCCGCCAGGTCCGAGAGCGCCGTGGCCAGCGCCTTGTGGCCGATCTGGGCCGGGGTGGCGTCCTCGCGCCGGAAGTGGACGCCGTCGACGAGGGCGTCGACCGAGGTCGCCGTGGCGCCCCCTGGCACGGTCACGGCCGCGTCGTCGCCGCTGCCAAGATGGATGCGCGGGCCGGCGGCGGGCAGCCGCTCTCGTATGCGCGCCAGCAGCTCAAACTCACCCATTCGGTGACTATCCCATCTAAGGTGCGGCGCGGTGGGCGAGCGTAGGCAGCCATTTCTGCATCGTGTCGGCGAGGCCGGGGCAAAAATCGGATCGAAGCCGCCGCGCAGCAAGCGGGTCCGCCTGGCGATTCAACTCGCGATCGCGATCCTCGTCTTCGGCTTCCTCGTCCTCACCGTCGTCGACCAGTGGGCCGAGATCAAGGACAAGGGCGTCCACTTCCACATCGTCTGGCTGATCCCGGCATTCGTCATCCTGCCGATCTTCTACGCGCTCAACGCCGTCGGCTGGGACCTGATCCTGCGCTTCCTCGGCTACCGGCTCGGGGCGGGACGGGCGCAGGTCGCCTGGGGCCAGCCGCTGCTGGCGCGCTACGTGCCGGGCAGCGTCCTCTACGTCCTCGGTCGTGTGCTGCTTTCCGAGCGGGCGGGCGTGCCGCGGCGGCTGACGGTTGCCAGCATCGTCTACGAACAGGCGCTGCAGGCGACCTCGGCGATCATCGTCGCCTCCTACTTCCTGATCGGCCATCCCGACCTCGAAGGCCAGCCGCTGCGCTGGGCGGTGCTGGTGCTGATCCCGCTGCTGATCGCGTTGCTTCACCCGCGTGTCTTCGGCCCGCTCGCCAACCGCGTCCTGCGCGCCTTCGGCCGCGATCGGCTGCCGGAGGTGATGCCGCTGCGAGGAGTGATCGCCGTCCTCGCCTTCTACACGCTCAACTGGGGCGTGATCGCGGTGGGCCTCTACTGCGTCGCCCGTTCGGTCAGCAACATCTCGGCCAGCGACATCCTCGTCGTCGGCTCGGCGCAGGCGTTCGGCTACCTGGCGGCGTTGGCGACCGTCGTCGCTCCGGCCGGGCTGGGCGTCCGCGACGCGGCCTTCGCCTGGGCGGTGAAGGTGGCGACGCCGGGCAGCAGCTTTGCGGTCGCGTCGCTTATCGCGATCGTCGTGCGGGGGGTGCTGACGGTTGTCGAGGTGATCTATGTCGCGGTGGTGACGGCCCTGGGTAGGCGTGAGGGATGGAGCATCCATACGGGTGTGCTGCACCCGTCTCCCGAGGAGGAAGCGGCGGAGAGCGCCAGGGAGCAGGTGCCCCTCGCCCCGACAAGTCGTCGCGCTGATTAGCGCGACGACTTTGAGTATCCGCCGGTTCGAGGGGCACCTGCTCCCTGGCTTTCGGGTTCCCAGCGGAAGCCGGGCTGCTCTCGCCGCAGCCAAGCTCACCCCCATGCCGCGGTGCCGTCACAGCATTCGCTCCATTCGAGCTGGCTTTTCGGCTACAGCGGAATCCTTGCTCCTAGCTGGTAGGCCGTCAGACCCAGGATCAAGAGCTTTAGGGGGGTGTCGCGGGAGAGGGCTGCTAGCGGGAGGGGCCAGAGGAGGTACCAGGGGAGGAGCCAGGCTGTGGCTAGGAGGAGGCCGGTTGTGGCCCAGGCGGCGGCACGGAGCCAGTCGTTGCCTCGGTAGGTCCAGATGAGGAGGTAGGCGACGAGGGCGGCGTAGAGGACGAGGGCGCCGGCGCGGACCGCGTCGGGGTCGAGGCCGGTGAGGCGGGACATCGTGATCGGGATGCTCATGTAGCTCGTGCGCCCCTGGTTCTCTCCGGCGAGAGCGAAGGCGTCGAGCCAGCTCCAGCCAAAGGTGAGCCACGCCAGCAGCCCAATCCCCACTACGGCCGTCCCAATCCCCACCAAAAGCCCGCCGACGGGCCTAAAACCGGACCCGGAG
>DATDAQ010000119.1:0-66968 GCA_036525295.1 Solirubrobacterales bacterium | reverse complement strand
CATTAAAGCGGTACGCGAGCTGGGTTCAGAACGTCGTGAGACAGTTCGGTCCCTATCTGCTGTGGGCGTTGGAGAGTTGAGAGGAGTCATCCCTAGTACGAGAGGACCGGGATGAACGTGCCGCTGGTGTATCTGTTGTCCCGCCAGGGGCATCGCAGGTTAGCTACGCACGGAACGGATAACCGCTGAAGGCATCTAAGCGGGAAGCCGTCCTCGAGATGAGCTCTCCCATCCCCTTGAGGGAGTAAGACCCCTGGTAGACCACCAGGTTGATAGGCCGGCGGTGCAAGCGCAGCAATGTGCTCAGCCGACCGGTACTAATGGTTCGAGGGCTTGACGGATGTTTTTATTTCTTTACCCACTGCGGCCTTGTGCGGTTTTCAAGCTCCACCGGGGCGGTCTCGCAAAATTCCGGTGGTTCATAGCGAGAGGGAAACACCTCTTCCCATTCCGAACAGAGCAGTTAAGCCTCTCAGCGCCGATGGTACTTGGAGGGCAACCTCCTGGGAGAGTAGGTCGCCGCCGGTTCTTCTTAAGCAGCCCGCGACAGAGTAAGTCGCGGGCTGCGACGCTCGATTAGCGGCGCGGGCAAGCCACGATCCCGAGGCTTGCGTAGCGCTGCTACGCGGCGCCTCGTGCTCCTGGCTTTCCGCTTGCTACTCGAGCGCCTCGCTACCGCGCCTGACTCTGCCGAGGGCTGCGATTTAGCTGATCCGCCAGGAAGCGCTTGAGGCGTTGCTCGTACAGGCCTGGGTTCACGTTCCAGCTTTGTGTGTGGCCGGCCTCCGGCACGGCGTAGTAGGTGACCCAGTTGGGCAGCTCGGCGGCGAAGTCTTCGCTGGTCTCGATCGGGACGACCTCGTCGTCGGTGCCGTGGAAGAGCAGGATCGGGAGGTGGAAGTCCTCGGTGTGCTGGAGGACGTCGAGGTTGTCCCAGTCGGGGTTGATCCTCAGGTCGATCGCCCACTTGACCGGGAGGGCGGCGAGGGCGGGGTAGCCCATGCGTTCGGCGTTGAACTCGAGGATCGCATTCCAGTCCAGGGCGGGGGCGTCGAGAGCCAGGGCGCTGACGCGGTTTGCGAGCGGGGAGTGCTGCATGAACTGGCCGATTAGGGCGCCGCCCATCGAGTAGCCGACGAGCACCAGGCGACGGGCGCCGTGGGCCAGCGCGTAGCGAGCCGCCGCCTCGAGGTCGTGCCACTCGGTCAGGCCCTGGTGGTGCATCCCGTCCGGGCTGGAGGGTGCGCCGAGGTCATCGCGGTAGGTGATCGAGAGCGAGCCGAGGCCGGCGCGGCGCAGGGTGGGGAGGATGCGAAGGCCAACCTGGGGGTCGTCATTGATCCCGTGCACGACTATGGCCCAGGTTGCCGCCCTCTCCGGATCCGGCGGCGGCACGAGCCAGGCGGGCAGCTCGCCGAGTTCGCCCTCGACCGCCACCTCGGTGAAGGGCAGGCCTCGTGCTGTGGCCGGATTGCCGGAGTAGACGCTGCTGTCGAACCCGGCCTCGGCGAGCGCCGGGACGAGATAACCCTCGACTTCGCGCAGGCGCCTGGTCACCGAGTCCGAGTCCTCGTCGAGCACGGGCCCGACCACGGCATGCCCCCCGTGCCAGACGAGGCCGTAGTAACCCGGCCGCAGGGTCGCCTCGGAGCGGTCGAGGACGATCTGACCCGGCGCCACCGCCTCGACCTCGACCGGGTCGTACCAGGGATCGTGCTCCGGGACGAGCACGGCGGAGGAGAAATGCCAGCCCGCCGCGGCGACGCCGAGCACGATCGCCAGTAGCAAGCCCGCCGCGGCGATCGCCCAGAGCCTGCGTCGCCGCATTCCGCGCCAGCTCATGGCATGACCAGCCTGCTCAGGAGTGCTGGGGTGCGAAACGGGCGATCGCGGCGTTCCAGGTGCCGTTGCTGCGCATCGTGCCTACACGGCGTCGCGCCTGGCACGGCTTCGGAGCGGGATCCACCGGCTCGAGGCCGTACTCGCCCAGGGTGGCGAAATCGATCGCCAGGTCGACGACGTCGGCGATGCGGTCTGTGGTTGAGGTCTTCGTCGTATCGAACATAGGTTCGTAATCTAGGGTCCTCGGCGGACGGCATCCCGTTCCTGCAGGCGGTCTTGCACCTGACGCCTGGCAGAGCTGTTCTTCCCGGTTGACGCACCGGCGAAACCGAGGACCAGAGCGGCGGTCTTCGCCGGCGCCTCGACGTTGGGTGAGTGTCCCACGCCGGCGATCAGCCTGGTTTCGGCATCGGGGATCGCGCTTCGGTAGGCAGCCAGAGCCGCGCTCGGGTCGCTGGCGATCTGCTCCTCGGCGCCCATGATCGCCAGTACCGGCTTTCCGATCGCGGCGAGACGCTCGGGGAGCGTGCCTTCGCCGGTGTACTCGTCGAAGCCGTCGTGGGAGCCGGAGTAGGAGCTGTAGGTCATGCGCTTGACGTCCTCGACGAACGCATCGGGGACCTGGAACCCCGGCGCGAAGGCGATCTCGAGGCCATCCCGGATCGAGAAATCCGGCTTGATCCGCCAGAGGGCCTGCCCAACCACCGGCTTGAAGGGCAGTTCGCCGATGAGGCCTACATCGCCGTAGGTGGTGTCGGGGATGCTGTCGATCAGCACCGCTCTGTCGACCAACTGGGGTGACTGTTCCGCGAGCGCGACCGTGACCGGGCCGCCGAGGGAGTGGCCGACGACCTCGGCGCCGCGCACCCCGAGCCGGCTGAGCGCCTGGGCGATCAGGTCCGCCTGGCTGGGGATCGAGTAGCCCGAGCGCGGCTTTTCGGAGCCGCCGTGGCCGAGTAGGTCGATCGCCACGACGCGGTGGTCGCGGGCGAGCAGCGGGATCATCCCGTCCCACCAGTCGATCGCGCAGGTGAAGCAGTGGATGAGGACGATCGGAGGGGCGTCGCGGGGGCCGCGGTCGATCGCCTGGACCTCTCCGCCCGAGAGGGCGAGGATCTCGCCGCCGGGCTCGGTGACGCTTGCCGGCTTGGTCTGGTGGTCGACGCTGAGCGCGTTGAGCAGTAGAAGTACGACTGCCGCCGCAATGACGCCGATCAGGATCTTCCAGCTTCTCCCCATGCCGGTCGTTACCCTAGCCGAGCATGAGCGAGAAATTCGTCATCCAGGGTGGCGTGCCGCTTTCCGGTGAGCTCACCGTCGCCGGCAACAAGAACGCGGCCCTGCCGATCCTCGCTGCCTGCCTGCTCACCGAGGAGGAGCTGTTGCTCGACCGCGTGCCGCGCATCCGCGACACCGAAGCGCAGGTCTCGCTGCTCGAGCAGCTCGGGGTCGAGGCCGAGTGGACCGGGGACAACAGCATCCGCCTCTGCGCGGCCGGGGTTGCCGAGGTGGCCGTCGACGAGGAGCTTTCGAAGCAGATCCGCGCCTCCTTCCTGCTCGCCGGTCCGCTTCTGGCGCGCTTCGGCGAAGCTCGGATGCCACCCCCAGGCGGCGATTTCATCGGCCGCCGCCGTCTCGACGCACACCTCGACGCCTTCACCGACCTCGGCGCCACGGTCGACGGCGATCGCTGGATTGAGGTCAAGGCGCCCGCCGGTGGGCTGCGCCCTTGCCACATCTTCATGGACGAGCCCTCGGTGATGGGCACCGAGAACGCCCTTATGGCGGCTGCCCTGACGCCGGGGCCGACGACGATCTCCAACGCCGCCTGCGAGCCGCACGTGCAGGACCTTGCCCGGCTGCTGAGCGCGATGGGGGCCGAGGTCTCCGGGATCGGCTCCAACGTGATGACCGTTCACGGCCGCGACAAGCTCGGCGGCGCCAGGCACACGATCTGCGCCGACCACATAGAGGTCGGCAGCTTCATGGCGCTCGCCGCGGCGACCGGAGGCGAGCTGCGCATCCGCGACGTCGAGCCCGCCGACCTCCTGAACGTGCGGCGCCAGTTCCGCCGCCTCGGGTTGCGCTCGGAGATCGAGGGCAATGACGCGATCGTGCCCCCCGGGCAGCGCCTGCGCGTCCAAGCCGACCTCGGCGACGCGATCCCCAAGATCGAGGACGGCCCCTGGCCGGCCTTCCCCGCCGACCTCACCTCGATCGCCCTCGCCCTCGCCACCCAGGCCGACGGCGAGATCCTGATCTTCGAGAAGATGTTCGAGAACCGCCTCTTCTTCGTCGACAAGCTGGTCGCGATGGGCGCTCGGATCACGCTTTGCGATCCCCACAGGGCGATCGTCAGCGGTCCGAGCCGGCTTCACGGCGAACGCGTCGAGAGTCCCGACATCCGGGCCGGGATGGCCATGCTCATCGCCGCGCTGGCGGCCGACGGCACCTCGGAGATCGGCAACATCCGCCAGATCGACCGCGGCTACGAGCAGATCGACGAGCGCCTGCGCGGGCTCGGCGCCCAGATTGAACGGCGCTCGTCAGAGGTGCCTGCATAAGGCTTGTCAGGGTGATGCCGCCGCCCCCGGACGCGGGAGCGAGCGAGCAAGATCGCCGGTGATCATGAGTGCGAGCGAGCAAAATATTTGGGCGTGGCGCCGTAGGCGCCGCGAGCAGCAGGTGGAAGTGATGTGGAGGAGGCGACGGTGATCGTTCACCCAATTCCACCCGGCACCCGCGACGTGCTGCCCGACGAGATGCGGGAGCTACGGCGCCTGCACCTGGCGATGATCGAGGTCTTCGAGAGCCGTGGCTACGGCGAGGTCGCGACGCCGGCGATCGAGTACGACGAGGTGATGGCGCGCGGCGACGGCCGCACCGCCGCTTCGGCTTACCGCTTCTTCGACGAGCGCGGCGACCTGCTCGCCCTGCGCTCCGACATGACCGTGCCGATCGCCCGCCTCGTCGCCAGCCGCTACGCCGGCGCCGATCCGCCGATCCGTCTCTGCTACCTGGCCAACGCCTTCCGCGCCGTGCGCCCGCAGCGCGGCCAGATGCGCGAGTTCGCCCAGGCCGGCGTCGAGCTGATCGGAGCGCCCGCGCCGGATGGCACCGCCGAGGTGGTCGACGTGCTCGAGGCGACGCTCGACGCCGCCGGGCTCAACCGCGCCGTGATCGGCCTCGGCGACTCCGATCTCTTCCGCCAGCTGCTCAGCGAGCTCGGCGTCGAGGGTGAGGCCCGCGACTCGGTGCTCAGCCGGCTCGCGGCCCACGACCTGGTCGGGCTCGAGGCCGAGCTCTCCGAGCTCGACGGGATCGGCGACGAGCAGGTCGATACATGCGTCGCGCTCTCGCAGCTGCGCGGCGGCAAGGAGGTGCTCGAGGAGGCGCGGGCGCTGGGGGGCGCGGCAGTCGAGCGGGCCACCGCTCGGATCGGCGAGACCTTCGAGGCGCTGGAGGCCCGCGGGGTGGCCGACCGCGTCCAGATCGACCTCGGTCTGTTGCGCGACCTCGGCTACTACAGCGGCGCGATCCTCGAGGTCTACGACCCTGCGATCGGCCACGTCCTCGGCGGAGGCGGCCGCTACGACGGCCTGCTGAAGCGTTTCGGCCTCGACCTGCCGGCGGCGGGATTCGCCCTGTACCTGGAGCGAGTGCACGTCGCCCAGATGGAGGAGGCGCGCGGGGTGGAGGGGCCATGAGCGTCGAGGTCGCAGGACTGGGTCACGCCAAGGCCGAGGGGCCGCTGAAGCTGGCGGTCCCGCGCGGCGCCCTGCTCGGCGAGACACTCGACGTGCTCGACGCGGTCGGCATCGACACGAGCGAGGTGCGCGGCGAGTCGCGCTCGCTGATCTTCGAGACGGAGGGGATCACGCTGGTCACCATGCGCCCCTCCGACGTTCCGACCTACGTCGAGGCCGGTGCCGCCGACGTCGGCATCACCGGCAAGGACGTGCTGCTCGAGCAGGCCGACCGGGTCGTCTACGAGCTGCTGGACCTCGGCTTCGGCCGCTGCCGCATGGTGCTCGCCGCGCGCAAGGGCGACGAGAGCCTGGGGGAGTCGCAGCGCCGCCTGGGGATGATGCGGATCGCGACCAAGTACCCGCGCACGGCCGAACGGCACTTCGAGTCGACCGGCCGCCAGGTCGAGGTGATCGAGGTCAAGGGCTCGGTCGAGCTGGCGCCCCTGATCGGCCTCGCCGACGGCATCGTCGACCTCGTCGCCACCGGCCGCACCCTGGAAGAGAACGACCTCGAGGTGCGAGAGGAGATCCTCGAGTGCACGGCGAGGTTCGTCGCCAACCGCGTCGCGCACAAGCTGCGGGGGCGCGAGGTGGATGAGCTGACGGCGAAGCTGCGGGAGGCGGTGGCGGGATGAGGGTCAAGCGCTTCGAGTGGGAGGGGGCTGCGCCGACGGGGCTTGCCATGCGGCGCTGGACAGAGGATGCGCTGGAACGCGTCAACGTGCTCCCGATCGAGCGGGAAGTGCGCGAGGGCGGCGACGCCGCCGTGCTTTCCCTGACGGCTCGCTTTGACGCCACCGAGCGGCCCCCGGATTCACTGCGGGTGGATCCGGGTGAGCTTGACGGGGCGCTGCGGGCGCTCGATCCGCGCCTGCGGAATGCGATGCAAACGGCGGCGGCGAACATCCGGGCGGTCGCCGAGGCGCAAATTGACGCCGAGCCGCGAACGATCGAGCTGCCTCAGGGGCAGAGGGTGACTGTTCGCGAGGTCCCGGTCCGCGCGGCGGGGATCTATGCGCCTGGCGGAAAGGCCGCCTACCCCTCGAGCGTGTTGATGTGCGCGATCCCCGCCCAGGTTGCCGGTGTTGAGCGAGTGGCGCTGGCCTCGCCGCCCGGCTCAGGAGGGCTCGTGCACCCGCTGGTCTTGGCGGCGGCTGCCCTCTGTGGGATCGACGAGGTCTACGCGATGGGAGGGGCGCAGGCAATCTTTGCTCTTGCATACGGCACCGAGTCGGTGGGCCAGGTCGATGTCGTCGCCGGGCCCGGCAACGCCTGGGTGCAGGAGGCAAAGCGCATTACCTATGGCTTCGTCGGAATCGACTCCTACGCAGGACCTTCGGAGCTGATGGTCGTGATCGGGCCGGGCGTCGATCCAGCCTGGGCCGCACTCGATCTATGCGCCCAGGCGGAGCACGGGGCCGAGGGGCCACTCGTCGCCGCCGCCGTCGACGACGCCGTACTCGAGGCGGTGCGGACGGCCGTCGAGCGGGCAGCGGCTGAGCGATCAGGGGTGGGAGAGGCGCCGCTCGCGCTGGTCCGTGTGCCCGACCTCGACGCCGCGATCGACCTGTCCAACGTCTTTGCACCAGAGCATCTGGAGTTGCTCGACGAAGCTGCGGCGCCGCTTGCGGCCAGGGCGCGAACCGCGGGCTGCGTCTTCGTCGGGCGGCACGGCGCGACCGCCTTTGGCGACTATGTGGCGGGCTCCAACCATGTTCTGCCGACCACCCGCGCGGGCCGCTTCGCGGGCCCCCTCGGGCCGAGCACCTTCCGCCGCAAGATCTCCACGGTGGAGGTCTCCGCCGAGGCCGCGGCGAAGCTTGCACCGCATGTCGATGTCCTCGCCCGGGCCGAGGGATTCCCCGTCCACGGCGAGTCGGCGATGATTAGGACCGAGAAATGAGCAGAACAGCGACAAAAGAGCGCAGCACGGCCGAGACCCAGATCAAGCTTTCCCTCGACCTCGACGGGGGCGAGTCGAGCGCGGCCACGGGGGTCGGCTTCCTCGACCACATGCTCGACCTGCTCGCCCGCCACGGAAAGCTGGGGCTGAAGGTCGAGGCCAACGGCGATCTGGAGACCGGTGCCCACCACACGGTGGAGGACGTCGGCATCGTGCTCGGGCAGGCGCTCGACGAGGCCCTGGGCGATCGGGCCGGGATCCGGCGCTACGGCTCGGCCGTGGTGCCGATGGACGAGTCGCTGGCCGAGTGCGCGATCGACATCTCCGGCCGGCCGCACTGCGTCTTCGACGCCGACCTGCCGGCGACCTCGATCGCCGGCTTCGACACCGAGCTCGCCGAGGAGTTCTTCCGCGCCGTCTCCAACAGCGCCAAGCTGACCCTGCACGTATCGGTCCGCTACGGCACCAACGCCCACCACATGATCGAGGCCTGCTTCAAGGCATTCGCCCGCGCGCTGCGGGTGGCGGTCTCGATCGACCCCGAGGAGAGCGGCGTGCCGTCGACGAAGGGGACGCTCAGTGAGTAGCGCTCGCATCTGCATCCTCGACTACGGGATGGGCAACCTGCGCTCGGTCGAGAAGGCGCTCGAGCACGTCGGCGCGACCGCGACGATCGCCAGCGACGCGGCGAGCGTCCGCGCCGCCGATGGCCTGATCCTGCCCGGCGTCGGCGCCTTCCCGAAGGCGATGGCCGGCGTGCGGGAGCGCGGGCTCGACGAGCTGATTGCCGAGCGTCGCGAGGCCGGCGTGCCGATCCTCGGCATCTGCCTGGGGCTGCAGCTGCTCTTTGACTCGACCACGGAGCTGGGCGGAGCCGAGGGACTCGGCCTGCTGCCCGGCGAGGTCGCGGAGCTCGATGCGCCCGGGCTCAAGGTTCCGCACATCGGCTGGTCGCCGGTCCGCTGGGAGCGCGAGTCTCGCCTCGTCGAGGGAATCGACTCTGAGACGCCCTTCTACCTCGTCCACTCCTTCGCGCCCCATCCCGAGCCGGCTGACCTGCTTGGCACGGCAGAGTACGGCGCCCGCTTCGCCTGCGCCGCCGAGCGCGACAACGTCTTCGGCGTCCAGTTCCACCCGGAGAAGTCGAGCGGGGCGGGCCTGAGGCTGCTCTCCAACTTCGCCGGCATCTGCGCCTCCATCCCAGCGTAGGCATAGACGTGATCCTCTATCCCGCGATCGACGTCCGCGGCGGCCAGGCCGTGCGGTTGACCCAGGGCGACTACGAGCGCGAGACCGCCTACGACGCCGACCCGGTCGACGCCGCGAAGCGCTGGGCGGACGAAGGCGCCGAGTTCCTCCACGTCGTCGACCTCGACGGTGCGAAGGCGGGGGAGCCGCAAAACCTGGACGCGATCCGACGGATCGCGTCCGCAGTGAATTGCCCGATCCAGGTCGGCGGCGGCCTACGCGACGAGGCGGCGGTCGCCGCGGTGCTGGATGCCGGCGCGGAGCGGGTCGTGATCGGCACGGCGGCGCTTCGCGATCCGGAGTTTCTGGCAAGCACACTGGAGAGACACGGCGAGCGCGTCGTGGTCTCCGTTGACGCCCGCGACGGCAAGGTCGCGCTGGCGGGGTGGACAGAAGCAGGTGAGGAGGGGGTTGTAGAGACCGTCGCGGAGCTGACCTCCCGAGGCGTCTCGCGCTTCCTCTGCACCGCAATCGAGGTGGACGGCACGATGGAGGGCCCGGCGCTCGACGAGCTGAACGAAATCGCAGCGGCCACCAAAGCCCAAATAATCGCCTCGGGCGGAGTCGGCAACCTCTCCCACCTCGAGACCCTCGCCCGCGAGGCTGCTCCAAGCGTCGAGGGCGCCATCGTCGGTCGAGCCCTCTACGAGCGCAAGTTCACCGTCGCCGAAGCCATCACCGCCCTGCAAACCCGCTGAGCACCAGCGGTCGCATTTTCCACCGCTATGCGGCAATAAGTACGACCGCAATCACGCTATCGGCATGCTGGAGCGGCGATGTCGCGCTTTTCCTCGCTATGCGACGGGAAATGCGACATCTAGGGCGGTTTAGGGTGTGGAGATGGTCTTGAAGCGAGTAATCCCCTGCCTCGACGTCGATGCCGGCCGCGTAGTCAAGGGCACCAACTTCGTCGGCCTGCGCGACGCCGGCGATCCCGTCGAACTGGCAGAGCGCTACGACGCCGAGGGCGCCGACGAGCTGATCTTTCTCGACATCACCGCCTCGCACGAAAAGCGCGAGACGATCGTCGAGCTGGCGCGGCGCACCGCCGACAACGTCTTCATCCCCTTCACGATCGGCGGTGGGATCCGCTCGGTGGAGGACGCGCAGGCGGTGCTCGACGCCGGTGCCGACAAGGTCTCGGTCAACTCCTCGGCGCTGGCGCGGCCCGAGTTGCTGAGCGAGCTGGCGGACCACTTCGGCGCGCAGTGCGTCGTGATCGCGATCGACGCCAAGGGCGAAGGCGACGGCTGGGGCGTCTACGTCAACGGCGGCCGCAAGAAGGTGGAGGGACGGGACGCGGTCGGGTGGGCGCGCGAGGCGGTGCAGCGCGGCGCCGGAGAGGTGCTGCTGACCAGCATGGACCGCGACGGCACCAACGACGGGTACGACATCGAGCTGACCCGCGCGGTCGCCGAGGCGGTCCCGGTCCCGGTGATCGCTTCGGGTGGCGCCGGCACGCTCGAGCACCTGAGCGAGGCGATCGCGGACGGCGGGGCCGACGCCGTCCTCTGCGCCTCGATCTTCCATTACGGCACCTTCCGAGTGCGCGAGGCGAAGGAGCGCCTCGCCGCCGACGGCATCCCCGTCCGCCTCTGATGCCGGCGGAGTCCAGCGAGAGCCTCGCCGAGGCGCTTGCGCGGGTCCACCCGGAGCTGGCCGCCGTGCACGAGCTGGCCACCGAGCCCGTCTACCTGGTCGGCGGTGCCGTGCGAGACCTGCTGCTCGGGCGCGGGCGGGCGGACATCGACCTCGTCGTCGAGGGGGATGCCGCCGCCCTCGCCGGACTGCTCGGTGCAGAGGTCGTCGCGCATGAGCGCTTCTCCACGGCGAAGGTGAGCCTGGACGGGCACGACGTCGACATCGCCAGCGCCCGCGCGGAGAGCTATCCGCACCCGGGCGCGCTGCCGGTGGTCGAGCCGGCGGAGCACGTCGAGGCCGATCTGGCCCGGCGCGACTTCACGATCAACGCGATGGCGATCCCGTTGCTGGGGGAGCCGCGTCTGATCGACCCGCACGGCGGTCGCGAGGACCTCGAGGCGGGGGTGTTGCGGGTCCTCCACCCACGCTCCTTCGTGGACGACCCGACCCGCGCGGTCCGGGCCGCCCGCTACGCGGCGCGCTTCCGCTTCGAGCTGGAGCCGGAGACCGCGACGCTCCTGCGCGAAGCGGACCTTGGAACCGTCTCGGACAACCGCCGGGAGGCCGAGTTGCTCCGGCTCGCGGCGGAGAACGAGGCGCCGCGCGCCTTCGCCCTCCTTTCGGAGTGGGGGCTGGTCGAGCTGCGACCGGGCGGCGCGGAGCTCGCATCCCGCACCGCGGAGCTGCTTGGCTCGGAGCCCTGGGGTGGGGTGGTGCCGCGTCCGCGCTCGCTACTCGCGGCGGCCCTGGGGCTTCCGGGCGGTGAGGAGGCGTTGGCGCACGCGCGGCCCGAGCGGCCCTCTGACGGAGTCGAGCTGGCGGCGAGTCATGACCCGATCGAGCTGGTCCTCGCCAGGGCGCTGGGTGCGGAGTGGCTCGATCGCTACCTGACCGAGTGGCGCCAGGTGAGCCTCGAGATCGACGGTTCGGACCTGATGGCGGCCGGTGTCCCGCAGGGCCCCGCACTCGGCCGAGGCCTGCGGGAGGCCCTGCGGCGCAAGCTCGACGGCGAGATCTCCGGTCGCGACCAGGAGCTGGCGGCGGCCATCGAGGCAGCGGGGAGCGAAGATGGAGTGGCGTGAGTCCGACGGCTTGCGCTGGCTCGAGGCCGAGCTGCCTGGAGCGACGGCAGCTTTCACGACTCGCGCCTTTGGCTCCGCGAAGGAGACCCTGACGCCGCTGACGGCGCTGGGAATCGACCCGACGCGGATCGTCTCCTCCCGCCAGGTACACGGTGTCGAGCTGGCCTTTCACGGCGAAGGTGAGGTTCCGGCAGAGACCGACGGCCACGTGGTGAGGGACCCCGAGACGATCGGCCTCGTCTTTGGTGCCGACTGCCTTCCGGTCGCCCTCATCGGCCCTGACGGCGCGGCGATCTTGCACTGCGGCCGGCGCGGACTGGAGCAGGAGATCGTCGTCCGCGGGTCCAGCGCCGTGAGCGCGACCGCCGCTGCGATCGGACCGGGCATCGGTCCCTGCTGTTACGAGGTCGACCTTTGGCGCGAGGCGCGCCGGCAGCTGCGCGAGGCGGGGGTCGAAGAGGTGGAGTCCGCGGATCTCTGCACCTGTTGCGAGTCCGAGCTCTTCTTCTCGCACAGGCGCGACGGCGACTCAAGGCGCCAGGCCGGGCTGATCTGGCTCGACTCGGAGGATGGCTGACGCGTGCCCGGTTTGATCCACGGCCTCGACCCGGCCAAGATCGTCGCCAACCTGGAGCGTGCCCGTGAGGTCGCCGGGCCGGGGGTCGAGATCCTCGCCGCCACCAAGTACGTGCCCCTGGAGGAGATGGGCGCGCTCGCCGATGCCGGTGTGAGGCTCGTCGGCGAGAACCGCCAGCAGGACCTCGCCGCCAAGCACGAGCGCTGGGGCGACGCCTTCGAGTGGGACTTCATCGGCAACCTGCAGAGCCGCAAGGTGAGGCAACTGCTGCCGGTCTGCCGCCTGATCCACTCGGTCGCCACCGACTCGACCCTGGACCAGCTCGGCCGCCACGCCGATCCAGACGCCGAAGTCCTAGTCGAGGTCAACGTAGCCGGCGAGGAGGGCAAGGGCGGAGTGGATCCAGCCGCCCTGGCCGCCTTCATAGAGCGCTGCCCAGTGCGCGTCACCGGCCTGATGACCATGCCCCCCTTCAGCCCAGACCCCGAAAACTCCAGGCCATACTTCGCCCGCCTCCGGGAGCTAGCAGCTCAACACAGCCTCCAGCGCCTCTCCATGGGGACCTCCCAGGACTGGGAAGTCGCCATCCAGGAGGGCGCAACCATCATCCGCCTGGGCACAGCGCTGTACATCTGACGTATCTCCCGCGGGTGGCGCTGTAGGGGGAACCGCCCCCGAGGACGCTTTAGCGACCGGAGGGGGTGGTGGGTCCCCTGCAGCGACAGGACCCGCGGGTCGCAGCGGTCAGCCATAATCAGTAAAGGAATCGGCCCTCAAGGGCCGAAAAAACCACCTAACCATGGCCCTACGCGATACATGGCATAGAGCGCTGGTCTACTTCGGCCTTGCCGAGGACCACGACTACGGCCCCGAATACGAGGACGACTTCGAGCCGGAGACGGGAACCGAAGACGCCCACGAGGGCCGTCGCGAGTCCGGCCAGGTCCGGCGCCTGCCGAGCGTCCGGCGCTCGCGCCGCGACGAGATCGACGACATCTTCGCCGACGACGAGCCGATCGCGGCTTCGCGCACGCTGCGCCCCGTCTCCAATGGCGACTCCGACGTCCAGGTCCACCTCGTCATCCCCCGCAACTTCAACGACGCCCAGCAGGTCGCCGACCAGTTCAAGCGCTCGGTGCCGGTGATCCTCAACCTGCAGACGACCGACCACGAGCTCTCCAAGCGGATGATCGACTTCTGCTCGGGTCTCACCTACTCGCTGGACGGCGGCATGCAGCGGATCGCCGAGAAGATCTTCCTGCTGACGCCCCGCAACGTCGAGGTCTCCGCGGAGGAGAAGGCACGCCTCCTCGACAAAGGCTTCTTCAACCAGTCTTAGAGACTGGCTCAGGACTAGTCTGCCTGGGCAATGATCGTTGGTTTTTGCGGATCCGGGAGCATGGCGGCGGCAATGGCGCGTGGATTGGCTGGCGCTGTGAATCGGATGCTGTTCAGCGACAGCGGTTCCGGGCGTGCGACGGAGCTTGCGACGGAGCTTGGCGGCGAGGCGGTTACCTCCAATTCGGAGCTTGCCGAGCGGGCTGACGTGGTTGTACTTGCCGTGAAGCCCGTCCGGCTCGATGAGGTAGCTGGCGAGCTTGGCGGGGCTAAGGTGATTGTTTCTCTGCTTGGAGCTACTTCGCTGGAGCGGGTTCGGGGAGCTTTTCCTGACTCTGAGGTCGTTCGGCTGATGCCGAACGTCGGCGTCGAGGTGCGCAAGGGCGTGCTCTGCGTGGCTGGGGACCCGGATCCGGCCCTCCGCGAGATGCTCGGGGCCCTGGGCCACGTGGTCGACCTGCCGGACTCCCAGTTCGACGCGGCGACCGCGGTGATGGGGTGCGCTCCGGCCTACCTCGCGCTCGCGGTCGAGGCGATCGCCGATGCCGGCGCCGCCGACGGGCTGGACGAGGAACTGGCAAGGGAGCTGGTGGTGGAGACGACCGCGGGGACGGCGGAGCTGTTGCGGGTTCGCCACCCGGCGGACGTACGGAAGGCCGTGGCCTCGCCCGGGGGCAGCACCGAGGCCGGGCTGGATGCACTCGACCGCGAAGGCGTCAAGGAGGCTTTCGAAGCCGCGGTGAGGGCCTCGCTGGGGAGGATGCGCGGATGATCCTCCTCGCGCTCGCCCGCAGCGACATCGCCGCGTACGTCAGCGCGCTGTTCCTCGTCTACATCATCCTGATCTTCCTCAACGTGCTGATCTCCTGGGTGCCGCGCATGCCCTACAACCGGCCGTTGCGGGCGACTCTCGACTTCGTCAAAGAGACCACCGACCCCTACCTGAACTTCTTCCGGCGCTTCCTGCCGCCCCTCGGCGGTGGCGGTTTCGCGCTCGATCTGAGCCCGATCATCGGGGTGATCACGCTCTTCATCGTGCGTGCGATCGTCGTCGGCCTGATCGAAGGGTGACCGGCCCCCGCGCCCGCGCCTGGGGCCTTGCCGGCGCGCTCGCCGGCCTGATCCTCGTCCTCGACCAGGTAGCGAAGGCGGTGGTCGAGGCCGAGCTCGTGCCCGGCGAGGACGTCGACGTCCTCGGCCCGCTGGAGCTGACGCTCTCCCACAACACCGGCGTCGCCTTCGGCCTGGCCAGCGGCGGAGGGGCCCTCCTGGTGGCGCTCCCCATCCTGGCGCTGGTCGCGGTCGGCGTCGTCTTCTCCCGGGACCCGAACCGCCGGGGGATGTGGGTCGCCGTGGGGCTGCTCGCTGGAGGCGCGCTCGGCAACCTCGTGGACCGGGTTCGCGCCGACGCCGTGACCGACTACATCCAGGTCGGCAGCTGGCCGGCCTTCAACGTCGCCGACATCGCCGTGACCGCCGGCGTTCTCCTCTTCGCCCTCGCCTATCTGCGCGAGCCACGATGAGCGGGGAGTTGAGGATCGTCCATGCCGACGAGGCGCTGGCGGTGGTCGACAAGCCAGCGGGCATGGTTGTCCATCCGGCGCCCTCGCACCGCGGCCCGACCCTGGTCGACGAGCTCGGCGACCTGCTCGGCGGCGGAGCCGACCCCGAGCGCCCGGGGATCGTGCACCGGCTCGACAAGGGCACCAGCGGTCTGCTCGTCGTCGCCCGCACCGACGAGGCCCACGCGGCGCTGCAGGCAGCGGTGCAGCGCCGCGACGTCGAACGCGTCTATCTCGCCCTGGCCCGCGGTCGCCTCGCCTCTCGCACCGGCACCATCGACGCCCCGATCGGGCGCGCCTCGCGTCAGCGCCACCGCATGGCCGTCTCCGGTGCGGCCTCGCGCCAGGCGCGAACGCACTTCACCGTGCTCGAGCTGCTCTCCGCCGAGACCTACCTCGAGGCGAAGCTGGAGACCGGCCGCACGCACCAGATCCGCGCCCACTTCGCCGCGATCGGCCATCCCCTGGCCGGCGACGTCACCTACGGTGGCGAGCGCAAGTACGGGCTCGAGCGTCAGTTCCTCCACGCCCACCGGCTCGCCTTCGACCATCCCTCCGGCGGCGAGCGGCTGAGCTTCGCCTCCGAGCTGCCGGCGGATCTCGAGGCCGCTCTGCGGGCGGCCCGCGCCGCCTAGGAGCGCCTAGCGAAACCCCCGCACGCGTCCGACGGCGGCGGACACGGCGCGGTCCGGCGTCCTCGGTCGCCCGAATAGCGTTGCTATTCGGGCTCCCTGCGTCCTTGCCCCGCTTGGTCCGGCGCTCGTCGGCCCGCGCACTCGGGTTCCGCTAGGCGCTCCTAGCCTCGCCCCTCTACAATCCAGCGGCTCGGAAACCGACCCCCGTCGGTGCCGAACCGGATCCTGACCGGCGTTGAGCCGGATTCCGGGGAGGGCGACGGGGAACGCATCTCACAACCCAAGGAGCTTCACCCATGCCTGAGGCAGGCCTCAAAGAGCTGCTGGAGGCCGGAGTCCACTTCGGCCACCAGACCCGTCGCTGGAACCCGAACATGCGCCGTTACATATTCGGTGAGCTGGACGGGATCCACATCATCGACCTCGTCCAGACCGAGGTGCTGCTGGAGAACGCGCGCCGCTTCGCCGGCGAGCTGGCCAACGGCGGCGGCACCGTGCTCTTCGTCGGCACCAAGAAGCAGGCCCGTGGCCCGGTCGAAGACTGGGCCAACCGCTGCAAGATGCCCTACGTCAACCAGCGCTGGCTGGGTGGGCTGCTGACCAACTTCAACACGATGTCCGCCAGGATCGCGCGCCTGCACGAGCTCACCACGTGGCGAGAGGAGGGCAAGCTCGAGCTGCTGCCGACCAAGGAGCGGATGGGCATGCAGGCCGAACTCGCCAAGCTCGAGTTCAACCTCGGCGGAGTTCGCGACATGGAGCGCCTGCCCGACGCCGTCTTCGTCACCGACCTCAAAACCGAGGAGATCGCGGTGCGCGAGGCGGCCCGCCTGAGGATCCCGATCATCGCCCTGGTCGACACCAACTGCGACCCGATCCCGATCGACTACGTGATCCCCGGCAACGACGACGCGATCCGCTCCTGCGAGCTGGTGATCGGCACGATCGGCGGCGCGGTCGATGAGGGATCGAGCGCCTGGCGGGTCAAAGAGGAGCGCCGTATCGCCGAGGAAATGGAGCGGCGCAAGAAGGAAGAGGAAGAGCGCAAGAAGCGCGAGGAGGAAGAGAAAGTGCGGCTGGCCGCGGAGGAGGCGGCTAAAAAAGCTGCGGCTGAAGCGGAGGCGGCGAAGCAGGCCGAGGCGGCGCAGGCTGCTGCGAAGGCGCCTGCTCCCAGTGCGCCGGCTCAAGCCTCGGCGGCTCCGGTTGCAGCCCCGGCCGCACCGGCTGCGGGTCCTGTCGCGGGGCAGGCGGCCTCGTCCTCGCAGGCTGCGGGCGAGGCCCCCAGCCCCACGCCACCCGCAGAGGAAGCGGTCAAGGCTGAGGCGGCTGAGAAGGCTCCTGCGGAGGTGGAGAAAGCTCCTGCCAAGACAGGGAAGGCCGCGGAGCCTGAGAAAGCTCCTGAGGCGGAGGCTGAGAAGGCTGCTGCCGCCGAGAAAGCTCCCGAGGAGGAGAAGGCTGCTGAGCCTGCCGCTGAGGAGAAAGCTTCTGAGGAGAAAGCTGAGGAGGGGAAATGAGCGTTACTGCTGCCGACGTGAAGGCGCTTCGGGATCGGACCGGGGCGGCGATGATGGACTGCAAGGCGGCGCTGAGCGAGTCCGACGGCGACGTGGACCGCGCGATCGAGATCCTGCGCGTGAAGGGCCAGGCCTCTGCCGCGAAGCGCGAAGGGAGGGGGACGGACGAGGGCGTCGTCGCCTCCTACATCCACGCCAACGACAAGGTCGGGGCGATGGTGGAAGTGCAGTGCGAGACCGACTTCGTCGCCCGCAACGAGGACTTCAAGGCGTTTGCCTACGAGGTCGCCCTGCACGTCGCCGCGACCGCCCCCCAGTACGTCACCACCGACGAGATCTCCGCCGAGGAGCGCGAGGCCGAAAAGCGGGTCTTCGAAGAGAAGGCGCGCGAAGAAGGCAAGCCCGACAACGTCGTCGAGAAGATCGTCGAGGGCCAGCTCGCTAAGTGGGGCAAAGAGGTCGCCCTGCTCGACCAGGCGCACGTCAACGCCGAGAAGCACGACTCGAAGTCGATCGAGGAGCTGCGCCAGGAGCTGGCGGCCAAGACCGGCGAGAACATCCGCATCGCCCGTTTCTCCTACTTCCGCGTGGGCGAATAGGCTCGCGCCTAGATGGCTGCTGACCCCCAGTTCAAACGCATCCTGCTGAAGCTCTCGGGCGAGGCCCTGATGGGCGATCTCACCTACGGCACCGATGCGACCGAGGTGCAGCGGATCGCCGAGCAGGTCTCCGCGATCCGCGCCCGCGGGGTCGAGGTGGCGATCGTGGTCGGGGCGGGCAACATCTACCGCGGCCTCTCCGCCGCCGCCGAAGGGATGGACCGCGCGACCGGCGACTACATGGGGATGCTGGCGACGGTGCTCAACGCCCTGACGCTCCAGGACGCGCTGGAGAAGACCGGCGAGCACACCCGGGTGCTCTCGGCGATCGGCGTCAAGGAGGTGGCCGAGCCCTACATCCGGCGCCGTGCGATGCGCCACCTGGAGAAGGGCCGCGTGGTGATCTTCGCCGCCGGCACCGGCAACCCGTTCTTCACTACCGACACCGCTGCCGCGCTGCGCGCGCTGGAGATCCACGCCGAAGCGATCCTGATGGCGAAGAACGGGGTGGAGGGCGTCTACGACTCCGACCCGGCGACCAACCCGGACGCCGAGTTCATCGCCGCGATCAGCCACCGCGAGGCGATCGAGCGCGGGCTCAAGGTGATGGACTCGACGGCGCTCTCGCTCTGCATGGACAACGACCTGCCGATCTACGTCTTCAATATGGGAGACGCTGGCAACATAGATAGGATCGTCAACGGCGAGAGGGTGGGCACGCTGGTTTCCAGCAGGCCCACCTCGTAGACGAGAAACGGGGGCCCAGTGGAGCTGATCGACGAAATGCTCGAAGACGCCAAAGGCCGCATGAGCAAGTCGGTCGAGTCGAGTCGTGGCGAACTGGCGACGGTGCGCACCGGCCGCGCCTCCCCGCACCTGCTCGACCGCATCGTCGTCGACTACTACGGCGCCCAGACCCCGCTCAAGCAGCTCGCCAACATCGCGACCTCCGACGCGAGGCTGCTCACCGTCACACCCTTCGACAAGTCGTCGATCGGGGCGATCGAGAAATCGATCCAGGAGTCCGACGTCGGCCTGACACCCAGCAACGACGGCAACGTGATCCGCTTGCAGGTCCCCGAGCTGACCGAGGAGCGCCGTCGCGACATGGTCAAGGTGGTGCACGGCGTCGCCGAGGAGGGCCGTGTCGCGATCCGCAACATCCGTCGCGACACGATGCACGATCTGCGCGAGCTGAAGAAGGAGGGCGAAGCCGGCGAGGACGACGAGCGCCGTGCCGAGGCGGCGCTGCAGAAGCAGACCGACGAGGCGATCGCCGAGATCGACGCACTCCTGAAGGGGAAGGAAGAGGAGATCCTGGAGGTGTGAGTGCCTCCGCGCGGTACGTGGCGATCATCACCGACGGCAATGGGCGCTGGGCAGAGCAGCGGGGCGTGCCGACCGTAGAGGGGCACCGGGCCGGCGCCGACGCCGTGAAGGCCCGGCTGCGCGACGCCGTCGAGCTGGGGATCGAGGAGCTCACCGTCTTCTCGTTCTCGACCGAGAACTGGTCGCGCCCGGCCGAGGAGGTCTCGGCGCTGATGGCGATGTTCGGGGAGAGGATCGACGCGGAGACCCCCGAGCTGGACGCCGAGGGCGTGCGGATGCGTTTCGTCGGCCGCCGTGAGGGCGTCGCGCCGGAGCTGGTCGAGCGCATGGAGTGGGCCGAGGAGACGACGGCCGCCAACGAGCGGATCACCCTCTTCGTCGCCTTCAACTACGGCGGGCGAGCGGAGATCGTCGACGCCGCGCGTGGCTTTCAGGGTGGCTCGGACGAGGATTTCCGCCGCCGGCTCTACGCGCCGGAGATGCACGACCCCGACCTCCTGATCCGCACCAGCGGCGAGCGGCGTATCTCCAACTTCCTACTCTGGCAGTGCGCCTACTCGGAGCTGGTGTTCCGCGACGAGCTCTGGCCCGACTTCGGCCGCGAGGCGCTGGAGGAGAGCCTGCGGGAGTTCGAGGAGCGCCGGCGCCGTTTCGGGGCGAGGGCCTGATGCAGGACCTCTTCGACGACGACCTCTTCGAGGAGCCGGCGCCGAAACCGCCGCCGCGCGAGCCGCGGAAGCGGCGCCGGCGGGGCGGAGCGCGGAGCGGCGAGACGGCGAAGCGCATTCTCTTCGCCCTTCCCTGGGGCATCTTCGCGATCGCGATCATCGTTGCCGGGGAGCTGGTCTTCACCGTGGCGATGATCGGGATCGGCCTGCTCTGCCTGCGCGAGTACCTTTCGCTGACCGAGGAGATGCGCCCGGTCCAGCGGGCCGCCTACATCACCGTCCCGGCCCTGGTCCTCGCCGCCCACTTCGGCACCGCCTTCAACGTCCTGCTGATCCTCGCCGCGTCCTTCCCGGTCCTCTTCGCCTTCGGTGTCGACCGCCACCATCGCGACGGGATCACGATGTCGATGGGAGTCACCCTGCTCGGGATCGTCTGGATCGGGATCCCCCTCGTGCACGCGGTGCTGCTGCGCGACCTCCCCGACCACGGCGCCGCGCTCCTGGTCGACGTCCTCGTCGGCACCTTCGCCGCCGACACCGGGGCATACGCGACCGGCCGGATGTTCGGCTCTCACAAGATCGCGCCGACGCTCTCGCCCAACAAGACGCTCGAGGGCCTGCTCGGCGGCTTCGTCATCGGCACGATGGCCTTCTGGTTCGCCGGCCTCTACCAGGACTGGCTTTCCGGCGTGGACGCGCTGATCATGGGTGCGGCGGTGGCGGCGATCGCCCCGGTCGGGGACCTCTTCGAGTCGATGCTGAAGCGCGATCTCGGCAAGAAGGACACCGGCACCCTCTTCGGCCCCCACGGTGGCATCCTCGACCGCCTAGACGCCGTCTTCTTCACCGTAGTCGTCGGCTACTACCTCTCGATCCAGTTCGTCTACTGACGAGTCTGCATTTGTGCGTGCTATAGACGCCTTAATGCAGATTCGCGACCGGCTGCCGTCCTCCTTATCCTGCTGTAGATGAAGAAGCTGGTAATCCTCGGCAGCACCGGGTCGATCGGGACCCAGGCGCTGGAGATCGTCGGTGCCTCCGACGATCTCGAAGTGGTGGGACTGGCCGCCGGGTCGAGCTGGGAGCGGGTGCTTGCGCAGGCGTCCGAGCACGGTGTCGGCACCGTCGCGTTCTCCGATGCGGGGGCGTCCGAGGCCGCGCGAGGGGCCTGGGACGAGAAGGTGCTGGCAGGCGATGACGGGATCCGCGAGCTGATCCTCGACTCCGGCGCCGACCTGGTCCTCAACGGGATCGTCGGGGCAGCCGGTTTGGGGCCGACGATCGTCGCGCTCGGCGAGGGCATCGACGTGGCGCTCGCCAACAAGGAGAGCCTGGTGATCGGCGGCGAGCTGACGATGGCCCTGGCGGAGGCGACCGGGGCACGGCTGCTGCCCGTCGACTCCGAGCACTCGGCGCTCTTCCAGCTGATTGGGTCCGAGCCACCTGGGACCGTCGACCGCCTGGTCCTGACCGCCTCGGGAGGCCCCTTTCGTGGCCGCACCGACCTCGCGAGTGTGAGTGTCGAGGAGGCCCTCGCCCACCCGACCTGGAGCATGGGCGGGCGGATCACGATCGACTCGGCGACGCTGATGAACAAGGGCTTCGAGGCGATCGAGGCCCACCACCTCTTCGGCGTCCCCTTCGAGCGGATCGAGGTCGTCGTCCACCCGCAGTCGATCGTCCACTCGTTGATCGACCTCAATGACGGCGCCACCCTGGCCCATCTTGGCCATCCCGACATGCGGGTGCCGATTTCCTACGCGCTGCACTACCCCGAGCGCGCCGACGTCGACGTGCCGCGCCTCGACCTCGCAGCGGTGGGCCAGCTGGCCTTCGAGCCGCCCGACCTGGAGACCTTCGCCTGCCTGGGCATCGCCCTGGAGGCGGGCAGGGCGGGGGGGACCGCGCCCTGTGTCCTCAACGCGGCCGACGAGGTCGCCGTCGCCGCCTTCCTCGAGGGGAAGATCGGCTTCACGGCTATCCCCGCCGCAATCGAACGGGTCCTGGAGGCGATGCCCGCCCTGGTGCCGACCCATTTCGAAGACCTCTTCGCGATCGACGCCGAGGCCCGCCGGCGCACCGAAGAAGAGGTCGGGGGGTTGGCACGGGTATGAACTGGCTGCTGATCTTCCTTGGTTTCTCGCTGCTGATCGTCCTGCACGAGGCCGGGCACTTCTTCGTGGCGAAGGCGACCGGGATGCGGGTCGAGCGCTTCTTCCTCTTCTTTGGGCCGACGATCTGGTCATTCAAACGCGGCGAGACCGAGTACGGGGTGAAAGCGATCCCGCTCGGCGGTTACGTGAAGATCACCGGCATGAACCCGGAGGAGGAGGTGCCGCCGGAGGTCGAGCCGCGCGCCTACTACCGCCAGCCGGTCTGGAAGCGGATCGCGGTGATCGCCGCCGGTCCTGGGGTCAACATCGCCCTCGCCTTCGCCATCTTCACCTTCGTCTACTTCACCAGCGCGCAGCAGGTGACCCAGTCCGTGGAGGAGATCCGCGACGGCTCTCCGGCCGCCAAGGTGCTCGAGCCGGGTGACGAGATCCTTGCCGTCGACGGTCGCTCCTACCCGGGCCTGGACCGCGAAGTGCGGCTCGAACGCTTCGCCGACCAGGTCGCCGGCCACGAGTGCGCCGGCAGGCAGGTCGACGGTTGCGTCGCCGCGGCACCGGCCACGCTGCGCATCAGCCGCAACGGCGAGCTGTTGACGATCTCGGTCAGGCCGGAGTACGACGCCGCCAACAAGCGGGCACTGGTCGGCTTCGCCTATGGGACCGAAGCCGAGGAGATCGGCTTCGGCACAGCGGTCGACCGGGCCTGGGACACGGTCTGGCTGGTGACGACGAAAACGGCCTCGATCTTCTCGCGCATCTTCGAATCCGAGCAGCGCAAGGAAATATCCGGCATCGTCGGGGTCAGCGACGTCGCCAACCAGACGCTCGACCTGGGGGTCGAGCGCTCGCTGCTGCTGCTCGCCCTGGTCAGCCTCTCGCTGGGCCTGATCAACCTGCTGCCGATCCTGCCGCTCGACGGCGGCCACATCTTCTGGGCACTGGTCGAGAAGCTGCGCGGCCGGCCGGCCTCGCTGCAGGTGATGGAGCGGGCCACGGCGGTCGGCGTCGTGCTCGTCGTGATCCTCATGTTCATTGGGCTGACCAACGACATCGGACGCCTCAACGGCGAGGGATTCGACGTCCGCTAGCCAGCGCGCCCGCGCACCCGGATACCCTTCGCACATGGCTTCCAAGAGGCAAATTTTCGTCGGCGGCGTGCCGATCGGCGGCGGCGCTCCGGTCGCCGTGCAGACGATGACCAAGACCGAGACCGCCAACCTGGCGGCGACGATGGAGCAGATCCGCAAGGTCGCCGATGCAGGTGCCGACATCGTGCGGGTCGCGGTGCCGCGCGACGAGGACGTCGAGGCTCTGAAGACGATCGTCGTGGAGTCGCCGATCCCGGTGATCGCCGACATCCACTTCAATCACACCCTGGCGCTGAAGGCGATCGACGCCGGCGCCCACTGCATCCGGCTCAACCCAGGCAACATCGGCGGGCGGGAGAAGGTCGCCGAGGTGGCCGAGCGGGCGACCGCGGCGGGGGTGCCGATGCGGATCGGGGTCAACTCCGGCTCGCTGCCCAAGCACCTGCACGCGCTCGAGCGCGAGAGCCCGGTCGAGGCGCTGGTCGCGGCCGCGGTCGAGTTCGTCGAGTTGATGGAGTCGCTGAGCTTCGAGAACTTCAAGGTCTCGATCAAGTCGACCAACGTGCCCAACACGATCGCCGCCAATCGCCTGCTCTCGGAGAGGATTCCCTACCCGCTGCACCTGGGAATCACCGAGGCGGGGACGAAATGGTCGGGGTCGCTCAAGTCCTCGGTCGGCCTCGGCACGCTGCTCGCCGACGGGATCGGCGACACGATCCGGATCAGCCTCTCGACCTTCCATGCCGAGGAGGAGGTCAAGGTCGCCTGGGAGATCCTCAAGGCGCTGCAGCTGCGCGAGCGCGGTCCGGTGCTGATCGCCTGCCCGACCTGCGGCCGCCTCCAGTTCGACATGGACTCCGTCGTGGCCGAGATCGAGCAGCGGCTGGAAGGCTACGCCGAGCCGATCGAGGTCGCCGTGCTGGGCTGTGCGGTGAACGGGATCGGCGAGGCCTCGCACGCCGACTTCGGCATCGCCGGCGCCAAGAATGAGGGCCTGATCTACGCGCACGGCAAGCCGCTGCGCAAGGTCCCGCAGGCCATGCTCGTCGACACCCTGTTCGAGGAGATCGACAAGTCGCTCGACCGGGGTGGGGTGGAGTTCGACGAGGACGAGTCGCGCGAGGGGGCGGCGTGGCTGGCAAAGATCGAGGCGGAGAACGCTGGGGAGTTGACGCCGGAGAAGATCGCTCGGATGGAGCATGAGGCGGCGAAAGCGGGGGAGTCAGATCGAGTCCTGCTGGACGAGGAGGCTTCGCCGACTGCGGGACGCAGGTTTACGCGGGCGTAGTGGCGCGGCGGGTCCTGTCGCCGCAGGGGACCCACCACCCCCTGCGGTCGCTAAAGCGTCCTCGGGGGCGGTTCCCCCTACGACGCCACCCCCCGCGAGGAACGGCATCGGAGAACCTCGTCACACGGATCGGGGATGAGCTTCCCGGGAGCGGACGGATAGGTTTCCCCCATGACTCGCCTTAGCAAAGCTTTTCTGCCCACCCTGAAGGACGCGCCTGCTGATGCTGAGGCGCTGTCGCACAAGCTGATGGTGCGGGCTGGGTTGATTCGGCAGGTTGGGGCGGGCTTGTGGAGTTATCTGCCGGCGGGGTGGAGGGTTCACCGGAAGGTCGAAGCCATCCTTCGGGAGGAGATGGAGGGGATTGGGTGTCAGGAGATGCTGATGCCGGTTCTGCAGCCCTCCGAGGCTTGGGAGAAGACTGGGCGGTACTCGATCGACGAGCTGTTCAAGTTGGAGGATCGGAAGGGTGCGCCGATGGTGCTGGCTATGACGCACGAGGAGTGCTTGACCCAGCATGTGGCGAGAGAGGTTCGGTCCTACCGGGACCTGCCCTTGATGCTCTACCACCTGCAGACCAAGGAGCGCGACGAGCCGCGGCCGCGGGCGGGGGTGCTGCGCACGCGCGAGTTCACGATGAAGGACGCCTACTCCTTCGACCGTGATGAGGAGGGGCTGGCGCGGTCCTACGAGCTGCAGAGCGAGGCCTACGCGCGGATCTTCGATCGCAGCGGGTTGCGCTGGTACCGGGTTGAGTCCGACGTCGGGATGATGGGCGGTTCCGGCGCTCACGAGTACATGGCGCCCTGCCCCGCGGGCGAGAACGAGGTCGCGCTGGCTCCCGGCTACGCGGCCAACGTCGAGGTCGCCTCGGCGGAGGCGCAGCCGGTCGAGCTGCCACCCCGGCTCGATGCGCCGGAGCGAGTGGCGACCCCGGGCCTGACCACGGTCGAAGAAGTGTCGGGCGCGCTCGGCCTTCCAGCCGGAGCGCTGATCAAGGCGATGCCGATCATGGTCGAGGGTCGCGGCCTGGTCCTGGTCCTCCTGCGCGGCGACCACCGCCTCAACGAGATCAAGCTGCGCAACGGAATGAAGACCGACTTCCGTCAGGCCCGGCCCGAGGAGATCGAAGCGGAGCTGGGTCCCGTGGGCTACATCGGCCCGGTTGGCTCGAACCTGCCGATCATCAAGGACGCCGCGATCGTTGGCGATTCCTACGTCTGCGGCGCCAACGAGCCCGACGCTCACCTGCGCGGCATCGACCCCGCCCGCGACTTCGAGGCCTACGAGATGGACGTGCGCACGGTCGAGGCCGGCGACACCGCCCCCGGAGGTGGCGCGCTCGAGATCGAGCCGGCGATCGAGGTCGGCAACATCTTCAAGCTGGGCACCCGCTACTCCGAGCCGCTCGGCGCGACCTACCTCGACGAGTCGGGGGCCGAGCGCGAGATCGTGATGGGCAGCTACGGCATCGGCCCGGCCCGGATCGCCGCCGCCGCGATCGAGCAGGGCGCCGACGAGCGCGGGATCGTCTGGCCGAGGCCCCTGGCTCCGTGGCAGGTCCACCTCGTCTCCCTGGCGAAGGCCGGGGAGGAGGAGCGCGACGCGGCGGACACCCTGTACGAGGAGCTGCGGGCCGCCGGCATCGAGGTGTTGTACGACGATCGCGATGCGGGGACCGGGGAGAAGCTGACTGACGCCGAGCTGCTCGGCTGCCCTCTGCGGATAGTCGTCGGTCGCCGCGGCTTGGCCGAGGGCGTGGTCGAGGCGAGCGAGCGCGCCGGTGGCGCCGAGCACAAGCTGCCCGTGGAGGAGGCCGCCGCCCAGGCCGAGGCTCTCCTCCGGGGCATCGATGCCTGACAGCGCTCCGTTCGGCCGCGGCCGCGTGCGGCGCCTCTTCGGGCTCGATCGCAGCGGGCCGCCTCCCCGTCAGACCCGGAAGGGCGAACCGCTCAACCCGTGGACGCTGCCCAACCTGGTCGGCTACCTGCGCCTCGCGGCGCTGCCGCTGTTTCTCTGGTTGGCCTTCGAATCCGGCGACGGGCGCAGCGCCTCCGCCGCGGTCGTCTTCTGGCTGATCGCGGCCGGCGACTACGTCGACGGCTTCCTCGCCCGCGTCACCGGTCAGTACAGCCGCCTCGGCTCGATCCTCGACCCGCTCGTCGACCGCCTCACGATCCTCGCCGGCGCCGTCGTCTGCTGGCACTTCGAGCTGTTGCCGCGCTGGGCGCTCGCCCTGCTCGCCGCGCGCGAGCTGGCGATGCTCGTCCTCGCCCAGTACGGCCTGCGCCACGGCGTCGAGATCCGGGTCAACTGGCCGGGCCGGATCTCTGTCTTCCCGATCATGGGCGGGATCTTCTTCGCGATGGTTTTCGCCGGCTGGGTCCCGGCCGCGCTGCTCATCGTCGGCCTCGGCTTCGCGATCGTCGCCACGGTGCTCTACGCCCAGGCCGGAATTCGCGAAGTGCGTGCCGCGCGGGACATGCAAGAGCCGCACCACACTCGGTAAACCTTCAACCTTCAGTTGAACCTTCGGTGCCGGGCCTCCTATAATCGCCGGACGAGGCCGCCGAGGCCCCAATCTCAACCAAGGAGCGAGATGGAGGACACCTTTCCCGATCTCGGTTCCCTCAGCGACGAGGAGCTGAAGGGCCTGATCGACAATCTCACGCAGGAGGAGGACGAGATCTCCTACAAGCGCCGCGTCCTGCACGGGAAGATCGACATCCTCCGTGCGGAGCTGGTGAACCGCCTGCGCCAGAAACGCGAGCGCGGGGACACCCTCTTCTCCGGAGACGACGTGGCGCAGCTGACCGAGATCCTGGCCGGCAAGGCGCAGGCGGCCGACGAGCCTGAGGACCAACCCGCCTAGCGGAGCACTCGATGGCCGTCCACTGTCCCGAATGCGGATTCGTCAACCCCGAGGGCGCCAACTACTGCCAGAAGTGCGGCGCTTACGTCGGCGGTCCGGCGGAGGGCGGCGAGGGAGACGAACCGACGACGATGACCTACACGGTCGACGACACCGGCGAGATGCAGCCGGTCGACATCGACGAGACGATCGAGCGCAGCGGCGCCGCCCTGGTGATCCGGGCAGGGGGAGGCCGTGCCGGGGAGAGCTTCGCGCTCGGCGAGGACCGGGTCAGCATCGGGCGCAGCCCCGACGCCGGCGTCTTCCTCGACGACGTCACCGTCTCCCGCAATCACGCGCTGCTGGTGCGCCGCCGTGACGGCCTCTACATCGACGACCTCGGCTCGCTCAACGGCACCTACGTCAACCGGCGCCGGATCGAGTCCCACCGGCTCGCCGACGGCGACGAGATCCAGGTCGGCAAGTACAAGCTCAGCTACCTGGAGAAGTAGGACGTGATCGGGAGGGCAGGCAACTGATGGCGGTCTCCGAGCAACAGATCCGGCAGCGCGACTCGCGCCCCCGCAAGGCGCTGACGATCGGCGCCGTCTGCAAGATCCTGCAGAGCGAGTTCGACGACGTCTCGATCTCGAAGATCCGCTACCTCGAGGACCAGAAGCTGCTGACGCCGCGGCGGACGCCAGGCGGCTACCGCCTCTACAGCCAGTCCGACGTAGAAAGGCTGCGCACGATCCTGCGCCTGCAGCGCGACGAGTTCCTGCCGTTGCGGGTGATCCGCCAGGAGCTGGCCGCCGGGGGCGACATCGCCGCCGTGGTCGGCGGCGCGGACAAGCGAACCTCGGGCGGCGCCGTGCGCAGGGCGATCCTGATCGACACCTCGCGCGCCTACCTCACCCTCGAAGAGGTGATCGAGGAGACCGGCGCTCGCGAGGAGCTGATCGCCGAGCTGGAGAACTTCGGCATCGTGCAGGCCGAGAAGCGGGAGGGTAAGACCGTCTACGACGAGACCGACCGCGAAGTGATCCGCGCCGCCAACGAGCTTTCCCGCTTCGGCGTGGCGGCCCGCAACCTGCGCGTCTTCCGCTCCTCGGCCGACCGCGAGGCGAACCTGTTGGAAGCGCTGCTCGGGCCGTCGCTGCGCTCGCGCAACCCCGAACGACGCAAGGAGGCGCTCGAGAGCCTCGAGAGCCTGGCTGCGACCGTCAGTCACCTCAAGCACCTCCTGCTGGTGCGCGACCTGCGACGCCTCGCCGGCGACTGATCCGGCCCCGCCGTGCCGCGAGCGACTCGCCGGAGGACGATCGACGCACCGCGGTCGGAGGTTTGGGGCCTGATCTCCGATCCCTGGAGCCTGCCGCGCTGGTGGCCGCGAACGATGCGGGTTGAGGGCGTCGAGGGGGACGGGCCGAAGCGCGAGTGGACCAAGGTCCTGGGGACGGCCGAGGGACGAGGCGTGCGCGCCGACTTCCGCTGCACCGAGTCGGTCGAGGGTGAGCGCTACGCGTGGGAGCAGCAGCTGGTGGGAACGCCGTTCGAACGGCACCTGCGCCGCTATGAGGTCGTGGTCGCCCTCCAGGATGAGGGGGAGGGCACAGAGGTCTCGCTGACCGCGGCACAGGCGCTACGCGGTCTCTCGCGCCTTGGCGGGCCGATGATGCGGCGCGGGCAGGGGACTCTCCTCAACGAGGCCCTCGACGGGATTGAGCGGGCGCTGACGTGAGCGGCCCGCGGCGCGACTCTAAGTGGTGGGGATGGGGCGATCCCTCGACCCTCCCGGAGCTCGACGGCGAGGCGCTTGCGACGCTGCGTGAGCGGGTCGGCGAGCTGGTTCCCTCGCCGCGCGCGGTGGAGCTCGAGGGCTTCGAGCTGCCGCCGCCGGAGTCGCTGCCCCGAGCGCTGATCGAGGCCGTGGGCGAGGAGAACGTCTTCACCGGTCTCGAGGACCGCGTCCGCCACGCGACCGGCTGCGGCTACGCCGACCTCGCCCGGCTGCGCGGCGGCCGTCTCGAGGAGGCGCCCGACGCGGTGCTACTTCCACCCGATGCCGATGCGGTGAAGCGCGTGGTCCATACATGTGCCGAACAGGGCGTTGCGGTCGTGCCGTTCGGGGGCGGGACCAGCGTCGTCGGCGGGGTCGCGCCGCTGCGCGGCGAGCACTCACGCTTGGTCAGCCTCGACCTCGCCCGGCTGCGCGGCGTGGAGGTCGATAGCCGCTCGCTCACGGCCACGCTCGGCGCCGGCCTGCGCGGGCCCGAGGCCGAAGCGGAGTTGGCACCCCACGGGCTCGTCCTCGGCCACTATCCCCAGTCCTTCGAGTACGCGACGGTCGGCGGCTTTGCCGCGACCCGCTCCGCCGGGCAGGCCTCGAGCGGCTACGGGCGCTTCGACGCGCTGGTCAGCTCGGTGCGCCTGATCGCCCCCGCTGGCGACCTGCGAACGTTGGAGACCCCGCACACCGCCGCCGGCCCCGCCCTGCGCGAGCTGGTCGTCGGCTCCGAGGGCGCCTTCGGCGTGATCCCCGACGTGACCGTGCGGGTGCGGCCGGCGCCGCGCGTGCGACGCTACGAGGCTTGGATCGCCGAGAGTTTCGAGGCCGGGGCCGAGATCGTCCGCGGCTTGGCGCAGGGGCCGGGCCTGCCCGACGTGATCCGGGTCTCCGACGAGGAGGAGACGGAGGTCTCCCTGGCGCTCTCCGGCCCCCGCGGCGTCGCCGGCACGCTCTTCGGCGGCTACCTCGGCCTGCGCCGTCGCCGTGGCGGCAGCCTGATCGTCATCGGGCTGGAGGGCGGGGAGGAGTCGGTAGCCCGCCGAAGGGCACTCGCGGTGCGTGCGCTGCGCCGCGGCGGTGCCGCGTACCTCGGGCAATCGGCTGGGCGCTCCTGGGAGCACGGGCGCTACCAGGGCCCCTACCTGCGCGACACGCTGATGGAGATGGGGGCGATGGTCGAGACCCTGGAGACCTCGCACACCTGGAGCCGACTCGGCGAGCTGCATGCCGCGGTCGGCGCCGCAATCCGCGGCTCGCTCGACGGCCAGGGCACACCGGGTCTCGTCTTCTGCCACCTCTCCCACGCCTACGCCGACGGTGCCTCGCTCTACTTCACCTTCATCTCCCGCGGCCGCAGAGGAGAGGAGGTCGCCCAGTGGCAGCAGGTCAAGCGCGCCGCCTGCGAGGCGATCGTCGCCCATGGAGGGACGATCACCCATCACCACGCCGTCGGCCGCGACCACGCCCCCTATATGGAGGCGGAGGTGGGTGGCCTTGGGCTCGAAGTGTTGCGTGCGGCGAAGGAGTGCTTCGACCCGACGGACATCATGAATCCGGGCAAGCTGATCGGCTGACGCGGCGGGCCCCCCGCCACCTCTGGCCAGGTGCTCGTCTCGCTGGTTTAGTGGAAAGGCACCTCGGTCACGGCCCGTCCTCTCGTACCCAAGTGAATTGTCCTCCGCCGGTGGCCGACAGCTGCCAGCCCATTCCTCCTCCAAGACCGTATATCTCTGTATAGATATTTGGGTTTTCAACGCTACGCGCATACTCATATATCCCTGCTATAAAGTATCCAAATGATCCGGATGCGTGGATCAGAGACGCTCCTCTCAAGTCATCCCAGGTCACGGCGTTGCTGGTAAAGCGTGCCCCGGCTACACACCAGCTGTTCCCGAGCAGTTTGAGCAACCCTTTGAAGCTTTGCGCAAAGATCCATTTCTCAAGATTTTTGATTGCCTCCAAGTTCTGACCTAGGGTGCCCCCCAGTGATAGCGTCAGCGCACCTTTCCCTTGGTCATTCCATACCCTGCACACGGTTAGGGTGAATGAACCAAAGGGAACCGAGACCGATCCCACACCACACCAGCCAGTTACCGCGAGCCCACTCGGGTCCCCTCGGTTAACCGGGTCATCCCCCGCATAGGAATACGCTTCCCCGGTCTGCATGACCAGCGGGTCGACGCTCAAGAACTGCGCCGTAACCGGGTCATAGACCCTCGCTCGCAGGTAGATCAGCCCCGTGCTCTGGTTGCGGTACTGCCCGCCGAAGCCCAGCTGGGTAGTCGCTGTGCCCGTATGTTCTGCAACCGCCCCGTAGGGCGTGTAGGTGTATTTGCCTTTCGCTTCGCCAGAGGCGTTGGTGATCAACCTCGTGGATCCCAGGTGGTCGTGGTGCAGGTAGGTGGCCGTTTCGGAGGAGATCTGCTCGAAGGGAAGCCCGCCGGGCCCGTAGAGGTAGTAGCTGGTCCCGTCGTGTAGGAGGAGCGGCAGTTTCTCACTGACGTCCCAGGCGAACTGAGCTTTGACCCCGGAGATCGTCTGCGAGGAGCGCAGCCCCGTCCCGTCGTAGGCGTAGTCGTCTTCGATTTTCGCGACTTCGCCTTCTTCGGCCCGGTCGACCGAGGTCAAGTTGCCGGCTTGGTCATAGCCGTAGGTCGTGCTCGGCCCCGAGGCCGGGTTGGCTTCGGTGCGCTGGCCCACTTCGTCGTAGGCATATTCGGTCGTTCCCGCTTCTTCGAGCTGGGAGGCGTTGTCGTATTTGAGCGTGGTGGCGCCCAGTTTGGTCGGGTTGTTGGCGGCGTCGTATTCGAAGGAGGTCCCGGCTCCTTTTTTCAGACGCTCGCGTTCGTCGTATTCGTATTCGGGTTTTTCGGCCCCCGGCAGCCCCGTCTGGGTCGCCGATTTGAGCAGGCCCATGTTGTCTCTGGCATAGGAGATGGAGGCCAGCGTTTCAGAGGCCCTCTTCATCGTTGTTTTGGTCAGCTCGCCGGCCGGGTTGTATTCGTATTCGTCTTTGTTTTCCGAAGCCGAAGGGAAGGTCGCCGTTTCCAGGGCTGAGTCTCGGTTGTAAGCGAATTTGGTTTCTTTGCCGAGCCAGTCGGTGACTTTTTCGAGGCGGCCAGCATTGTCGAAGCCCCGCGTGACCGTTTTGCCGTTGGGATAGGTGATTTTGGTGATCTGGTTGCCGAGGTCGTATTCGTATTTGATGAGTTCTTCGTTGCCGTTTTCGACTTCGGTCAACCGGCCCAGGATGTCGTAGGCTTTTTCGGTCGTCCCTGTACCGTCTTTAATTTCGGTGACGTTGCCGTCTTTGTCGTATTTGTAAGTGACGTCGGCGGTCGCTTCTTCGGAGAAGTTGACTTTTTCGAGCCGGTCGCCGGCGTCGTAGGTATATGTCGTGGTCCGCCCTTTAGCGTCTTTGAGCTCTTCGAGGTTGCCGGCGTCGTCGTATTTCTTCGTCGTTTTGCGTTCCAGGGGGTCGACCGTTTCGGTCAGCTGCCCGAGCAGGTTGCGTTTGTATTCGGTCGTTTTGCCGCGCCCGTCGGTTTTGCTTTTGACCTGGCCCATCGAGTCATAGGCGGTTTTGGTCGTGTTGCCGTTGGCCGCTTTGACTTCGGTGCGTTGGTTGGCTTCGTCGTAGACGTAGGTCGTCGCGTGGCCGTTGGGGTTGGTCAGGACTTCGAGGTTGCCGGCGGCGTCGTATTTGCGTTTCGTTTCGTGCCCGAGCGGGTCGGTCACCACTTCGGGGCGGCCCTGGTCGTCGCGTTTCGTTTCGGTCTCGAATTCGGCCGCTTCGGCTCCTTCTTCATTGCCCCTGGGGCTGACCGTTGAGATTAGGCGGCCGTTTTCGTCATATTCGAAGGTCCTTTCGTCCCCGGCGGGGTTGGTTTCGGCTTCGAGGTTGCCGTTTTCGTCATATTCGAAGGTCGTTTTGCGGCTGAGCGGGTCCGTCGACTCTTCCAGGTCGCCATTGGCGGCCCATTTGAATTTCGTTTCCTGGGTTTTTTCACCGGGGGCGGGGCGTTTGATCGATTCCGCGTCGCCGGCGGCGTTGCGGGTGATCGTCGTCGTGTTGCCCCTGGGCGTCGTTTCGGTCAGGACGTCATGGGTCGAGTTGTAGGTCCATTTGGCTTCGTTGCCGTTGGCGTCTTTTTCGGAGGTCTTGTTGCTTTCGGCGTCATAGCCATAGGTCGTGGCGTGATTGTTGGCGTCGGTCAGTTTGACCAGGCGAAAGGAGGCGTCGTATTCATATTTGGTCGTCTGCGCCAGTTCTGTGCCCTGCGCTTTGACCGTTTCCGTCGGCTCGCCCGCCGCGTTGAACTTGTGAAGGGTTTTCGCTCCGTTGGGCTCGGTGATCGTCGTTTCCCCCGCGCTGTATTTCAGTTCGCGTTCGCCTTCGCGCGGGTCGATCTGCAAGATCACGCGGTCGGAGCCGTCGTATTCGTTTTCGGTCGTATTGCCGCGCCCGTCGGTGCGTTCGGTCAGCCGGTGGGAGCCGTCGTAGTCAAATTCCCAGTTGGGTTCTTCTTCCCCCGGCAGGGTCACCGTCGCCAGGTCGCCCGATTCGTAGGTGTATTCGACCGTGCCCCCGAGCGGGTCTTCGACGCTTTCGACCTTGCCTTCTTTGTAGGCGAAGGTGAGCGCTCGTTCGGCTTCGTCTTCGACCGTTTCCAGCTTGCCTTCTTTGTAGGTGAGCGTGAGCGAGAGCCCGTGGCGATCGCTGACTTTGGTCAGCAGGCCCGATTTGTTGAATTCGAGCTCTTCCTGGGCCGGCAGCGTGAAGAGGTAGTTTTCGCCTTCTTTTACGAGGGTGGCTTGGTTCCAGGCAGGTGCCGTGTATTTGCCTCCGACCGGGTAGAAGACCGCGGTCGAGCCGTTGTCCTGGTGCACGGTCGCGGTCGGGGGTTCGGCTTCTTCGTCGATCACCAAGTGGGCGCTGTAGGGGCCGGTCCAGCCGTAGCCGAAGGGGCCGGCTGTTTCCTGGGCGACGGCGAGCTGGGAGTTGTAGGAGCGAGTGATGCCGAGCGCGGGGCCGCGGCCGCCGAGGGGGGCAATGTCGGTCTGTTCCTCGGTCAGGTTGCCGTTGGCGGCGTTGATCGGGTCCCCGGTGAGACAGCGGGGCATTCCCATCTGAGCCAGGTTGCACTCACCCCACTGTTCTTCCGCGGGGAATTCCGCCCCCCCACTGCCGGTGACGTAGGTGGCCGTTAAGGCTTCGAGTAAGCCGTCCAGGAATCCTTCGTTGGGGCAGAGGAATTTGCCGCCTAATTCAGTAATTTCGGTTTCATTCGCGGTGAGGTGATTGGCGCCGACCGCGAATTCGGCGCCTGCGAGGTCGTATACGCAGTCGATGCCGAGGTTGGAGCACACGAGCCGTATGCGGCCATTCGTGGCCGTCAGAGCCCCTTCGTCTAACCCGGTCTTTAAGAGGTTGCTTAAGGGCAGTTCCTGGACGGTCACCGTGCAGTTGGTGTGCGCGGAGCCGGTGCCGCATCCAGTGAATGACTGGGTTGTGGCATGAACCTGCTGTGGGCTTCCTAACCCTAAGGCTTCGGTTTCGACTAAGACGCCTAAGCATAAGACGGTGACGAAGCTGTTTAAGAGTTTGCCGACCGTGCCGGTTGCGAGGACCGCATGAGTAGAGGTCGCTGCGCTCAAGCAGCCTAAGCCCGTATGCAGGGTGCAGAGTTGTGTGTTGGTGGCTGACGCCGACGTCGCGCCGACGAACGCCAGTGCCGCAACCGCCGTGAGCGTGGCAAGGCCGAACGTCTTGAGGAGTCTCACTGGGGGCTCTCCTTCCGGGGCATCGTGGCACCGATGAGTCACTGGCTCTCGGTCTCTTCCGCCGGGCGCATAGCCCCCCCCAACTACTGATGCTTGAATACCAAAGTTCCGATGACTACGCAAGAAATCTTTAGAAAAGGAGAGGAATTTCCGCGATAAAAATCGCCGCCCGTCAGCGAATCGCCGGGCCGGTGATCTCGCCGCGAAGCACGGACTCGCCCGTGTAGGGCGGCAGCCGGCGTTCTGCCTTGGCCTTGGCGAGGGCGGCCTTGTAGGCGGCATTCGAGGTGAGGGAGACGTCGACCTGGTCGAAGGCTCCGCCCGCGACGTAGCTGAGGACCTGGGTCGGGATGGGCAGCTGCACGGCCAGCTTGCCTTCGTCTTTCTCTTCGACGGGGACCGCGCCGATCCGCAGGACCAGTTTCGGTGAGCGGTAGAGCCAGATCGTGTAGGTCTCGCCAGGCGGGGAGGGCTCCAGCCCTTCGGCTTCGACCTGCAGCAGGACGCTCTTCTTGTAGCGCCCGAACAGGGCGCGGCCGCTGGCGTCGCCGCCGTCGGTCGGCTCGAGGACCGCCTGGGTGAGCTTGCTTTCTTCGGCCGCGGTGAGGGACGTTCCGTCCGCCGAGGTCGTCGTGGACGAAGGCGAGCCTCCGTCATCGTCGCCGAGGATGAGGACGACGATCAGGGCCAGGACGACCAGGGCACCCGCTCCGACGCCGATCAGGGCGCCGCGGTCCTTCGATCCGCGCAGCCGGGCGAGCGGTGACGGCCGCACGGCCTGCTTGGGCGGCGCCGGGGAGGGCGGGGCTGGAGCCGGCTCGGGAGCTGGTGGCTGTTGCGCTGCGACAGGCGGTTGCTGCACGACCGGTGGTGGCGGGACGGGTGGTGTCGGCTCCGGGGGGTCGTCGACCTCCGACAGCGCCTCCTTCACCCGAGCGCGCAGCTCCTCGACGCTGATCCCCATCAGCGCGGCCATGTCCTCGTAGCCCTCTTCGCGCTGCGCGAGCAGCCGGAGCATCGCCTTCTGGTCGTCGGTCAGTGCCACGGGCCGGAAAGCCTACGCGAGCGCGCACCCTGGCGCCCCACAGGACGTGTCTGAGTTTTCCCGCCATATACGGCGGCCAAGCTCAGACACGGCTCCCTGGAGATAGTGTGCTGGCCGCGATGGCAGACGACCCGCGCGGACTGGTTTCCCACTTCGACGCCCTGCTGGGCACGGAGTGGCTCGACGACGATCCCGAGCACGCCCGGGTGCGGGTGCGGATGCGCGACGAGCTGCGCCAGCCGGTCGGCCTCCTGCACGGCGGCGTGATGTCGAGCCTGGTCGAGAGCATCTGCTCACGGGCGACCGCGCTGGCCGTGCTCGACGACGGGATGATGGCGATGGGCCAGTCGATCAGCGTCAACTTCATCCGTCCCGTGACCGAGGGGCATGCCGAAGTTCAGGCCAAGGCCAAGCATCAAGGTCGAACGACCTGGGTCTGGGACGCCGAGGTCAAGGATGCAAGCGGAAGACTCTGCGCCCTTGCACAAATGACCGTCGCCGTCAGGCCGATCCCGAAGTCGGCCTAACCCCCAAACCTGTTCGTGATCGGCAGCCGCCGGTCGCGGCCGAATGCCCTCGGCGTGATCCGGATCCCCGGCGCGGCCTGGCGCCGCTTGTACTCGGAGCGGTCGACCATGCGGATGACGTCGTCGACGACCCCGGCCGGCAGGCCTGCGGCGATCATCTCCTCGCGGCCCTCGTCGCGCTCGACGTAGGACTCGAGGATGCAGTCGAGCAGGTCGTAGGCGGGCAGCGAGTCGCTGTCGAGCTGGTCGGGGCGCAGCTCCGCCGACGGTGCCCGCTCCAGCACCGAGGCCGGAACCAGCTCGCGGCCCGCGCTCTGGTTGCGGTGGCGGGTCAGCTCGTAGACCAGCGTCTTCGGCACGTCCTTGATCGCCGCGAAGCCGCCGGCCATGTCGCCGTAGAGCGTCGCGTAGCCGACCGACATCTCACTCTTGTTGCCTGTCGTCAGCACCAGCCAGCCGTGCTTGTTGGAGAGCGCCATCATCATGTTGCCGCGGATCCGGGCCTGGATGTTCTCGGCGGCAAGGTCAGGCTCGGAGGGCCGGCTCGGGTCACGCGGCAGCGCCTCGCCGGCGGCATCACTGCCGCCACCCCGCCCGAACGCGTCCGAGAGCGAGCTCTCGTACTCGGCCATCGCCGCGGCGATCGGGATCTCGACCAGCTCGCTGCCGAGGTTGGTGGCGATAGTCCGTGCATCGGCCTGTGTTTCAAGGCTCGAATGCGGCGAGGGCATCACAACGCAGCTGACCCGGTCGGGCCCGAGGGCGTCGACGGCCAGCAGCGCGACGAGGGCCGAGTCGATGCCGCCGGAGAGGGCCACGCCGACGTGGCGGAAGCCGTTCTTGAGGACGTAGTCGCGCAGGCCGAGCACGAGGGCGGCGTAGACCTCGGCGAGGTCGGGGAGCGGCTCGGCGAGACGGCCCGGGCCGGGGGAGGGGACCTCGCAGACCAGCAGCTCCTCCTCGAACTGGGCGGCGCGGGCGATCACCTCCCCGCTGGGGTCGACGAGGAGGCTGTGCCCGTCGAAGACCAGCTCGTCCTGGCCGCCGACGAGGTTGCAGAAGGCGAAGTGGGTGCCGTAGGCACGGGCGCGCTCGGCGAACATCGCTTCGCGCTCGCGCCCCTTGCCGCGGTGGTACGGCGAGCCCGAAGGGTTGGCGATCAGGCTCGCGCCCGCCGCGGCCTCGGTCGAGGCAGGCGGCCCCGGCGTCCAGACGTCCTCGCAGACGGTCAGGCCGACCCGCTGCCCGCCGACCTCGATCGTCTCGGGCTCGGTGCCGGGGACGAAGTAGCGCTGCTCGTCGAAGACGGAGTAATTCGGCAGCCGGTTCTTGCGGTAGACGGTGCGCAGCTTCCCGCCGGCCAGCACGGCGAGCGAGTTGTGGGCGTGGCGGAAGTCGCCGCCGCCCGCGACCGGCTCGGCGAAGCCCACAAGGGCGACCAGGCCGGCGGTCTCGCCGGCCAGCTCCTCGACCGCGCGCCGGTTCGCCTCGACGAAGTGCCGCTTCAGGTAGAGGTCCTCGGCCGGGTAACCGGGCACGCAGAGCTCAGGGAAGACGACCAGCTCGGCTCCCTCGGCGCGGGCGCGGCCGATCCACTCCGCGATCTTGGCGGAGTTGCCGTCGACGTCGCCGACCGTGGGGTCGATCTGCGCCAGCGCTACTCGCAAGCGGGCTTCCTCGGGACGCTCACGCTTGCAGTATCGCGTGACAGGCCGAGCTGTAGATTGCGCCGGGTGCGCGCACGCCGGTGGCTGATTGGGGCATCGCTGGCGTCTGCAGCGCTCTTTTCTGCTGTTCCCGGCGCTGCTTCGGCGGCGGACCAACGGGTGTTCCGTGCCCCGGCGGCGCGTCCCACCGACCACCCCGACCCCAACCGCAACGCCTACGCGGTTCCCGAGGCGCCGCGCTCGCCCGCCTGCACTCGCCACTTCTGCGTTCACTGGGTGACAGAGGGGATCGATGCGCCGAAGCTGGCCGACGGCGACGGCGACGGGATCCCCGACTACGTCGTTCAGGTTCAGGAGGTCGCCGAGTACGTCTACGAGATCGAGAACGGGAAGCTCGGTTGGCGACCGCCGAAGTCCGACGGACGCGAGGGCGGCGGGCAGGGCAAGACCGACGTCTACCTCGACCAGATCGGCGGCGCCCTCTTCGGCTACGCGGCGCCCGACCGCGGGCAGGGGGTGAAGGGGCGCCTGCCGCGCCACCTGCACGGCTACCTCGTGCTCGACAATGACTACGACCCGCGCGAGTTCCCCGGCACCTCGGCCCAGCAGGACCTCGAGGTCACCTTCGCCCACGAGTACAGCCACATCCTCCAGTTCGGCTACGACGCTTACCAGGACGCCTGGTTCGCCGAGTCGACCGCCGTCTGGATGGAGGACCAGGTCTACGACGGGATCGACGACTACCTGCGCTACGTACGACGCTGGACCAAGCGCTACGACACCCCGCTGACCGCCAACTCGATCAAGGAGTACGGCTCCGCTGTCTGGAACGAGTGGCTGTCGCGGCACTACGGGCGCGACGTCGTGCGCGAGGCCTGGTCCCGCGCCGTCCACGCCAAGCCGGGAGGGTTTTCGGTCGCCGCCTATGGCTCGGCGATCGAGGTCGCGGGCGGGTCGGACTTCAGCCGGGACTTCGCCCGCTTCGCCGCCGACCTGCCCGAGTGGCGCACCGGCCGGGTCTTCTCCGAGGGCGGCTCATACCCAGATGTCTCAAGGCAGGGGAGCCTGCCGCTCGGTGGCCGGGTCCGCCGGCGCCAGCTCAACCACACGACCTTCCAGCTGCTGCGGGTTCATGCCCGGGCGGGACGGACCCTCGCCGTTAAGGCGATGGCGCCGCGGGGAATCGCCGCCGGGCTGGCCCTGGTGGGTAGGACGGGTAGCGAGCGCCACGGCCGCGCCGTCCGAGTTCACGACTTCTCCCGGCACGGCGGCCGGATGGCTGTGCGCCTGCCGCGACCGGGGAGGTTCGATCGCATCACCGCGGTGCTGATCAACGCCGACGCCAGGGCTGTCGGCTTCAGCGCCCGCCGGCTCGACTGGGCCTACTTGACCGACAGCGCGCCGTTCCGGGTCTCGGCGCGGTTGGCTCGCTGAGCCTGGTCCCCGGCCGCCGCTGGAGCGCCGGTGAGTTCGGCGATCGCGCCCTCGAGGTCGAGGCCGAAGCTCTCGAGGTCGGCCATCGAGTCGTAGTCGCCGACGAGGCCGAAGTCGACCTGCCCGTTGTAGGACATGATCCCGACGCAGAGCGCCTGGCGCCGGGCCAGCGGCACGAGGGGGAAGATCGACTCCATTTCCCGGCCCAGCACGAAGAGGGGGAACTGCGGCCCGGGAACGTTGGTGACGACGAGGTTGAAGAAGCGCTGGGCGGGCTGCAGGCGGGCGGCCTGCGAGGCGATCGTGGTCGGGGCGAAGTCGACGACCCGGGTGAGGATCTCGGCGCCGACGGCCTGGCCGGAGCCCTTCAGGTCGCCCATCGTCTCGGTGATCAGGTGCAGGCGCTGGACCGGCGCCTCGCACCAGACCGGCAGCGGCGCCATCATCGCCGAGATGCGGTTGCCGAGCGCGCCGCGCTCCTCCTCGGCGCGGACGCTGACCGGGACCAGCGCCCGCATCTCCAGGTCTTCGGTGTCGTGGCCGCGGGCCCGCAGGTAGTTGCCGATCGCCCCGGTGACGACGGAGAGGACGACGTCGTTGACGGTCCCGCCGTGCTCGTTCTTGACCGCCTTCAGCGCCTCGAGCTCGGTGCGGACGAAGGCGATGCGCCGGTGCGGGCCGATTTCGACGTTGAAGGGGGTCGAGGGCGCCGACATGCCGGCGCCGACCAGCTTGCTCGCATCGCCGACGCCGCCGAGGACCTGGCGCGGGCCGCGCAGAGCGGCGCGCACGCCGCGGACGATCTCGCGCGGGCTGGTGGCGCGCTCGCGCAGGGCGTCGGCCAGCAGCTGGAGATCGGTCGGCTCGGGACGGGGAGCCCACTTGGGTGGGCGCACGGGCGGGTTCGCCGGCTCCTTCTCGACGTCGAAGAGGACCGTGGTGATGTCGACCCCGGAGATGCCGTCGACGAGGGCGTGGTGGCTCTTGCCGATGATCGCGAAACGGCCGCCGTCGAGCCCCTCGACCAGCCACAGCTCCCACAGCGGCTTGCTGCGGTCGAGCTGCTGGGAGAAGATCCGCGCCGCCAGGTTGCGCAGCTGCTCCTCGGAGCCGGGGGCCGGCAGCGCGGTCTGCCGCACGTGGTACTCCATGTTGAGGTGAGGGTCGTCGACCCAGACCGGCCGGCCCTGGCCGAAGGGGACGAAGCGCAGCTTCTGACGGAAGCGGGGAACGAGGTGCAGACGGGCGGCGATGTGGTCGCGGAAGTCGCCGTGGCTCGGCGCGGGTCCCTCGAAGATGCTCACCGAGGCGACGTGCATATGGGCGCCGGCTCTCTCCATGTGGAGGAAGGAGGAGTCGAGTCCAGTCAGCCTGTCTGAGCTCACGGGGCAATCTTCGCACAGGCCCGCCGCGATCCTGCGAAGCGGTGGTGAACGGACTCAGGCCGCCTGGCCGAGCTGCAGCTGGCCTCCCGGTGGGACATCGGACTCGTCATCCGCCGCTTCGGCGCCACCGTCGAAGCCCGCGAGGCGGACGCCGAGCAGCCGCACCGGCCGCTGTGGGTCATAGGCGCGCAGCAGGTCGAGGGCCACCGGCACGACCACGGCAGGGTCGCTGGTCGGAGCATCGACCGTGTGCGAGCGGGTCACGTTGGTCCAGTCGTCGAGGCGGACCTTGATCCCGATCGTGCGACCCTCCAGCTCGCGCGAGCGCAGGCGGCGGCAGAGCTCCTTGGCGAGCTGCACGAGATGACCCTCCAGCTCGGCCCGGTCGCGCACGTCGACGTCGAAGGTGGTCTCGGCCGACTGCGACTTGGTCTCGTGGACGACGACGATCGGCGTGTCGTCTTCCAGGTTGGCGCGGCTGTGCAGCCAGCGGCCCTGGCGGGGGCCGAAGGACCGCTCCAGCAGCGACGACTCCTGCGCGCGCAGGTCGGCGAGCGTGCGGATTCCCATCGCCTCGAGCTTGGCGACCGACTTCGGGCCGATGCCCGGGATAAGACCCGGTGATTCAGCGGAGAACCGCTCCAGGGCCTCCTCTCGCGAGAGCACGACCAGGCCGGCGGGCTTGCCCAGCTCGCTGGTGATCTTGGCCAGCATCCGGCTCTCGGAGATGCCGATCGAGCAGGTCAGCCCGGTCTCCTCGCGGATCTCAGCAGCGATCCGCCGCATCGTCGTCTTAGGCGAGAAGATCCCGGTCAGGTCGACGTAGGCCTCGTCGAGCCCAACGACCTCGACCGTCTCCGCGTTGCGTCGCAGGATCGCCATCACCTGCCCCGAGGCCTCTCTGTAGGCCGAGAAGTCCGGCTGTAGGTAGACCGCGTCGGGCAGCCGCCGCCGCGCCACCGCGGCGGGCATCGCCGAGTGGATTCCCGCCAGCTTCCGCGCCTCGTAGCTGGCCGTCGTCACTACCGCCCGCGGCCCCGACCCGCAGACGACTACCGGCTTCCCCCTCAGCTCCGGCCTGCGCCGAAGCTCGACCGACGCGTAGAAGGCGTCCATGTCGAGATGGGCGACGGTTCGCTGAAAAGCCACAAACCGATGGTAGGAGGGAGCGAAGACGGGTTGAACGCGCTGAGCGCGGGTAGATTCCACGCATCGCGGACGTAACGCACACCAGGATCGAGGAGATCGAGACTCTCCAGGGTTTTGACCGGGTCAGCCTTCGCCGTGCCGCCGCGGCCCTCGGCGTCAGCTCGTTCGGCATCTCGATCGAGGAGATGGCACCAGGCGCCGACGAATACCCCGAGCACGACCATTCCGAGGACGGCATCGGCGGCCAGATGTTCGCCAAGCGCCCCCAGCAGCTGGGCCAGGAGGAGGTCTACGTCGCCCTCTGCGGCTCAGGCACTCTCGAAGCCGACGGCGAGCGATACCCGCTTGACCAAGACCACATCGTCCGAGTCGGCCCGGCCGTCAAGCGCAAGGTCACGGCCGGCCCCGACGGCCTCCGCCTCCTGGCTCTCGGCGCCACGCCCGGAGAGGCCTACGATGCCGGCGGCGCTCTGTAGCCCTGCTCCCGCGCTTCTAGTATTGACTCAATGGCTTCTCCCGAGGCGAAGAACCTGGAGGCGATCTCCAAAGCGATCGATCAGCACAACTCCAACTGCCCGTTCCCGGCGGCGGAGGTGCGGATGAACCCGTTCGAGGTCGAGCGGTTGGGCTGGGACCACATCCGGGGGCTGCCTGTCGTGCCCGATGCCGAGATCGGCACGGGCCGATTCCGAATCGTCTGCTCGCGAGACCTCGACGGCGAGGGCATCGAGGAGGTCGAGGCCGTCGGCCAAGAGCTTGAGGCGGTCACGCCCGCCGTCAACAACTGACGAGTCTGCATTTGTGTGGGCTATACCCGCCCAAATGCAGACTCGACGCTTCAGACGCCGTTCAGGAAGTCGAGGCCCAAGCTCGAGAGCCAGCTTTCGGCTTCGCTGTTCAGCATGGTCAGCTGGCCGGTCCAGATCAGCAGGCCCATCGCGATCAGGACCAGGCCACCGGTGGCGATGATCGCCTGGTAGTGGCGTTTCACCACGGCGAAGGCCGTGGTGGCGCGGGAGAAGGCGACCGCGGTGAGGAGGAAGGGGATCGCCAGGCCAGCGGAGTAGACAGCAAGGAGGAAGGCGCCGCGAGCCACGGAGTCCGAGAGCGAGGCGGCCGCGAGGATCGCGCCGAGGGTGGGGCCGATGCAGGGGGTCCAGGCGATTGCGAAGGCGGCGCCGGCGACGATCGGCCCGCCCTTGCCGGCGCGCTGCATCAGTCCGTCTACGTGCCACTCGCGGTTGAGGCGGACGACGAACAGGGAGGCCACGAAGAGCACTCCCATGGCGACGATCAGCGCGCCGGAGATCTTGGTCAGGAGCTGCTGGTGGTCCTGCAGAGTCGATCCAAGACCTGTTGCGGTCAGGCCGAGGAGGATGAAGATGGTCGAGAAGCTGGCGACGAAGAGTAGGCTCGGGCCGAGGATGCGGCGCCAGCCGGCGCTGTCGAGCTCGGCCGCGGAGACGCCGCTGACGGCAGAGAGGTAGCCCGGGACGAGCGGCAGCACACAGGGGGAGAGGAAGGAGACAACCCCCGCCGCGAGGGCCGCGAAGATACCCACGCCCGCGGCGGGATCGGTACTCAGTGCAGCGAGAATCACGACCCTTCAGGCTACCGGGAGTGTCCCTCTTCGCCATCGGTCCAGGCAGGCCGGGCCCCGCGCTCCGACGCGGTGCCCTCCTCGCTATCCCGGTCGGGATCGCGATGCTGCTCGAGCTCGGCCTCGACAGCCCCTCCAAGGGCGCGATCGCAACCGGAGCCCTGCTCGCCGGCTTTCCCGGCCTCGACGCGCCGGCCAAGGCGAGGGCCGGCTGGCAGACGGCCGTCGCGCCACTGGTCGGAATCGCCGCAGCCCTCGGCGTCCTCACCGGGTCCAGCGCCGTTCTCGCCGTCGCGACGATGGCGGTGGTGGGTGCCGCGGCGGGGTACTGCTTCTCCGTCTCGATGCGCTTCGCCATCTTCGGACTCTCGGTTGCGCTCTCGTTGCTGATCGCCCAGGGCCTGCCGCTCGACTTCGCCGACGCGATCCCAGCCCTTCTGCTCGGGACGGCGGGCGGCCTCCTGCAGGCAGCATTCGCTCTCTGCGTCTGGGTGGCGTGGGACCGCGAGGCCGATCGCCCGCCGAACGCCTGGAGCAGGAGCGCCGCGGCCTGGGCCTTCGCGGCCAACCTCAGCCTCGACTCGGCCAACTTCCGGCACGCGCTGCGCTTCGGCGCCGCCCTCGCAACGGGCGTCGCCGCCTACTGGCTGCTGGGGATGAGCGAGCACGGCTTCTGGATCCCGCTGACGATCCTCTTCGTCCTGCGCCCCGAGGAGGACCAGACCTTCCAGCGCCTGGCCCTGCGGGCGATCGGCACCGTCGCCGGGCTCGTCGTCGCCACCGCGCTGGCCGAGTGGCTGCGCGGGGACGCCCTGGCGGTCGCCGCCGCGCTGACGATCGCCACCGCCCTCGCCTACGGCCTGCTCACCGTCCAGTACGCGCTCTTCACCGCCGCGATCACCGTCTACGCGGTCCTCCTGGCCGACTCGATCGGCGAGTCGGCTTTTCGGGCCGCGGGGGAGAGGGGACTGGCAACCGCGATCGGCATCGTCATCGCTGGCGCCGCCTTCCTGCTCTGGCCGAATCGCCGGCCGGACGTGCCCGCGGCGGGGGAGCCACGGGCGGCGCCTACAGCCAGCCCACCTGCTTGAAGCGGCGGTACAGCGCGAAGCAGACGATCGCGACGAAGGCCAGGACCGTGTAGTAGCCGTAGCGCCAGTGCAGCTCCGGCATGTGGTCGAAGTTCATCCCGTAGATCCCGGCGACCATCGTCGGCACCGCCACGATCGCCACCCAGGCGGAGATCTTCCGCATGTCTTCGTTCTGCCGCACCGAGACCTGGGTCAGGTTGGCCTGCAGGGCGCTTGTCAGCAGCTCGCGGAAGCTCACGACGCGGCCGACCACCCGCTGCAGGTGGTCGTGGACATCGCGGAAGTACTCGTGCAGCTCCCCGGTAACGGCCTCGAAGCGGCCTTCCTCGATCTGGTCGACCGCTTCCAGCAGTGGGGCGGTTGCCCGGTAGAGGTCGAGGACCTCGCGCTCGAGCTTGTAGATCTGCTCGGCGGGGTTGGTTCGATCGGCCGAGAAGACCAGGCCCTCAACGGCCTGTATCTCTGCGTCGATCGTCTGCGCGATGTCGCCATAGCCGTCGACGACGTGGTCGAGGATCGCGTAGAGGACGACGCCCGTGCCGTGCGCGAGGAGGGCCGGGCGGTGCTCGACCCGCTCCCGAACCGAGCTCAGCTCGCCCCTGCCGTGGCGGACGGTGACGATGAAGTCGGGGTTGACGAAGAGCAACAGCTCACCGACCTCGATGCCGTGTGCCGTGTGCGCGGTGTCGCTGGGATGAGCGACCGTCTTGACGACGACCAGGAGGGTCTCGCCGAAGAGCTCTACCTTGGGGCGCTGCTGGGCCTTGACCGCGTCCTCGACCGCGAGCTCGTGCAGGTCGAACTCACGCGCGATCTCCGTCAGCTCCCGCTCCGAGGGGTCGACCACCCCGAGCCAGGCAAAGGCGCCGTCCTCCCGGGAGGCGGCCCGCGCCGCGGCGAGGGTGAGCTGGCCGGAGATCCTTTTCCCCTGCTCGTAGGCGGCGCAGTCGACGATCACCCCGCGCAGTATTGCCACCGGATCGGCCCGACCGGTAGATTTCCTGGCCAGGCAGCCAAACTCGCCCCGGGGAGCGGGCGATGAGACAGGAGAAGGCTTTGAGCAACCGCACGTTCGTGATCGGGGTCGGGATGACCAAGTTCGAGAAGCCCGGCAGCAAGGAGGGCGACTACCCGGACTGGGCCAAGGAGGCGGGGGAGAAGGCGCTCGCCGACGCCGGCATCTCCTACGACGACGTCGAGCAGGCCTACGCGGGCTACTGCTACGGCGACTCCACCTACGGCCAGCGGGCGCTTTACCAGCTGGGCCTCACCGGCATCCCGGTCGTCAACGTCAACAACAACTGCTCGACCGGCTCCTCGGCGCTGTTCCTCGCCCGCCAGGCGGTCAAGGGCGGCCTCGTCGACTGCGCGCTCGCGGTCGGCTTCGAGAAGATGGAGCCGGGGTCGCTCGGCGTCAAGTACACCGACCGCACCAACGCGCTCGACAAGCACGCGATGCGGATGTTCGAGATCCGCGACCCCGAGCAGTCGCCGCCGGCGCCGCAGATGTTCGGCAACGCCGGCCGCGACCACATGGAGAAGTACGGCTCCAACCCCGATCACTACGCCTGGATCGGCTGGAAGAACCACAAGCACTCGGTCAACAACCCCTACGCCCAGTTCCAGGACGAGTACACGATCGAGGACATCAAGGCGGCGAAGATGATCCACGACCCGCTGACCAAGCTGCAGTGCTCGCCGACCTCCGACGGCTCGGCCTGCGCGATCGTGGCCTCGGAGCGCTACGTCGAGGAGCACGGCCTCTGGGACCAGGCGATCGAGATCGCCGGTCAGTCGATGGTCACCGACCTCAGCTCCACATTCGACGAGGACGCCGACTGCATGAAGATCGTCGGCGCCGACATGTCGAGGCAGGCGGCGAACGAGGCCTACGCCGAGGCCGGCGTCGCGGCGGAGGAAGTCGACGTCTGCGAGCTGCACGACTGCTTCAGCGCCAACGAGCTCATCACTTACGAAGCGCTCGGCTTCGCGGCCGAGGGCGAGGGCCACAAGCTGGTCGACGAAGAAGCGACCACCTATGGCGGCAAGGTCGTCGTCAACCCCTCGGGGGGACTGATCTCCAAGGGCCACCCGCTCGGCGCGACCGGGCTGGCGCAGTGCTCGGAGTTGACCTGGCAGCTGCGCGGCCAGGCCGACAAGCGCCAGGTGGAGGGCGCGAAGACCGCACTGCAGCACAACATCGGCCTCGGCGGAGCCGCCGTGGTCACCGTCTACAAGCCGGCGGCCTAAGGCCCGCCGGAGGAGGAGGAAACCGATGGCTAAGGAGCGACGCTCACTCAGCGGCAAGGTCGTGGCGATCACCGGGGGCGCCCGGGGGATCGGCAAGGCGACGGCGACGGCACTGGTCCGCAAGGGCTGCCGCGTGGCGATCGGGGACCTCGACCTTGCCCTGGCCGAACAGACCGCCTCCGGGCTCGGCGGCGGCACGATCGCGCTGGCGCTCGACGTCACCGACCGCGGCTCCTTCACGGCCTTCCTCGACGCCGCCGAACGCGAGCTCGGCCCCGTCGACGTGCTGATCAACAACGCCGGGATCATGCCCGTGACGCCGCTGGTCGAGGAGGCCGACGACTCGGTCCGCCGCCAGCTCGACATCAACGTCTACGGCGTCATCGTCGGCACCCAGCTGGGGATCGAAAGGCTGCGCCCGCGCGCCGGCGGGCACATCGTCAACATCGCCTCTCAGGCCGGCAAGGGCGGCGTTCCCGGCATCGCCACCTACTCGGCGACCAAGCACGCCGTCGTCGGCCTCAGCGAGGCCGTGCGCCAGGAGCTGCGCGGCAGCGGAGTCGAGGTCAGCTGCGTGATGCCGACCGTCGTCAACACCGAACTCACCGCGGGCGTCGGTCAGCGCTTCGTCAAACCCGTCGAGGCCGAGGACGTCGCCAACGAGATCGTCGACGCACTCGAGATCCCGCGCTTCGACGTCTGGGTGCCAAGGGCCAACGGCGCCCTGTTCAAGTTCGTCGGGCTGCTCCCGCGCGGCCTGCGCGAGGCGATCGGGCGGCTGATGAAGATCGACAAGCTAATGACCGAAGTCGACCACGGCGCCCGCCACGCGTACGAGGAGCGGGTAACCCACAGCGAGCCCGACCTGGAGCCCAAGGCCGAAGAGGCCGAGCCGGCCAGCACAGAGCGCGAAGCCGCTTAGGCGGGCGCAAGCCCGATGGGCCGGATCTACGACGCGACTTGGGGGAGGTTCTTCTCGGCCGTCTACGACGGCTTGATGAAGTCGACTGAGGAGGCCGGCATGCGCGAGATCCGGCGAGAGACGCTCGCTGCGGCGCGCGGACGCACGATCGACATCGGTGCCGGCACCGGCATCAACGTCGAGCTATACCCCGAGGCCGTCACCGAGCTGGTGCTGGCCGAGCCCGACGAGCACATGCTCAACAGGCTTCGACCGAAGGTGCCGGGGTGGGGGAGGGAAGTCTCCGTCGTACAGGCGGGCGCCGGCAGCCTCCCCTTCGACGACGACAGCTTCGACACGGCCGTCTTCACCCTGGTTCTCTGCACGGTGCCCGACCCCCGAGCCGCCCTGAGCGATGCAGCCCGGGTGCTGAAGCCCGGCGGCAAGCTGCTCTTCGTCGAGCACGTTCGCTCAGAGGACCCGAGCCTGGCCCGCTGGCAGGACCGTCTCGAGGGTCCATGGCGCTTCCTCGGCGACGGCTGCCATTGCAATCGCGACACCGTCGCCAGCATCGAAGCCTCGCCGTTTGAAATGGAGAAGGTCGAGAAAGGCGAGCTGCCGAAGTCACCGCCCCTGGTGAGGCCGCTCGTGCACGGCAGCGCTGTTCTGAACGTCTAGGCATTTGGTCGCACCTGAGGTGCGGTCAGCAGAAACTCAGCTAGTCCGAGCCGGGCTGATTGCCGGACCATTCGTGGACGAGTAGCGGCTGCATGATCACCATGCCACCGAGCGTCGTGACAGACGCGATGACCCATGCGAGACCGATGCTGTCGAGTAGGTTCGAGTGCCCCGCGGCACGATGGGACGCCAACAGGAGTGCCACGACGATGCCGGCGAGTCCGGCAGTTCCAAGGCCAAGAAACGTTCCCAGTCGCTTTTCGTAGTCCGACTCACTGCGCATGCGGCCGGCGAACCAGGAGATCTCGACGACGTAGGCGAGCAGCAGCCCGGTGCCGAGCGTAGCGATGCCTTCCAGAAGGTCCGCGGACGGATTCGGAACCCCAAGGGCGTACAGAAAGCTGAAGACCGAGATGGAGACTGCCGCAAGAATGCCGAGTCCTTCCAGCAGGCCCCTCTCGATCTCGTCGACTCGTGGCACGGCCGGGAGGGTATGTGCAGGCCGGGACGGTTCCTCAGACTTAACGCACGATAATGGTGGTTATGTCTACTTGGGCCTAGCCGGCGGCGGAAGAGATTGCCGATTCGAGGGCACCGGCCGATTCCGGGGTTCCCAGCGCTTCGGTCCCCTCGGCACCGGGGCCTTCCATGGCGAACGACGGTGTGCCGTTGAAGCCGAGTTCCTGAGCTTCCGCGGTCGTCGCCGAGACTTCGTCGAGCACGGCCTTGCTCTTCCGGTCTCTGTTCCACTTGGCGATGTCTGCCACCCCGGCGCCTTCGGCGATCGCGGTGAGGAACTCGTCGGTGACGTAGCCGGAGTGCTCGATGCCCTGGTTCCGGTAGAAGAGCTCGACGAAGTTCCAGCCCCGGCCCTGCTTGCCGGCGGCGATCGCCGCGGCGCCGGCGGGAATCGACTGTTCGTCGATGATCGTGTAGTTGCGAAAGCTCAGCTTCGCTTCGCCGCTACGGACCCGGTTTTCGACGATCTCAGGGAGGACTTCTTCGGAGTAGCCCTTGCATACCGGGCACTGGAGGTCGGCGAACTCGAGCACGGTCACCTTGGCGCCGGGTTCGCCGAGGACCATGCCGTTCTGTGGGATGCCCGCCAGTTCCTGCTTGACCTCGGCGATGCCGTCGAGGTCATTGCTGTCGCCACCGCTGTCGCTGCCCTGGTTCTGGCTGACGACGATCAGCACGACGACGACGGCCACGGCGATGAAAGCGACGGCGCTGGCGAGTTTGATCAGGTTCTGGCGTCGCTCGTTCGCGCCACCCTGGCCCTCACTCACGGCTCGGTCCCCACATAGGCAAGCATTCGGAGTGAATTCGTAGCAAACAGCAGGGTCATCAAAACCGCACTGACCACGCACCACTGGCAGATCGCCTCGATCGTGAAGACCTCGAGGTAGGTCAGGTAGAGGCTGTAGCCGAAGCCGACGAGGGCGACGGCGAAGCCCGCCATGCGGGCGAGGTCGCCGCGCAGAAGGGCGGCGCCGAGCAGCAGCACGTAGCCGAAGATCCCGAAGACGGCGATGTTGACCCCGAGCAGGTGCGAGTAGGAGCTTTCGGCGACCGTCTGGCACCCGTGCCCACCGGCGACGCAGACCGGCGAGCCGCCTCCCGACTCCGCGATCGCGATGTAGGTAGCGACGCCGATGCCGAAGGTGGCGAGGAAGGTCGCAACCCCTCGCAACGTCCCCTCCGCCGGCGCCTTCATCGCCGCAACGCTATTGGAACCATCCGTTCCGGTGCGCCTTATCCAGCTAAGGCGTACCGGAAGCGAGGCCGGTGGCCTAGATGCGACTGGCGAAGTTAGCGATCGCGCGCGAGAGCTTCCCGCCCTGCCAGGCGAGCGGCGACTCCCCGGCGGCCTCGCCGATCAGTTGGGCATGCGGGATCCGCTCGGCATAGCTGGCCGCGACCGCGTATGGATGACCCGGATCGGCCGCGTCGTGGCTTGCCACGACCAGCGTCGGGACCTCGATCGACTCCAGGTCTTCGAGGCCCTCGAACGGCTGCGAGCGCGGGACCTGGCGCAGCGCCTCGACGATCGCATCGAGGCGCCGGTGACGCAGCATCCGCTCGCGGGTGAAGCGCAGGACCGAGCTCCGCCAGCGGCGGTCGATCTGCTGGTGCCGGTCGATGTAGGCGACGAAGCCCTCGACGCCTGCGCTCTCGAGCGCCTCGGCAAGGCCATCCCAGTAGCCGAGCGACTTCTCTCCGGCGGCCGAGCCCGGGTAGCTCGGCCCGATCGCGACGAGGCCCGCGAGCCGTCCGGGGTGGCGCAAGGCGTAGACGATCGCCGTGTGGGCACCCATCGAGTGGCCGCCGAGCAGAAAGGAACCCTCGCCCACCTGGGACTCGACGACCGACTCCAGGTCGTCCACCAGCTCCGGGTATCCATAACCCCCGCCCCCATGCGCCGGATCGGACTCGCCATGGCCGCGCGCGTCGTACGTGACCACGGCGTGCCCCGCACGCTCCAGCGCCCGCGATCCGTGGACGACCGAGCCACGGGTCGCCGTCAGTCCATGACAGAGGACCACCGGCATCCCCTCCCCCGCCGCCTCGCCGCGGATGGCGCTCCTGTCGCCGACCGTGAACGCACGTGGCTCGGCACTGCCGGCGGGCATCAGCCCAGGGTGGTGAGGGCGCGCTCTATGTCGCCCACCGACTGGAAGGTCGCTCCCGTCCGCGAGACGTGCCGGTGGCGGACGATTCCCTCGCGGTCGATGACGAAAATCGATCGCATCACGTAGCGGCCTCCCGGCACGTCCTTCAGCTCGGTGAAGCGGGCGAGCGGTCCCAGCCAGGCGGTGACGCCGTAGCGCTTGCTCACCTCGAGCCGCTCGTCGGCCAGCAGCGGCACGTTGAGCTCCCGTTCCTCGGCCCAACGCTCATGCGAGTCGACCGACTGCGGCGAGATCCCGACGACCTCGGCATCGAGCCGGTCGAGACGTTCGGAGTCGTCGCGGTAGGAGCAGAACTGCTTGGTGCAGACGGTGGTCGCGTCGCCCGGGTAGAAGGCGAGGACGACATTGCGGTCGCGGTGCTCGGAGAGCTTGAAGACCCGCCCGCCGGTACCCGGCAGCTCGAAGTCGGGTGCCGCGTCCCCTACGTCGACCTTGGCCATGTCCTGACCTTAGTGCAGCTACCCCTTCTCGATCGTGACCGCTTCGATCAGGATCGTCTGTTTCGGCGTTTCTTCCGGGGTGCCGAGGGCGTCGATCCGTTCGACGACATCGTAACCCTCGCTGACCTTGCCGACCAGGGCGTATTCGGGTGGCAGTCCCGCGTCGGGCGCGGTGACTACGTAGAACTGGCTGCCGGAGCGCCCGGGCGGCTCCGCCGCGCTCTTGGCCATAGCCACTACGCCTTTGGTGTAGGCGAGGTTCGCGGGCGGCTTCTCGTCGACGCTGTAGCCGGGCCCGCCGGTGCCGGTCCCTTCCGGGTCGCCGCCCTGGATCACGAACCCGGGCGCGACGCGGTGGAAGGTGAGGTCGTCGTAGAAGCCTTCCTCGGCGAGGAAGGCGAAGGAGTTGGCCGTCTTCGGGGCGCGCTGGGTGTCGAGCGCGATCTCGAAGGTGCCGCAACTGGTCTCGACGATCGCCGTCGCTTTCTCGCCCTTGGTCAGCACCTGCTTCGGCTTCGAGAAGCTGGCCGTCTTCGGCTTCGGTGCTTCGACTTCCGTACAGCCGTCCGTACTCGCGGTCGTTGCCGTGGTGGAGTCCTCGCCGCCGCCGCGCCCGATCAGGATCGCGGCGACCACGCCGACGGCGATCAGCGCGAAGACGCCGAGGATGATCAGGCGCCGGTCGAACCCCTTCTGCTCCTCCATCGCGCCGGAAGCCTAGATGATCGAGTGGCTGCCTCGGCACTTGCGATCATCGGGAGGTCCGTGGCCTCTCCGTTGCTGATCTCGCTGGCGTCCGCGGTGCTCCACGTGCCACCGCCGGAACGCGCCCTGGTCATCGGCTGCGCCGACGGGGAGGCCGTGCTGCTGCTGGCGCGCGAGTTCCCGGCGGCACGGGTGCGCGGGCTCGACCCGTCCGCCGAGCTGGTCCGCCAGGCAACCGCCCGGGTCGGCCTCGACCCCGAGGGCCGGGTCGCGTTCAAGATGGGCAAGGCCTCCTCGCTCCCCTACCCCGACGAGTTCTTCGACCTCGTCGTTCAGCTGCGTGGAGCTCTGCGGCCCAAGGAGGTTGCGCGGGTGCTGGGCCCTGGCGGTCACCTGATCTACTCCGAGAGCCCGAGATGGCCCCTGTGGCCACGACCCGGGTCTCTTGCCCGGGGGCTCGCCCGGCGCGGCTTCGTCGCGGTGCGGAGCGAGGCGACCGGAAACGGCAACTTCTACGTCGCCCGCCTCGGCCAGCCCGACTGACCCGCGTCGGACACTAGGCTGCCGACTCGATGGCTACCGAGGGAATGCCGCTCACCCTGCTGGTCAATCCGCACTCCGCGCACGGCCGCACGCTGAAGCTGCTGCCCAAGGTCGAGCAGGAGCTCGACGAGCGGCGGATCCCGTTCCGGGTCGAGCGGACCAAGGGCCTCGAGGACGGCGTGGAGCGGGCGCTGCACGCTGTCGAGGCGGGAGAGCTGCCCGTCGTCTGCAGCGGCGACGGCCTCGTCGGCGCCGTCGGCGGGGCGATGGCCGGGGCCGAGACGCCGCTGGGGATCGTCCCGGGCGGGCGCGGCAACGACCTCGCCCGCGTGCTCGGCATCCCCGACGACCCGGCCGGCGCCGTCGCGGTCCTGGCCGCCGGGGAGACCCGGCAGATCGACGTCGGCGAGGCCAACGGCAAGCGCTTCCTCGGCATCGTCAGCGTCGGCTTCGACTCCGAAGCCAACCGGGTAGCCAACGAGACCTCCTTCATGCGCGGCAACCTCGTCTACGCCTACGCCGCCGTCCGCACGCTGCTGGCCTGGAAGCCGGGCCGTTTCACGATTCGGGTCGGCGAGGAGCGCTACCGGTTCACCGGCTACTCGGTCTCGGTCGCCAACAGCCGCGCCTTCGGAGGCGGCATGTACATCGCGCCCGACGCCGAGCTCGACGACGGCGAGTTCGACATCGTCACCGTCGGCGAGGGTGGCAAGCTGCGCTTCGTGGGTAACCTGCCGAAAGTGTTCAAGGGCACTCATGTGGAGGAGGAGCAGGTGCGCGTCTTCCGTGCCCCGCACCTGGAACTGACCGCGAGCCGCCCCTTTCCCGTCTACGCGGACGGCGAGCACCTGACCGAGCTCCCCGCCTCCCTGCGCATCCTGCCCCGCGCGCTCAACGTGCTCGCGCCCGCAACCGGACCTTGACCGCCTTCGGCGCGAAGGTCGCCGTCGCGCGCGCGGTGGGCGCCGCCAGCCGCAGGAGCGGACGCGGTGGCGGCACGACCCTCCCCGGGCGCCTCTTGCTGAAGCTGGAGCCCGAGGCGCTGCGGCGCCTGGGCGCGGACCTCGACGGCGACACGACGATCGTCAGCGCCACCAACGGCAAGACGACCACGGCGGGGATGATCGCCGCGCTCCTCGAAGCCGACGGGCGCCGCCCGGTCCACAACCGGGCCGGCTCGAACATGACCTGGGGCGTCGCCACGGCCCTGCTCGAGCAGAAGGGGCAGGAGGGCCTCTTCGAGGTCGACGAGGCCTGGCTCTCGCAGATTGCCACCGAGCTCGATCCCTCGCTGATCGTCCTCGGCAACCTCTTCCGCGACCAGCTCGACCGCTACGGCGAGATGGAGACCCTGGTCGATGACTGGGCGCGTACCGTCGAGGCACGGGCGGACCGCACGCGTTTCGTCCTCAACGCCGACGACCCGGCGATCGCCGATCTCGGCCGCGACGCCGGCGGCAAGCCGCGCGACGGCATCGCCTACTTCGGCATCGAGGATGCCTCGCAGGCGCTGCCCGAGCTGCAGCACGCCTTCGACGCCAAGCACTGCCGCCGCTGCGGCCATCCCTACGCCTACGAGCGAGCCTTCGTCGGCCACCTCGGCCACTACTCGTGCGCCGGCTGCGGCGCAAAGCGCCCCCAGCCCACGGTGGCGGCGACCGAGATCGAGCTGCTCGGCATGGAGGGGTCGCGCGTCGCCCTGCGCACGCCAGCCGGCCCGCTCCGGCTGGAGCTCCCCCTCCCCGGCCTCTACAACGTCTACAACGCCCTGGCCGCGGTCGCCGCCGGGCTGGAGCTCGGCGTGGCGCCGGAGCGGATCGCCCCCGCCCTGGCGGGGATGAGGGCGGCGTTCGGCCGCGTCGAGACGATCGAGATCGCCGGGACGCCGCTGTCGATCCTGCTAATCAAGAACCCGGCCGGCGCCAACGAGGTGCTGCGCACGCTCCGCCTCGAGGCCGGCGAGGAGGGGCTGGACCTCTGGATCGCGCTCAACGACCGGACCGCCGACGGGCGCGACGTCTCCTGGGTCTGGGACGCCGACTTCGAGCTGCTGGACGGCGCGGTGCGCCGGGTCCTCTGCGCCGGGACGCGGGCGGCGGAGCTTGCGGTACGCCTGAAGTACGCTGGCTGGCCAGTGGAGGCGATCGAGGTGGAGGCGGAGATCGGGCCCTCGCTCGACCGGGCGCTGGAGGGCGCCGGCGGGCCCCTCTTCGCCCTCCCCACCTACACCGCCCTGTTGGAGCTGCGAAAGCTGCTCGCGGACCGCGGGCATGCAGAGGAGTTCTGGCGATGAGCCTGCCCTTCGAGAGCGACCCCGAGGCGGTCATCTGGAACGAAGTGGAGTGCGGCGACTACGAGGCCGACCTTCCGCTCTGGGAGGAGCTGGCCGCTTCGCTCAGCGAGGACGACGCGATCATGGAGCTCGGCTGTGGCGCCGGCCGGGTCGTCCGTCACCTCGCCGCTCGCCTGCCCAACCTGGTGATCGGCCTCGACCGCGATCCCAATCTGGTCCAGGCCGTGTGGGAGAAGTGCCGGGGCACGTCTGGAGATGCGGAGGTGGAGGACGTACGCGACTTCGGCCCGTTCGGGACCATGTTCAGCCTGATCCTCGCGCCGATGCAGCTGATCCAGCTCCTGGGCGGCAGCGAAGAGCGAGGCGACTGCCTGCGGTGCACGGCCGACTGCATGGATCCCGGCAGCCGGGCCGCCTTCGCGATCGTCGAGGAGCTGCAGCCGGCACCTCAGGGATCGCCCCCGCCGCTGCCCGACGTGCGCCAGGTGGACGGTTGGATCTACTCGAGCCTGCCGTTGGAGCCGGTCGTCGACTCGGAGCGGATTCTGCTGCGCCGCCTGCGCCAGACCGTCGACCCCGACGGGAATATGGACGACGAGATGAACGAGGTCGAGCTGTGGGTGCTCAGCGCCGAGGAGCTCGAAGGCGAAGCCACCGAGGCCGGACTGCTGCCGGCCGGCCGGCGCGAGATCGCCGCTACCGAGGCCCACGTCGGCTCGACCGTGGTGCTGCTGGAGAAGGCGCCGTGACGGAGCTGCGACTGCTCGCCCTCTACCCCGAGCAGATGAACATCTACGCCGACCGCGGCAACATCGTCTTCCTGCGGAGGCGCTGCGAGTGGCGGGGCATCGGCTTCGAGTACGCCGCCGCGGGGCCCGGCGAGCGCTTCGAGCCCGGCTCCCACGACCTCATCTACCTCGGCGGTGGCCAGGACCGCGACCAGCGTGCCGTAGCCGCCGACATGGTCGAGACCAAGCGCGAGGCGCTCGCCGCCGCGCTCGCCGACGGTGCTGCCGTGCTCGCGGTCTGCGGCGGCTACCAGCTGCTTGGCCACAGCTACCAGCTCGGCGAGGAGCGTCTTCCGGGGCTCGGCTTGGTCGACCTGGAGACGGTGCGCAAGCCCGGCCCGCGGCTGATCGGCAACGTCGCGATCGAGGCCGACCTCGGCAGCGGCAAGCGAACTGTGGCCGGCTTCGAGAACCACGGCGGCCGCACCTACCTGGGTTCGGGTGAGCAGCCCTTCGGCCGCGTGATCAAGGGCTTCGGCAACAACGGCGAGGACGGCCTCGAGGGCGTCAAGAAGGGAAACCTAATTGGCACCTACCTCCACGGCCCCCTCCTCCCCAAGAACGCCTGGCTGGCCGACCACTTGATCGCCCTGGCCCTGGAGCGCCGCTACGGAGCGCACCCCGAGCTCGAGTCGCTCGACGACACCCTCGAGCTGGCAGCGCACGAGTCGGCCCGGCGGGCCGCGCTGGCCTAGCGGCCGGTTAGCGCCCGCTGGACCCGAAGCCGCCGTCGCCGCGGGCCGAGTCGGCCAGAACCTCTGCCTCGACCGGCTCAGCGAGTGCGATCGGCGTAATCACGAACTGCGCGATCCGATCTCCCGGCTCAACCCGGAAGGTCTCGGCCGGGTCGGTGTTGAGCAGCAGCACCCGGATCTCCCCGCGATACCCGGAGTCGATCAGCCCCGGCGCGTTGACCAACGTGATCCCGTGCTTCTTCGCCAGACCCGAGCGAGGAAGCACCAGCCCGGCATGGCCCTCGGGAATTTCGACCGCGATTCCAGTTCCAATGCTCCATCGCTCCCCTGGGCCGATATGCGCGGCCTCGCAGGCGAAAAGGTCCAGGCCGGCATCTCCGGGGTGCGCCCGTGTCGGCAGCACCGCCTCTGGCTTCAACTTCGCGATTGGCAGCTCCATGGCTGGCAACCCTAGCCGCTGGCATGGCGAGGACGGGGGCATCCTCCGCTCCGGACAAGTGCCGAGCTAGGGCATTGATATACCTGCCTCACCCGGGGGCGATCTATGATTGCTGCCTACTGGCGGCGCGTCGAGGTGCGGTCATCGGGTGTCGGTGTTAACGCCCTCACGAGGGACTATGCCCCGAATTCCAGACGAGCTACTCAATTCAATCGTCTATCTGTTCAAAGATGAGGCGAGCGCGCTCAGTGGCAGCGGGGGCGGCGGAACTGGATTCTTGGTCCGCTTTCAAGAAGACGGCTTCGAGCACACTTATGTCGTTTCGAACATGCATGTTGTCGGCAACGGCTACACGACACTTCGGCTTAATACGGCCGCCGGCGCAGTGGACGCAATCTCCATTCCGGCCGGAGCTTGGATAAACCACCCAAACGCAGATGATGTTTCAGTCGCCCCGATGGAGCTTGAGATGCCATCGGGATGGCAGGCGTCAGGGCTTTATTGGGACAGTGTCTGTCCTACTGATTTTCGATTGCGCGAGTTGAATGTCGGAATTGGGGACGATGTGTTTATGCTCGGCCGATTCGTTGGGCACTCTGGCATCCAGCAGAATCAGCCGCTGGCCCGCTTCGGAAGTCTCGCCATGATGGACGGCGGAAAAGTGCTCGATGGCCGGGAAATGCTGATCGATGCCTATCTAGTTGAGATGCATTCCCTGCCAGGTTTCAGCGGCTCACCCGTCTTCATACACATCCAGGGTGGCAGTCAGAGGAGTCCGAAGACGATCATGCCTTTCTTTACGGAGACCATTGGGCTTCTCGGCATCGACACAGGGCACAAGCGAATGACCCACGTCGTTCGCGATAGAGCCACCGACCAGCCCTCGGAGCCGCCGCAATACGTGCGCGAGAACTCAGGGGTGGCCATCGTCGCCCCCTACTACAAGATCAGAGAGGTCTTGGAGGGAGACAAATTGACGAAGCAGCGAAAAGACAAAGCGAAAGCACTCACAGAGGACTCGGAGATGGCGGAGAGCGACGCTTGAGTATCCGCCCCATTCGGAGAATGCTCTGTCCTCGCTACGCGGCGACTGTGAGGTCCTCGAACCTATGCAACTCGGCGAGAGGAACTCTGGCGCGGACAAGGACACCATCGGGGCGATCCTCTCGATCGAGTTGGCCGGCCACATCATGCAGCTCCGAGAGTCGGGCACCTTCGGCATAGGGGACGAGCAACTCCACGTCTGCCAGGGTGTCCGCGAAAGCCTGCTCGATCCGCCCCCGCAACTCGTCTAGATCCTCTCCAGTCAAAGCTGAGACAAGCGCGGCATCTGAGTGGTGCGCCAGCACCTCGTCCCGCTCGTCTGCCTTCAGCAGGTCGGCCTTGTTGAGCACGAGCAGGCGTGGGCTTTCGCCGGCGCCGATCTCCTCCAGCACCTCGTCGACCGCGCGCATGTCTGCCTGGCGGCGCTCCTCGGGGGCCGCGGCGTCGACGACGTGCAGGATCAGGTCAGCCAGCACGGTCTCCTCCAGGGTCGCCTTGAAGGCCTCTACCAGCTGGTGTGGCAGCTTCTCGATGAAGCCGACGGTGTCGGTCAGCAGGTAGTCGCGCCCGGAGAGCTCGAGGCTGCGGGTGGTCGGGTCGAGGGTGTGGAAGAGCCGGTCGCCGACGCCGACCTCGGCTCCGGTCAGCGCGTTCAGCAGGGTCGACTTGCCCGCGTTGGTGTAGCCGGCGAGGGCCACTCGCGGGAGCGAGGAACGGTCACGGCGGGTGCGCATCACGCCGCGGTTGCGCTGGAGTCGCACCAGGCGGCGGCGCAGGGCCGCGATCCGGTCGCGGGCCAGGCGGCGGTCGGTCTCGATCTGACTCTCGCCCGGGCCCCTGGTGCCGATGCCGCCATCCATCCTGCCCGCGCCAAGGCGCTCGAGGTGGGTCCAGAGCCCCCGCATGCGGGCCATGTTGTATTCGAGCTGGGCCAGCTCGACCTGGAGCTTTCCCTCTGCCGAGTGGGCGTGGTCGGCGAAGATGTCGAGGATCACCGCGGTGCGGTCGATCACCGGCACGCCGAGCGCCGCCTCCAGGTTGCGCTCCTGCCGCGGCGCCAGCTCGTCGTCGCAGGCGACGAGGTTGGCGTCGCAGGCGACGATCTGCTCTTTCAGTTCGTCGAGCTTGCCGCGGCCGACGTAGCGGTCGGGGTCGGGCGCGTCGCGCTGCTGCATCGCTTCGCCCGCGGTGGCCACGCCGGCGGTGCGCAGCAGCTCCTTCAGCTCGGCCAGCGGATCGGCGCCGGCCCCTCCGCCCGTGATGCCGATCGCCAGGGCCCGCTGTTTGGCCCGGGGGTTGGAGACGCCGGCGCCGTTCGCGCCCTGGCCACTCTGCGCCGTGCGTCCGTTTCTCGATCGTTGCACTCCGTCCGATTGTAGGCGGGGGCCGGGCGGGCGCCGCCTCCTCTGCTCCCGGGCGGGCGCGCTGATCACACCCGGAGGCCTCGTGCCCGCCCTCCCGCGTCCGGGGGCGGCTAGTACGGATAGGGTTAGCGGCCGTGAAGGTCTTCGTCACAGGAGGGACGGGCTTCATCGGCGGCGAGGTCGTGAGGCAACTGCGCGCCCGCGGCGATGAGGTGTCCTGCCTGGTGCGAACCCCCGAGAAGGGCGCGAAGCTGTCCGGTCTTGGCTGCGCGCTCGTGGCCGGCGACCTCGGCGACGAGGCGGCCCTCCGTCAGGGCATGGAGGGTTGCGACGCGGTCGTCCACGTCGCGGCTATGTACGAGGTCGGGATCCCGGTCAAGCGGCACCCGGCTATGTACGAGGCCAACGTCAAGGGCACCGAGCGGGTGATGAGGGCGGTTTTGGAGACCAGGGTTCCCAAAGTCGTCCACGTCTCGACCGTGGGCACCTTCGGCAACACACACCGCAAGGTCGTCGACGAGACGTACAGGCACCCCGGCAAGGAATTCACCTCCTACTACGAGGAGACGAAGCTCGAATCGCAGCGGATCGCCGAACGGCTGATCTCCGAGGAGAGCCTGCCCGGCGTGATCGTCCAGCCCGGCGGCGTCTACGGCCCCGGCGACACCTCGCAGGTGGCCGATCTGCTCGAGCAGTTCTTCGCCGGCAGGCTGCCGCTGCTTCCCTTCCCCGAGCTGGGCATCTGCATGACCCACGTCGAGGACATCGCCGGAGGTATCCTGCTCGCCCTCGACAAGGGCAAGGCCGGGGAGGCCTACGTCCTCAGCGGTCCCGTGACGACGATGCGCGACGCGATCGAGACCGTGGCCGGTCTTTCCGGGCGCAAGGCGCCGAAGCGGGCGCTGCCCACCGGGCTGATGAAGGCGATGGCGCCGTTCGGGCCGCTGGTCGGGAAGCTGATGGGTCAGCCGCCGAACCTGCACGAGCTGATCTCATCCGCCGACGGGGTCACCTTCTGGGCCAGTCACGAGAAGGCCAGTCGCGAGCTCGGCTACGCGCCGCGCGGGATGGAGGAGGGCATGCGCCAGACCCTGGAAGCCGACGAGCGCTTCCCCTCCCCGACGACCTGAGCACCGCGGCGGCCGTGCGGGTCATCGACGTAGAGCACCTCGGCCGCCCTCGGGTGATCGGCTGCTGGGAGGTCGATGGGTGCCTGGTCGACCCAGGGCCCGAGTCCTCGATGGAGACGCTGCTTGAGGCACTGGGCGGCGAGCAACCGCGGGCGCTGCTCCTCACCCACATCCACCTCGACCACGCCGCCGCGACGGGAGCGCTGGTGCGCCGTTGGCCCGAGCTCGAGGTCTACGTGCACGAGCGCGGCGCTCCCCACCTGGTCGACCCCTCGAAGCTGCTGGCCAGCGCCGAGCGGCTCTATGGGGAGGAGATGGAGCGGCTCTGGGGCGAGATCGTTCCGGTGCCTGAGGCGAACGTGCACCCACTCACGGGCGGCGAGGACGTGCTCGGCATGTGCGTCGCCTACACGCCCGGCCACGCCTCGCACCACGTCTGCTACCTGCACGAAGCGACCGGCACCGCCTTCGTCGGCGACGTCGCCGCGGTGCGGATCCCCCCGTCGGACCTGATCGTCCCCCCCACACCGCCGCCGGACATCGACGTCGAGGCCTGGATCGAGTCGATCGCGATCGTCGAGTCCTGGCGGCCCGAGCGCCTCGCCCTCACGCACTTCGGCCAGGTCGACGATCCGATCGAGCACCTGGAGACGGTCCGCCTGCGCCTGCGCGAGGAGGCCGAGCTGGCCCGGCAGCTCCCTGAACAGGAATACGAGCATCGCCACCGGCTTCACGTCGCCGAAAACGCCGACCCGATCACGGCCGAGGTGCTGATCCAGTGCGTCCCGCCCGAGTACCAGTGGCGGGGACTTGACCGCTACTGGCGCAAGCGCGAGGGTTAGGGCTCCCGCGGCGGCGGGTACGTGCTCGTCCATCGTCAGCAATCGCAGGAGGCAAGCGTGAAACCGATTCTCTCTCGGCGTTCCGGTCTCGTAGCTCTTTTCGTCTTCGTTGCAGCGATCCCCCTCGGTCTGGTCGCCTGCGGAAGCGACGAGGAGGCGCAAACACTGACCTTCACGGTCACGCAGGAAGGCAAAGGGTCCAAGGTCGGTGGGCCGCAGAGCGCCGAGGCCGGCCTGGCGGAGATCACGCTCCAAAACGACGGAAAAGCCGAAAGCGACCTGCAGCTGATCCGCGTCGACGGGGACCACTCGGCCGAGGAAGTCGTCGAAGGGCTGGAAGCCGCGATGAAAGGCGAGGCCTTCCCGGGGTGGTTCTTCGCCGGCGGCGGAGTTGGCACAACGGCAGCCGGCAAGAGCCAGACCGTCACCCAGGTGCTCGAGCCCGGCACCTACTACGCGTTCGATACGGAAGGGAGTCAGGGACCGCCCGACGCGGCATCGGTGCCCACCCTCGAAGTCAGCGGCGAGGAGTCCGACGATACGGTGGAGGCGGACACCACGGTGGAGGCCTTTGAGTACGGCTTCGAGGCAGAAGCGCTGCCCTCGGGCAAGACCGAGGTCGTCTTCGACAACACCGGGGCCCAGCCGCACCATCTGCTCGCCTCGCCCCTGGTCGGCGACAGCACAGCCGAGGACGTGGAGCGCTTCTTCAAGACGAACAAAGGCAAGCCGCCACTCGAGGAAAAAGGCAGTCAGGCGACAGCGGTGATCGAAGGTGGCGAAGGTCAGCTGGTCACGCTCGACCTCGAGCCGGGGCGCTATGCCCTTTACTGCTTCATCACCGACCGCCAGGGCGGCCCGCCGCACGCCCTCAAGGGTATGGTCGACGAAGTCGAGGTCGAGTAGCCGGCCTCAGGAAAGGTGCTCGCGCATGCGCTCGACGGCCTCTGAGATGCGGTCGTCGGGCGTGGTGAGCGAGATGCGGAAGAAGCCCTCGCCGCTCGGCCCGTACATCGAGCCCGGGGAGACGACGACGGCGGCCTCTTCGAGGACCAGCTCGGCGAAAGAAGTAGACGTGTGGCCCTCGGGGACCGGGGCCCAGACGTAGATCGTGCCCTTCGGTGGCGTCACCTCGACGCCGATCTCGCGCAGCGCCCCGACCACGAGGTCGCGCCGACGGGTGTAGGTCTCGTTCATCCGCTCCATCGGACCGCTGGGGCCCTGGAGCGCCGCGACGCCCGCCATCTGCACGGCCTCGAAGAGACCGGAGTCGACGTTCGTCTTCAGTCGCCAGTAGGTCTGCACCGCCTCGGCGTTGCCGAGGATCGCGGCGCAGCGCCAGCCGGTCATGTTGTAGCCCTTGGAGAGCGAGAAGACCTCGACGCCGACCTCCTTGGCGCCGGGCGTGGCGAGGAAGCTCGGCGCCACGTAGCCGTCGTAGGTCGTCTCCGAGTAGGCGTTGTCGTGGACGACGAGGATCTCGTGCTCGCGGGCGAAGGAGACGGCCATCTCGAAGAAGCCCTCGGGAACGATCGCGCCGCTCGGGTTGTTGGGGAAGTTGAGGAACATCAGGCGAGCCCTGGCGGCGACCTCGGCCGGGATGGCGCTGAGGTCGGGCGCGAAGCCCAGCTCGGGGACGAGCGGCAGCAGCTCCGCGCTCGCCCCGGCGAGGATCGGGCCGCCGGTGTAGACGGGGTAGCCGGGGTCCGAGGCGAGCGCGACGTCGCCGGGGTCGAGGAAGGCGAAGCAGAGGTTGTAGATGCACTCCTTGGCGCCGATCGCCGGGATCACCTCGTTTTCCGGGTCGATCTCGACGCCGAAGCGGCGGTCGTAGAACTCGGCGAAGGCCTGGCGGAACTCCTCGCGGCCTCGGTTGCTCGGGTACTTCTGGTTGCCGGAGTCGGCAACCGCTTCCTGCATCGCCGAGACGACGTGCGGGTAGGTCGGTTCGTCGGGATCGCCGATGCCGAGGCTGATCACGTCGATGCCGGCAGCGCGCTTGTCGGCGATCGTCCGCTCCAGCTCCTGGAACTTGTAGGGAGGCATCGCCTCCAACCGCTTTGACGGGTCCGAGATCCCCATGGGCGCGGAAATCTAGTCGTCTAGGCGGCCGAGCGCCGCGAGGAGCTCCGGCGAGAGCTCCCCGGAGCAGATCGGCTCTGCCCAGCCGGTGAGGCGGACGCTGAGATCAGGCGAGACCTCGACCTCCAGCTCGCCACCGTCGAGCTCGACGGTGATCGGGCTGGGGGTGCCGTTGAGAAAGGCAGCCACCGCCGCCCCGCTGGCCCCGGTTCCCGAGGAAAGCGTCTCCCCCACCCCGCGCTCGAAGATCCGTGCCCGCACCCCGCTGCCCGTCACCCGGAAGAAGGAGACGTTGGTGCGGTTCGGGAAGAGCTCGTGGCCTTCGACCGGCGGCCCGATCTCGGCCAGGTCGAGGGACTCCAGCTCCCCACCCACCTCGATCGCGCACTGCGGGTTGCCGATCGAGACGTGCTGGAAGGCCCACTCATGCCCGACAGCGTTCAGCGAGCCCCTGCCGTCCGGGCCGCCATCCGGGAAGTCCTTTGACGTAGTCGAGGCACGGCCCATGTCGACGGAGCAGATTCGCTCTGAGGTGATCGTCGGCGTGATCGGGCCGGCGGCGGTCCGGATCGAGAAGGTGTCCCGGTCGGTCCAGCCGTGCCTGCGCAGGTAGAGGATCGCCTCACGGGCCCCGTTCCCCGACAGCTCCGCCTCAGATCCGTCCGGGTTGAAGATCCGCAGCTCGGCGACGAGCTCGGGGTCGTCGCTGCGCGAGAGCAGCAGCACCCCGTCCGACCCGACCCCGAAATGCGGGTCGCAGAGCCGCCGAACCCGCCCCGCCGTCAACTCCCACGGCAGCGAGTCCGCCTCGACGATCAGATAGTCGTTCCCCAGTGCCTGCCACTTCTCGAATCGCACAACCGCAGCCTATTCCCACCCCCAGCGGTCGCACTTTCCGCCGGATAGCGGCAGGAAGTGCGATATCAACTTTGCGATTCGGGGAAGTCGGGATTGCCGTCGCACTTGACGCCGCATAGCGGCGGAAAGTGCGACATCACCGTGAGCGGGTGTCGACCTCAGCGCTGATTTGAGCGGCGATGTCTGCATTGGAGAGGTCGGTGCGGTCGATCCAGCGGAGGTTTGGGATCTTGCGCATCCAGGTGAGCTGGCGGCGGGCGTAATTGCGGGAGCGTTTCTTCATCAACTCGACGTTCCCGGCGAGGACTTCGTCGAAGCCCAGGGCCTTGCGGGCGGTCCTGGACGGGCCGAGCGCCTCGGCCCTCTCGACCTCTTCGCGCGCACCTGCGGCGACGATCGCCTCGGTACGGGCATCGATCCGCTCATACAGCCGCTCTCGCTCCATATCGAGCCCGAAGATCGTCGCCGGGTGCCTCGTCTCGGGCGACCACAGCTCGGAGTCCTCGGCTTCGGGCTCCGCCTTCACCAGCGACAGCTCCGCCAGCGCCGCCCGTAGGTACAACCCGGTCCCCCCCACCACGATCGGCCGCCGTCCGGCCGCCAGTGCCGCATCGATCTCCGCATGCGCGAGCGGCATGTAGTTCCCCACGTTGAAAGCCTCCGTAACCGGGACGAACCCCACCAGTTTGTGTTCGAGCTTTGACTGCTCCCCTGGAGAGGCGACCCCGGTCAGCGTCGCCAAGCCCTCGTACACCTGCAGCGCGTCGCAGGAGATGGCGACAGGATCCTCACCCCGCCTCCGCAGCTCCTCCGCCAACGCGACCGCGACGCCGGTCTTCCCGACCCCCGTCGGGCCGAATATCGCGACTACCGTCAAAGAAGCCGAGAGAGAGGGTTTGCCGCTACTCCGCTCAGCGTCTGCGAAGTCGCATCGCTGATCTCGACCCTGACGAATTCCCCGGGCTCGGCCTCGCCGTCGAAGTTCACGGCCTTGTTATGCCTGGTGCGACCACGTAGGCGCGTCTCATCCGTGCGGCTGGTCCCTTCGACCATGACCTCCATCTCTCTGCCAACGAACCTCTGGGCCTGTTCTGCTGCCCTTGCCTGCACCAGCTCGACCAGACGCTCCATCCGCTCGACCTTGACCGGGTGCGGCACCTGCTCATCCAGCTCGGCTGCCTCGGTTTCGCGTCGAGGCGAGAAGACGAAGGTGAAAGCGCCGTCATAGCCGACCTCGTCGACCACCTCCAGCGTCTGCTCGAAGTCGGCCTCCGTCTCGCCCGGAAAGCCGACGATGATGTCGGTGGTGATCGCGCAGTCGGGAACGTGCTCGCGGATCAGCGAGACCCGGTCCATGTAGCGCTGGCGGTCGTAGGTCCGGCGCATGCGTTTGAGCACGGCGCTGGAGCCCGCTTGCAAAGGCAGGTGGATGTGCTCGCAGAGCGCCGGCAGATCGGCGTGGGCGCGGATCACGTCCTCTTTCATGTCCTTGGGGTGCGGGCTGGTGTAGCGGATGCGGTCGATGCCGTCGATCGCGTCGATCCTGCCGAGCAGGTCGGAGAAGCCGATCCGCGTCTCCTTCGGCAGGTCGCGACCGTAGCTGTTGACGTTCTGCCCCAGCAGGGTCACCTCGCGCACTCCGTCGGCGGCCAGAGCCTCTGCCTCTGCCACCAGCTGGGCCGGGTCGCGGCTGACCTCGCGGCCGCGGGTCGAGGGCACGATGCAGTAGGAGCAGTTGCAGTTGCAGCCCTGGGAGACCTGCAGCCAACCCTGGAACTCCCGAACCCGCCGGGTCGGCAGGCTGGCCGAGAAGTCCTCGAACTCGAAGTAGCCCTGGGCGCTGAGCGAGTCGGAGTTGAGAAACTCGGCGAGCTTGTGTATCTGCCCCGGGCCGAAGGCGACGTCGACGAAGGGGAAGCGCTGGAAGACCTCGTCCTTGACCGATTGGGCCCAGCAGCCGCCGACGCCGACAACCCGGTCGGGGTATTCGGACTTGAGCCGCTTGGCCTCGCCCAGGTGGGCGACGAAGCGATTGTCGGCCGACTCGCGAATCGAGCAGGTGTTGAAGAGAATCAGATCGGCACCGTCGCGGTTCGGCGCCTCCTCGTAGCCCAGCGACTCGAGCATCCCGCGCATCCGCTCGGAGTCGTGCACGTTCATCTGACAGCCGAACGTGGTGACGTGGTACCGCTTGCCACTCGTCATACGGCGAGGTTAGCGCCCGAGTGGGGCTACTTGACTACGAGAGTTCCCTGCATGCCTGCTTCGGCGTGCCCGGGCACGGTGCAGAGGAAGGTGTAGGTGTCGGGGGCGAGGTCGGCACTGACCGACGTCTTGCCTTCGGTGAGCGTTTCGGAGACGGCGATCTCTTTTCCATCCTGCTCGATCGCGACGTTGTGTTCAAGCGCCGCCGGATTGTCGAAGTCGATCGTCACTTTGCCCGGTTTGCTGGTCAGGCTCGTCGTGTCGAAGGCGAGGTCGGTCGGCGAGGCGGCGAGCTGGAGCGTGCTGCCTGGGCCCTTGGCGGCCGGCTTGGGCTTGGGTGCCGGCGTCTCTTTGCTTTCGTCTTCGACCGGTGAGGCCTCCTCTTTGGTGATCTCTTCGTTCGCCTCAGAGAACTCGGCGGCCTTTGCCTCTTCCTCGTCCTTGGCGTGAAGCACCGAGAAGGCAGCGGTGGCCGCGATCAGAGCGAAAAAGCCGATCGCGACGATCGGCGCGGCTTTG